>NZ_CP146275.1:2178812-2482075 GCF_037044555.1 Pelagibacterium nitratireducens
TCGATCGTCGCGCGCGACACCCAGCCATCCTGTTCCTGGGCGCGCATGAGCAGCGGAATGACCGCTGACTGCTGGCGTCCGGCCGGATACATGGCGATACGTTTTTTTGCCCAGGCCGTATTTTCCTTCGAAAAGGAAAAACTCTCGGGCTGGACTGCTTCTTCTGCAAGGCGACGCACGCTCATTAGCGATCAACCTCTCCGAACACGATGTCGAGGGAACCCAGAATGGCCGAAACGTCAGCCAGAAGGTGCCCGCGACAGAGAAAATCCATGGCTTGCAGATGCGCGAACCCGGGCGCGCGAATCTTGCAGCGATACGGCCTGTTGGTGCCATCGGACACCAGATAGACGCCAAACTCGCCCTTGGGCGCTTCGACGGCCGCGTAAACTTCACCCTCGGGCACGCGGAAGCCTTCGGTGTAAAGCTTGAAGTGGTGGATGAGCGCTTCCATCGAGCGCTTCATCTCGCCGCGTTTGGGCGGAACAACCTTGCCGTCCATTGTCGAGACCGGCCCCTGCCCTTCGGGTGAATTGAGCAGATCAATGCACTGGCGCATGATCAAATTGGACTGACGCATCTCCTCCATCCGGATGAGGTAGCGATCATAGCAGTCACCGTTCTTGCCGACTGGGATATCGAATTCGAGCTGGTCGTAGCACTCGTAGGGCTGGCTCTTGCGCAGATCCCATGCCGCACCCGAGCCGCGGACCATGACACCGGAAAAGCCCCATGCCCAGGCATCCTCGAGCGTAACAGTAGCAATATCAACGTTGCGCTGCTTGAAGATGCGATTGCCGGTAATGAGCTGATCGAGATCTTCGAGAGCCTTGGGGAAGGTTTCGGTGAATTTGGCGATATCGTCGATCAAGTCCTGCGGCAGATCCTGATGGACGCCACCGGGACGCACATAGGCGGCGTGCATGCGCGAGCCCGAAGCGCGCTCATAGAAAACCATGAGCTGTTCGCGCTGCTCGAATCCCCAAAGCGGCGGGGTGAGCGCGCCAACATCGAGCGCCTGTGTCGTGACATTGAGCATATGGGAGAGGATGCGCCCGATCTCGGAATACAGCACACGAATAAGCTGCCCCCGGAACGGCACCTCGATTCCCAAAAGCTTTTCGATGGCCAGGGCAAAGGCGTGCTCCTGATTCATCGGCGCGACATAGTCGAGGCGGTCGAAATAGGGCACCGCCTGCAGATAGGTCTTGGCTTCGATCAGCTTTTCGGTGCCGCGATGCAGCAGCCCCACATGCGGATCGACGCGCTCGACCACTTCGCCATCAAGCTCGAGAACGAGCCGCAAGACACCATGAGCCGCAGGATGCTGCGGGCCAAAGTTAATGTTGAACGTGCGAACATCGTGCTCGGTCATTGCTTGGCCTTCTCGTCGCCCGGCAGCACATAATCGGTGCCTTCCCAGGGCGAAAGGTAATCGAAATCCCGAAATTCCTGCGCCAGCTTGACGGGCTCATAGACGACGCGCTTGCGCTCTTCGTCGTAGCGGACCTCGACAAAGCCGGTCAGCGGGAAATCCTTGCGCAGCGGATGGCCGTCGAAGCCATAGTCGGTCAGAATGCGGCGCAGATCGTGGTGCCCAGAGAACAGGATGCCATAAAGGTCGTAGGCTTCGCGCTCGAACCAGTCCGCGCCAGGAAAAACGCCGGTAATTGAAGGAACTGGCGTTACTTCGTCCGTCATGACCCGTACGCGAATACGGACATTCTGCTGAGGGCTGAGCAGATGATAGACCACATCGAAACGCTGGGCGCGCTCGGGATAGTCCACGCCACACACATCGATGATGGAAATGAACTGGCAACGCGGGTCGTCGCGCAGGGTGCGCATGACATTGAGGATCGCGTCGGGCTTTGCTTCGAGCGTCAACTCGCCATAGGCGACATTGTACCCATCGAGTGCCTCGCCCAGCTTGAGCGCAATGTACTCGCCGAGTTCAGAAAGAGCGTCTTCCATTGATTGGCCTTATCGCTCGATGGTTCCGGTGCGCCGGATCTTCTTTTGCAACAGCAGCACGCCATACAGCAGTGCTTCGGCAGTCGGCGGGCAGCCGGGAACGTAGATATCGACCGGCACCACGCGGTCACATCCGCGCACCACCGAGTAGGAATAGTGATAATATCCGCCGCCATTGGCGCAGCTGCCCATGGAGATGACGTAGCGCGGCTCGGGCATCTGGTCATAGACCTTGCGCAGCGCCGGGGCCATCTTGTTGGTCAGCGTGCCCGCAACAATCATCACGTCGGACTGACGCGGAGAAGCGCGCGGTGCAAAGCCGAAGCGCTCGCAATCGTAGCGCGGCATCGACATCTGCATCATTTCCACGGCGCAGCAGGCCAACCCGAAGGTCATCCACATCAGCGAACCGGTACGGGCCCAGTTGATGAGCTCATCGGTCGAGGTGACGAGAAAGCCTTTGTCGGCCAACTCGTTGTTGACCTCGACATAGTACGGATCAGTCGCACCGACGGGCAGACTGGTCGCAGGGTCGATAACGCCACGCGGCCGGGGTGCAACCAAAGTATTGTTGTCACTCAATCCCATTCGAGAGCACCTTTGCGCCATTCATAGATAAAGCCGACGGTGAGAACCCCCAAGAAAATCATCATCGACCAGAAGCCATACCAGCCGACTTCACCGAAGGCCACGGCCCAGGGGAAAAGGAATGCCACTTCGAGATCGAAGATGATGAACAGAATCGCGACCAGATAGAAGCGCACATCGAACTTCATGCGCGCATCGTCAAAGGCGACAAAACCACATTCGTAGGCGGAAACTTTTTCAGGATCGGGCCGCTTTACGGCGATCAGGAAGGGGGCGACCAGCAGCGCCAGACCGATAACGGCGGCGAGCCCCACAAAGATCAGAATCGGCAGATAAGCGCTGAGCAGTTCGTTCATTGACAGCCAAGCCTTCAGTAGGGCCCGGTTGGGAGCCGAGCGAAAGGACTCGCGGCTATCCGAGCCCCTGTCTTTGGAGAGGGCTTAACCCACCCCCCAAGTGGTTTCAAGGGGAGATAAAACTGACTTTAATTATCATGTTTCCAGGCATGTCTTCGCGGCGCCGTTCGTCCTCGCCGCTCGGGCGAACACAGGCGGTCAGCCGCGCTCTGCGCGACGCCGCGACTGGTACCGAACACATTTGCGAGATCGGGCGGCTCCGTTCTAGAGGTGGAACGCCAGACCTGCGGTGACGCGCATATCGGAGGGCATCGAACCCCAGGAGCCCGTGCCCAGGACCTCGCCGCGCGCGCTCATGTAATCGGTCAGGCCATATTCGGCGCCGCCGCCCAGGGCATAGCCGAAGCCGCCAGAGACGATGCCGGTGCCGCCGGTGGCGTAGATCAGGGCATCGCCCAGCGAGACGCCGCCTTTGCCGAGCAGCAGGGCATCGATGGAATTGGTGCCATCGAGGTCGGCGCCGAGTTGGGCTTCGAGACCGACCACGGCGCTGTCGATGGAAACGTTGACACCAGAGAACACGCCCGCGTTCCACGAGGTGGTGCCGAATGGCACACCGCCGCCATACACGCCGGCATAAAAGCCATCCCAATCAAAGCCATAGCCACTTCCCAGGCTCGCCGACCCGGTGACTCCGTAGGGGCCATAATCCTGGGCAAGGGCAGGCCCGGCGAAAGACAGGCCGGCGACGAGAACGGCCGCCATGCGAACAGCGAAAGACATTGGCGTCACTCCATTAAGGTTAATTGACGCCATTATTGCGCGGATGGGCCGGCTCTCAAGCCAAGCTTGGGAACGTGGATAAGATTTTACTAAAATTGCGCCCGTCCCTGCCCGGAAAAACATGGCAAACAATGGCGCTAAAATGCGTGGACTTGTGTGATGTTGCCCCGGCAGATTGCCGAACATTGGCACCAAAAAAAACGGCCCGGCAAATGCCGGACCGTTTTTCGAAATCGGTAATGAGCTGGCGTTGCCCCCGCCCTGCCAGCCTCGATTCCTAGAAGTGGAAGTTCGCACCGATGGTGAACTTGTGGATGTCGCTGGCACCGACAGCGCCGGACTGTTCCCAACCGTAAACATAGCGGCCATCGACCGAGATGGAGTCGGTAGCGGCAAATTCAACACCGACACCGGCAAGGATGTGGTCGCCAACGCCACCGGCGGCGTCAAAGTCGGAACCGTAACCGACGGTGCCGTACAGCAGCACTTCGGAGAATGCCACACCACCGCGAGCGGTGATTTCACCGTATGCGTAGGTATCGGGAGTTGCGAAGACAGCGTCAACGGCAGCTTCGGCACCGAGGACGAACATGTCCCACTGTGCGTTCACGCCGAGTTCGCCACCGATGAGCCAATCGGTATCGACCGTGTCATTCTGGCCGCCAACGCGAACACCGGCATAGAAACCGGACCAGTCATAAACGGGATCGACAACCGGAGCGACCGGGGTCACGGGCATCGGCATGATCGGATCAGCAGCCTGGGCGGCCGAAGCGACAGCGACGGTAGCAGCTGCAGCAAGCAGCGTGGATTTGAGCATGGACATAAAGTACCTCACAGCACGGGGGTTGATCAGTCTTCATATTGCCCAATCTTTGCCCAATTCCAATCCCCTTTCAGCGTTCAACCCCCTGGATCGGCACAATATCGCCATCAAATGTCCGTGCTGTTGCCTTTCTGGCACAGGGAATTGGGTAACCTTACGAAATCGTATACAAAAAACGGCCCCGCAGATGCAGGGCCGTTCGCGACTCGGTGATGGGGTGCGGTCCGGGTCGATTGACCCTGAACCGCGCTCCAGATTCGATCCGGATCGATTAGAAGTGGAAGTTGGCGCCGATCTGGAACTTGTGGATGTCGCTCGACGTCGCGTCACCGGTCTGGTCCCAACCGTAGAGATACTGGCCACGGATCGAAACGTCGTCGGTCGCGGCAAATTCGAGACCACCACCGGCAAGGACGTGATCGCCAACACCGTTGGCGGCGTCAAAGTCGGTGCCGTAACCAACAGCACCATAGGCGAGCAGTTCTTCGGTCACCAGAACACCGCCACGGGCGAGAGCCGAACCGTAAGCGTACATGTCGGGATCGTCGAAGACGCCGTCGAGGGCAACTTCAGCACCGACCAGGAAGAAATCGAACTGGGCGTTCACACCGGCCTGGGCCCCGAGGGTCCATTCGGTTTCGCCAGCATCGATGTTGTTCTGGGCGCCGGCGCTTGCACCAGCATAAAAGCCATTCCAGTCAAAACCGCTGCCCGCGTCATAGACAGGAGCGGGAGCAGGAACGGCGGGTGCCGGAACGCCAATGGCGTCAGCAGCGAAGGCACCGCCGAGAGCGGTGGTGGACAAAAGGGCAGCGAGAGCCACTGTCTTGAGCGAGTTCATATGTATTCTCCTTTATACCGGCTGGTGTGCAACTAATGGGTGCCGGTGTGCACTGGTTCCGATCCGAGAGCGGCAATCCGAAGTCAGGGCCGGGAGTGTTGCCCTGCTGCCACAACTGCGCCGTACGGGGTTCGGCACCAATGCGATGGGCCGGAATGTCGTTTCCGAGTGCGGACGAAGTGGGGCCACCTCATGGCAGGAATAGGGCAAACATCCATTGTTGCTCAAATGCCACGTATTTACGGTTAACCAACGGTAAATATTGTGCTTTTCCGAGGGGTTCCAGCACGAGCGCGTGTTTGAATCCGGCCCCGCGCGACCGCGGGTTGGTCAAATCGGCCGAACTCGATAAGGTTGATCGATGGCCTGAGAGAGGGATCGCATGAATCGCGCCGAGGGAATCGCCAACAATCTGCAGGCGGCAAAGGTCGGTGCCCTGATCCGCGCGCGGCGCCATGCGTTGCGCATGACGCTGCAGGCACTCGGAACGCAATCGGGTGTGTCGGTCGGGTATCTGAGTCAGGTCGAGCGCGACCAGGCCTCCCCTTCCCTTTCGACACTGGCATCGATCGCCCGCGCGCTAGGGGTCGGGGTGGATTACTTCATTGCCACACCGAACGCCCAGGATGCGCTGACCCGGGCCGGCCAGCGGATGCGCTTTTCCGTCGACGATTCGCTGATTTCCTACGAAAGACTTCATGCCGAATTCCCCGGCAATGTCCTGTCCTCGTTTCTCATCACCATCGCTCCGGGCTACCGCTCGGAAGTGGCAAATCATGAGGGCGAGGAAATGGTCTATGTGCTCGAGGGAAAGCTGACGTTGCGGATCGAGGAGGAAGAAACGGCGGTCGGCCCCGGCGACAGCCTGCACTTTCGCGGCAATCGCAGCCATTGCTGGTCGAACGAGACCGAAAATCCCGTGCGCCTGTTGTGGTCGGGCACGCTCACGATGTTCCGCTCGAGCGCCGACGGATCGGCCTTCAAGTCGGAGGGGACAACCGTTCCCGGTTCCTGAAAGCCCGCGGCAGCCGGTCGATGTAATGGGCAGGGCCCTTAGTGCCGTTCAGGATTTGATTGAATCAGATCCCCGGCTGCAAGCCTTGTTCTGTCGCGTGCCTGAACCGCAAAACCGTTTCCATTTCCGATCGCGTCGGGGACATGTTTTGCCGGACACCTTCTAAAACCCCATTTGGCGGCGCACCAGCCTTACTGGCCAGGCCAGAAGGCCGAGCAGCAAAAGCGCCGCCCCGATGGAAACGATCCCGGCGAGCAATATTGCGCCATGAGCGAAGGCAACAACCGACCGGCCCCAGGACACCGGTGCGGCGAGGCCGCCAAGGGCGGAATCTGGACTTGTCGTCGGTTTCATTTTTTCACTCTGATCGCGGCGGGCCTTCCAGAACGCTTCAAACAGAGGCAGGTTCCGCACCAGGTTGACCCCGGGGGGCAAGTTCGGCAGCCTTCGGGCCGGATCGGACGCGCCGATATCCCATACAACAGGCAAAGGCAGGCAAAATGGTGCAATCGTGGACCAGGCGACTTTTCTCTCTGGCGGTTTGCGTGTTGCCTCTGGCCCTGCCGGCGCAGGGGCAGGAAAGCGGCTATTACCAGTTGCGGGACTGGGGCGGCCCCAATGGCGGCTCGATGAACATTTCCTCGTTCGTGTTCCGCGACATGAACGACAGCGGGACCTATGATCTGGGCGACCGGGTGTTCGTCAACGTCGCGGTGGAGCTGCTGACCCCGTCGGGCGGCGCCAAAACGGTACGCACCAATATCGGCGGCTATGCCAATTTCAACACCTCGCTCGCGCAGGTCGATGCCGATATCACAGAGGCTGGAGCCCACACGTTTCGCGTGGTGCCGCCACCGGGATGGACGGTAACGACCGGCAATGGCGAACAAACCATTCCCATGTCGATGCTGGTGGGCGCGCCGGGCGATATCGTTGCGGACCATTTGCCCGTCCCGGTGGGCCTGGCGCCCGTTCCAGAAATCCGGGGGCGCTCGGCCGACGGGCCTGACACCGTTGTGGCCAGCGGTCCGGACGGCGAAACCGTCCCTGCCCTTTCGTCCGAGGGGGACTGGTACCGCCTGCCCGTAACGCCGGGTGACTGGACCGTTGGCGCGCAGGAGGTCGCGGTAGGGCGTATCCCCGTCGTGCTGCCGCTCGAATGGTCCGATGAGGCCTCATTGGCCGGCGAGGCGGTAACGTTGGGCTTTGACGATCTGTTCGTCGGCGACCAGTTGATGAAGGTGCCCAACGGATATGGCGGGCTGCATTGGGAGAACTGGGTGGCCACCCACGGCCGATTCTACGAGGGCGAAGGCTACATCAACACCATGATGTCGGGCGAATATATCGCCTATACGAGTTCGGGCCACCCCACGGCGATCGCTGGCGATGACCCGTTCGATTTCGTCGGCGGATATTTCGGGGTCGCCTGGAGCAGCGCCGAAGGGGAGACCCTGCGTATCCGGGCCTGGCGCGGGGAGGCGCTTGTCCACGACGACGAATTCGCGCTTTCAGCCTACGGCCCCGTCTATTTTGCCGCCGACTACAAATCGATTACCCGGCTCGAATTCTCGACGGCGCATTATTGGCAGGCCGTGGCGGACGATTTGCGTTTCGTCGTGGGCGCGGATAGCCGGTGAAGACTGGGAGTCAAAATGTCGAACATTGACGACATAAGATTCCGAAAGGTCGTGATCGGGACCGGTGTCACCATCGCGCTCAGCATGGCAACCGCAGTTCAGGCACAGACGCTCGATGAACTTCGCGATCGATTGGACCCGCCACCTGAGACCGAGAAGGAATATCTCGACATAATTGCGCAGATGGATGCCATAGAACTTTACCAACGCTACGAATTCTGCCGGCAGAACGACCTATCCAAAGCGGACTGTATGGATCGGATCAGCCTGCTTTGGGATGAGGAGGACCGCTGGCGGGAATTGTTCCTCATATCCATCAGTTTCCTGTCAGACCAAGAAGGCGGAATGGAAGCTCATGACGCGCTGCTCGAGCAATGCAACACGCTTCATCCCGATTTTATCGCCGAGACCGAATGTCGTGCCGAACTCAACGAGTACCTCCTCGACGTAGTCAACAACGACGCCCCCGGTTCTATATTTTTTAGTGGTGATGGGCGCGTGATTCACCAGTCGCCAGAAGGCGCTGAGTCGGGGCAAAGCGTTGGGGGTATGCGAGATAAAAACGCCCCACCGGGGACGGCAGGGCGCTAAATCAATGCAATTTCTTGCCGAATTGATGGAGGCCTCGACCGGAATCGAACCGGTGTGGACGGATTTGCAATCCGCTGCGTCACCACTCCGCCACGAGGCCTCTGGGGCGGGGTTCTATTGTAGTTTGGGGGAATTAGGCAAGGCCGTATGCGATCCGCACCTTCAATTTTCCAAATAATCGGCGCAGAGCCTTAAGAAGCCATCGCAGTACGGTCTGCGGATGGCGGTGAGTAGGTAAACGATGTCGATGAATATTGTGGGATTGATTCTGGCGGGGGGTGCCGGCCGCCGGTTGGGCGGTGTGCGAAAAGCCGATCTCCGGCTCGGCAATCTGGCGCTGATCGACTGGGTATCGAGGGCGCTTGAGCCCCAATGCAGCCGGATCGTGGTTTCGAGCGGTTCGGGCGTGGTCCGGCCTACGCCGGGCATGGTATGCGTGCCCGACGCCGATGGCGGGATTGCCGGGCCGACGGCGGGGCTGCTGGCCGGGGCGTTGTGGGTGCGCGCCAATGCGCCTGATTCGCTCATGCTTTCGGTTTCGGTGGATACGCCGTTCTGGCCGCACGATTTTGCGGCGCGGGCGATGGAAATGCTGGCCGGCGGGCATGATTGCGTGGTCAGCGCCTTCGGCGAGCGCGATTATCCGACCAATGCGTTGTGGCGGCCCGAGCCACTGATTGCCCATCTGGCGGCCATCGCCCCTGCTCCGCGCGGCCCACGCATACGGGACGCACAGACCGCGCTGGGCGCCCGGCGGCTCGATTATGCCCGGACGCATGCGCAAAACCCCTTTGCCGGGGTCAATGCCATCGGCGATCTGCTCGCGCTTTCCCGCCGGCTTGGCCATCATAGCGAATGAATGGGCAAATGGGGGTTGGCAAGCGCCACCAAATTGGCTAGATGATCGCCACCTGCCAAGCAGGCTACGCGTTCCCCGGTAGCTCAGTGGTAGAGCAACCGGCTGTTAACCGGTTGGTCGCTGGTTCGAATCCGGCCCGGGGAGCCATTTTTCTTCTGCATTCGTTTTAGCCCGGTCGCGCCGACATGTGTTGGCGGGCGCGGGCTTTGCCGTTTGGTTTTGCGCTTAAATTCTTGACTGCTGCGATCAAGATAAATTATCCCGTTGCGTGACAATTCCACGGGCCGGAGCGCGCGATGAGCCAGATGTTTTACGATGTGACGCTGCTTGGCCGGCAGGCGCTGACGCCGGGCATGGTGCGGCTGACATTTGGCGGCGAGGGACTTAAGGCGTTTCGCACGACCGGAATCGGTGACGAATATCTGCGGCTGTTCTTTCCCAATGAGGAAACCGGCAAGCTCCATCTCCCCCACATTACCGAAGATGGCCGCTGGACCTATCCGGACGGTCAGGACGCGGTTCGGTGCTCGACCTATACGGTGCGGCGGTTCGCGCAGGAGGGCGAGGACGTCACCATCGACATCGACTTCGTGGTCCACGAGGGCGGGCTGGCCAGCGAATGGGCACAGAAGGCCGCGCCGGGCGAGCGCATAACGATCAACAGGCCGCGCGGGCTTTATAGTCCGCCCAGGGATTATGCCTGGCAATTGCTCGTCGCCGACGCAACCGGGCTGCCGGCGCTGTCGCGTATTCTCGAGCAGACGCCCGAACACGTTCAGTCGCGCGTCTTCGTGGAAGTGGCGCAAAAGGACGATGAGCAGATCCTGCCCTATCATGCTGCGGCGACAGTGACCTGGCTGCATGGCTGCGGCAATGGCGTGGCGGCCAGCCGGCTCGAGGAGATCGTGCGTGGCGTGCCGCTGCCCGCAACACCTGGCTATGTCTGGGTGGCGGGCGAGCAGAAGGTGGTGCGGGCCATCCGCAAATTCGTGCGCAAGGAGCTGGGCTTTCCCGCCGAGCGCTACGAGCTGGTGGGATACTGGATCGCCAATGCCGAAGAATGGGAAGCCAAATGGGAAGCGCTGGACCCGGCGATCAAGGCGCAGATCGATGCCGGCTGGGATTCGGGCCGCGACCGGGAAACGGTGATGGACGAATATATCGACACACTGGAAAAGCACGGCCTTTGAGCCCGGCGGCCCCTTTAATCTGCGCGCGAAAGGGCGTATATGTCGCCGCGCAGTGCCGGGCCCCTCTGGCGTAGCGCTCTTGATCGCTGCGTGATGTCGGAACTGCTCCACGAGTTACATGGAGAAGGTCCCGGCGATGGAAAATTTCGCTTCATTTTTGTATACACCGTTCCTGAACACGCCCGCGTGGTTCTGGCTCGCGTTTCTGGCCGTGGTTGCGGTCATCCTGATCTTTGATCTCGGGTTCCTGCACAAGGAGCAGAAAGAGATCAGCGCCAAAGAGAGCTTCGTGCTCTATGGCATGTATGTGCTGGTCGCCTGTGCGTTCGGCGGCTGGGTCTGGCTGGTGCGCGGGTCGCAGTCGGGGCTGGAGTTCTTCACCGGCTACATTATCGAACAGAGCCTGGCGATGGACAATATCTTCGTCATCGCCTCGATCTTCGCGTTTCTGGGTGTTCCGCGCATCTACCAGTACCGGGTGCTGTTCTGGGGGATTATCGGGGTTCTGGTGTTCCGCGCGATCCTGATCGGCATGGGCGTGGCGCTGGTGCATGCGTTCGAGCCGATCCTTTTCGTCTTCGGCGCCTTTTTGATCTTTACCGGCCTGCGGATGTTCAAGAAGGTCGAGGACGACGACGATATCGAAAACAACAAGATCCTCAAATTCCTGCGCAAGCGGTTCAGGATCACGCCGCAGTTCCACGGCAACAAGTTCGTCGTCGAAAAGCCGCACCCGACAAGCGGCAAGCTGGTGCTCTGGCTCACGCCATTGGCCGTGGCGCTGATCATGGTGGAAATCGTCGACGTGATCTTTGCCGTCGATTCGGTGCCGGCGATCTTTGCGATCACCCAAGACCCGTTCATCGTTTATACCTCGAACGTCTTTGCGGTTCTGGGGCTGCGGGCTCTGTTCTTTGCCCTATCGGCGGCGATGGCCCGCTTCAGGTACCTGCAGACGGCGCTTGCCATCGTTCTGATCTATGTGGGCATCAAGATCTCGCTGGTCCCGGTGGGCATTCATATCGATACGGTGCTTTCGCTGGCCATAACCGTGGGGACACTGGCGGCGGGCATTGCCTATTCGCTCTGGAAGACGCGGAACGATCCTCCGCTCGATCAGCAGGTCGACCATGTCGAGCCCGAGGACCTCAGAAGCGAAAATCCGTCCAACCCGTAGAGCGGTGCCACGCCTTGCTTGACGAAAGATCGGCACGGACGTAACGGTTTTTGCGAGAACAAGAGCGGCGTGGGCACACCACGCCGCTGCCTTTCCGGATTAGCCTTATGACCGCCACGACAGCGGAGCATCAGCCCGCGCGGCAAACAGCGTCCCTGTGGGTGCTGTTCGCCATCAGCTTCTCACACATGCTCAACGATCTGATGCAGGCGCTGCTGCCCGCGGTCTATCCGTTGCTGCGCGAGATCTATGCCCTCGATTTTACCCAGATCGGGCTGATTACGCTGGTCAACCAGCTCACCGCGTCGCTGTTGCAGCCGCTGGTGGGGTACTACACCGACAAATATCCAAAACCCTATTCGCTGCCGATCGCCATGTGTTCGACGCTGTGCGGGCTGCTCGTTCTCTCGGCTGCATCGAGTTTTCCGATGCTTCTGGTCGCGGCGGCGCTGATCGGGGTCGGATCGTCGATCTTTCATCCTGAATCCTCGCGCGTCGCGCGCATGGCGTCGGGCGGGCGGTTGGGGTTTGCCCAGTCGCTGTTTCAGGTGGGGGGCAATGTGGGAACCGCCATGGGGCCGCTTCTGGCCGCCTTCATCATCATTCCGCGCGGCCAGGGCAGCGTCTCGTGGTTTGCCATCGTGGCGCTAACGGCCATTACCGTGCTGTTTGCCGTGAGCCGATGGTATTCGGGCCAGAACCGGATGAAAAAGCCCCAGCCGGTGGCGGTTCGCAATCGCTCGCTTTCGCGGGCCGGACTGCTCGGCGCCTTTGCCATTCTTGCCATGCTGGTTCTGAGCAAGAATGTGTATATGGCGTCGATGACCAGCTTTTATTCGTTCTTCCTGATCGAAAAATTCGGGTTGGAAGCGTCCACGGCCCAGCTCTATCTCTTTGTTTTCCTCGGCGCTGCGGCGGCGGGCACGTTTATCGGCGGGCCGGTGGGCGACAGGGTCGGGCGCAAACTGGTGATCTGGGTCTCGATCCTTGGGCCCCTTCCCTTCACGCTGGCCCTGCCCTATGTGGGGCTTGAGCTTTCGATCGTTCTGACGGCGATCATCGGGTTCATCCTGGCGTCGGCGTTTTCGGCCATTCTGGTTTATGCGCAGGAATTGCTGCCGGGCCGGGTGGGCATGATCGCGGGCCTGATGTTCGGATTTGCATTCGGCATGGGCGCTTTGGGTGCTGCCGTGCTCGGGGTCGTGGCCGACGCAACGAGCATCATTTTTGTATTCCAGCTTTGCGCCTTCCTGCCGCTGGCGGGGCTTTTGACGGCATTGCTGCCCAACACGGGAGACTGACATGACCGATCAGGCCGACCACTCCATCACCCTGTCGCGCACCATCGATGCGCCGGCCGATGAACTGTTTTCTGCCTGGACCGACCCGGCCCTGCTCGAACAATGGCAGGCCGAAATCGTCGAATTCGAGCCGTTCGAAGGCGGGAAGTTTCGGTTCGAGACGTCCGATGCCGACGAGCCGGGCGTCAGCCATGTCATCAGTGGAACGGTCGCCAGCTATGAGCAGGACCGAAAACTGGTGGAGCTCTGGCACATGGAGGGCGAAGGTTCCGAGCACGACAGCACGCTGATCGTGACGTTCGCACCGGTCGATGATTCGCGGACGGAGATCACCATCGTTGAAATCGCAGAAGCCCATGCCGACGCCGAGTCGCGGATTTTTTCGATCGAAGCGTGGCACGAGGCGCTGAACGAGCTGGCCGAACTGCTCGAGTAGATTTCCACAGGCTTGAGAGCCCCGGACACCCGACAGTCTTGCGCTTGGGGCGTGAGTGTATAAATCGGCGCTTATGGACATTTTTACTGTTGTCGCCGATCCAACGCGGCGCCGGATGATCGACATGCTGGTTGGCGGCGAATTGCCGGCCGGTGCCTTTGTTGCCGCTTTTCCCGGCGTGACCCAGCCGGCGATTTCCCAGCACCTGAAAGTGCTGCGCGATGCGGGGGTGGCAACCGTGCGGGCCGATCGGCAGCGCCGGCTTTATTGTCTGGTTCCCGATGCGCTTGTTTCGCTGCGGGATTGGGTGAGCCCGCTGCTGCCGGTCGCGGAAGCGGCAAGGCCAGAGATGGTCGAGAGCGTTGAACAGCCGCCGAGCAAACCCAAAGCGCGACCGAAGCCCAAGCCTGCACCGGAGCCGGAACTGACGCTGGACCTATTCGGTTAGCGTTTGCGCGCGGCGCTGTTCGGGCCCAACCCAAAAAGCCGGGTGTACTGGCCCCCGGCTCAAGGCCGGGGTGACCAAGGGGGTGAGGACGCCGGGTCTTTTCCTTCTCTGTCGCTGCCCCGGCGAACGCCAGGTCCATGCGCATAGCACATGGCGGTGGAGTCTGCGGCTGCGCTGCTGGACCCCGGTTTTCACCGGGGAAGCGAAGGAGGAGAAGGTCGGTGTCCCCTTAAGGCCAGACCCGTTGGTCCGGGGGGATTAAGGGGTTTGGCAGGTTGGACGCCGCCTCACGCTCCGATTTTCCCATAGATTTCCTCGGTCATTTCCTCTGGAGATTTTGTTGCGCCGTTGAGGATGATGTCGGGGTTTTGGGGGGCTTCGAAGGGGCTGTCGATGCCTGTGAAGTTGGTGATCTGGCCGGCGCGGGCCTTGGCGTAGAGGCCCTTGGGGTCGCGGGCTTCGCAGATTTCGAGCGGGGTGTCGACATAGGCTTCGATGAAGTCGATATCGCCGGCCACTTCGCGGGCCAGGCGCCGCTCGTTGCGGAACGGGGAGATGAACGAGACGAGCACGATCAGCCCGGCATCGGCCATCAGACGCGCCACTTCGGCAACCCGGCGGATGTTTTCGACCCGGGCGGCGTCGGTAAAGCCCAGATCCTTGTTGAGCCCGTGGCGGATGTTGTCGCCATCGAGGATATAGACGTGGCGGCCCTCGGCGGTCAGGCGCTTTTCGAGCAGGTTGGCGACCGTGGACTTGCCCGACCCCGAGAGCCCGGTGAACCACACGATCTGCGGGGTCTGGCCCTTCTGGAGCGCGCGGACCTCGCGATTGACGTCGAACGCCTGGTAGGTGAGGTTCTGGCCGCGCTGCAGACCGTAGCTGATGGTGCCGGCGCCCAGGGTGAGATTATTGAGCCGGTCGATCAGGATGAACCCGCCGGTCAGCCCGTTGGTCTGGTAAGGATCAAACGCGATCGGCTTGTCGGTGGCCAGGGTGAGCGTTCCGACCTCGTTGAGCTCGAGCCGCTTGGCGGCGGATTTTTCCAGCGTGTTGACGTTGGTCTTGTGCTTGAGATCGGTCAGCGTGGCCGGCACCAGCTGGCTGCCGATCTTTAAGAGATAGGAGCGCCCGGGATAGGCGGGCTCGTCGGCCATCCACACGATCTCGGCCTGGAACTGGTTGGAATAGTCAGGGGTGTGGCCGGGATGGGTGAGCATGTCGCCGCGCGAGATGTCGATCTCGCGGTCGAGCACAAGGGTGATCGCCTGCCCGGCGATGGCGCTTTGCAGATCGCCATCCATTGTAACGATGCGGGCGATTTTGGCCGGCTTGCGCGAGGCGGCAACCAGAACCTCATCGCCCACCGAGACGGTGCCACCGGCAATGGTGCCCGAAAAGCCGCGGAAATCGAGATTGGGGCGGTTGACCCATTGTACCGGAAAGCGGAACGGGGTCTGGCTCTTGTCCTCGTCGACCACGATCTCTTCGAGATAGGGCAGCAAGGGCGTGCCGGTGTACCACGGGGTGCGCTCGGAGTTTTCGACAATGTTGTCGCCGCGCAGCGCCGAGATGGGCACGGCAGCGAGCGAAGCAAAGCCGAGATCCTTGGCAAAGGCTTTGTAGTCGGCAACGATTTCGTCGAAGACCTCTTGCGAATAGTCCATCAGATCGATCTTGTTGATGACCAGCACCACGTGCCTGACCCCGATCAGGGACAGAATGAAGCTGTGACGGCGGGTCTGGGTCAACAGCCCTTTGCGCGCATCGACCAGCAGCAGCGCCAGATCGGCGTTGGACGCGCCGGTCGCCATGTTGCGTGTGTATTGCTCGTGGCCGGGGGTATCGGCGACGATGAATTTGCGCTTCTCGGTGGAAAAGAACCGATACGCCACATCGATGGTGATGCCCTGTTCGCGCTCGGCGACAAGCCCGTCGACCAAAAGCGAGAAATCGATGCCCTCATCGCCCACATGGCGGTTGCGGCTGTCGGTCTTCAAAGTGGCCAACTGATCGTCGAGGATGAGCTGGCTGTCATAGAGCAGCCGCCCGATGAGGGTGGATTTGCCGTCGTCGACCGAGCCGCAGGTTAAAAAGCGCAGCAAAGACTTGTTGGTCTGCTGGTCCAGCCAGAGCCCGATATCGGTGTCGGCAGTGGGAAGGGAGGCTGCGGTCAAAGTGGACATCAAAAGTACCCTTCCTGCTTTTTCTTCTCCATCGAGCCGAGGGAATCGCTGTCGATCAGCCGCCCCTCGCGCTCGGAGGTCCGCGATGCCTGCATCTCCATGATGATCTCGGGCAGCGTGGCCGCAGAGGATTCGATGGCGCCGGTCAGCGGGTAACAGCCCAGCGTCCTGAACCGCACCATCGCCTCTTTGGGCGTCTCGCCCGGATCGAGCCGCATGCGCTCGTCATCGACCATGATCAGCGTGCCCGAACGCTCGACCACCGGGCGCTTCTTGGCATAATAGAGCGCGGGCAATTCGATGTTTTCGGCATAGATGTAGGTCCACACATCGAGCTCGGTCCAGTTCGAGATCGGGAACACCCGCATCGATTCGCCCGGGTTGAGCCGCGTGTTGAACACCCGCCACAGCTCGGGCCGCTGGGTCTTGGGGTCCCAGGCGTGGGACGCGTTGCGGTGCGAAAAGATCCGCTCCTTGGCGCGGCTCTTTTCCTCGTCGCGCCGCGCCCCCCCGATCGCCGCATCGTACCCGCCGGCCGAAAGCGCCTGGCGCAGCGCCTGGGTCTTCATGATGTCGGTATAGCGCGCCGAGCCGTGATCGAACGGGTTGATCCCCGCAGCCTTGCCCTCGGGATTGGTGTGCACAACCAACTCGAACCCGTACTGCTCGGCCATCCGGTCGCGAAACGCGATCATCTCACGAAACTTCCAGGTCGTATCGATGTGCAAAAGCGGAAACGGAATACGCGAGGGATAAAACGCCTTGCGCGCAAGATGCAGCAAAACCGAGGAATCCTTGCCGATCGAATACATCATCACAGGACGCTCAAAACTCGCCGCAACCTCCCGGAAAATCTCAATGCTCTCACTCTCCAAACGGGAAAGATGCGACAGGGAAGTGGGGGACATCGACATGGGTTTATTCCAGCGGTTCGGAACGTTTTCGGCTCGCAGACATATTCCTGCCGGACGGCCCGGACAACCGCACGAGAGGCGCTCCCGGATGATCTGAAGCCGAGGTTTGCCCGTATCGGGAAAGAACGGCGCGTTTATTCCAAATGTGTCGAGCCCGCGCATTTTTCGACTGGCCTCTCCGACGAAAAGGAAAGTTTTTTTCATGGCCAGTTCCACATTGGTTTGGCTCAGGAACGATTTGCGCATTGCCGACAATCCGGCCCTTGCCGCGGCGCTCAAGCATGACGCGCCGGTCCATGCCGTCTATGTGCTCGAGACCGATCGGGGGCTGCGCCCGCTTGGGGGTGCTGCCAAGGTTTGGCTGCATGAGAGCCTTGCGGCGCTCAATGGCGCGCTGGCGGAGCGCGGGGTGCGGCTCTCCTATCGCGAGGGCGAGAGCAGGACCGTTCTTCCCGAAATCGTCCGGGAGACCCGGGCCGAGCGGGTTTACTGGAACCGGCGGTACGATCCGGCAGGGCGCAGCCATGACGCGGCGTTAAAGTCCGCTCTCAAGTCGGATGGACTTGCGGTCGAGAGCTTCAATGGCTCGCTGCTGATCGAGCCCTGGGACATCGCAACAAAACAGGGCACGCCCTATGGCGTTTTCACCCCGTTCTGGAAGGCGCTGAAAGACAAGCCGATCCCCGAACCGATCGGGCGGATCGAAAAGCATGCGGCGATCGCGGCCCCTGCCCTCGATCTGGACGCGCCGCCGTTCTGGGCGGATGGGATAGTGCAGCGTTGGGCGATTGGCGAAAAAGCGGCAAAAACTGTTCTGGCCGATTTTCTCGACGATCTGCTGGCCGATTACCCCACCGATCGCGACCTGCCGCGCAAGCGCGCGACATCGGAAATGTCGCCGCATTTGCGGTTCGGGGAGATCGGGCCGCGCCAGATCTGGTTTGCGGTGCGGCATCTGATCGATTCAAAACCGTCAATGGCGAGCGCTGGTGAAAAGTTTCTGTCCGAAGTGGCCTGGCGGGAGTTTTCCTATCACCTGCTCTATCATCGCGACGACATTGCCAGCCATTCGATGCAGGAGCGGTTCGACGAGATCGAATGGCGGGCCGACGCCAAGGCGCTGCATGCCTGGCAGAAGGGGCAGACGGGCATTCCGATCGTCGATGCGGGGATGCGCCAGCTCTGGCAGACGGGCTGGATGCACAATCGGGTGCGCATGCTCACGGCGTCGCTTCTGACCAAGAATCTGCTGATCGACTGGCGGACAGGCGAAAACTGGTTCTGGGACACGCTGGTCGATGCCGACCCGGCCAACAATCCGGCAAGCTGGCAATGGGTGGCCGGGAGCGGGGCGGACGCGGCGCCCTATTTCCGGATTTTCAATCCGGTGACCCAGGGCGAAAAATTCGATCCCGGCGGAGACTATGTGCGCGAATGGGTGCCCGAGCTTAAGGGCATGCCCGACAAATGGGTGCATAAGCCATGGCTGGCCGACGCGGCCACGCTTGATAAGGCGGGACTTAAATTGGGCGTGACTTATCCCGAGCCGATCGTGGATTTGAAGTCCAGCCGGGAGCGGGCGCTCGATACGCTCAAGCGCTGACGCAACAGGTTTGCGGCGATGGCGGCTGTGGTGGCAGAAGATTGCGCAAAACGGGGGTGAACTGAAAAAGCCCGGCCAATCAACGCCGTGCTGCCTTGTTCGGGGCTCAAGAGGTCACTACGGTTTGGGTCCACGTTCAAGAGCTGTTGCCCATCATGACCCGTTATATCGATATGCCGTCCGCCATCGGGAACACCCCGCTGATCCGCCTCAACGCCGTGTCCGAGGCGACCGGATGCGAGATCTGGGGCAAGGCGGAATTCTTAAATCCCGGACAGTCGGTCAAGGACCGTGCGGCGCTCTATATCATCAATGACGCGGTGGCGCGGGGCGCGATCGGGCCGGGCGGGACGATTGTCGAGGGCACGGCGGGCAATACCGGGATCGGGTTGGCGCTGGTGGGCAATGCCATGGGGTTCAGGACGGTCATCGTCATCCCCGAAACCCAGAGCCAGGAAAAAAAAGACGCCATCCGGCTGGCCGGAGCCGAGCTGATCGAGGTACCGGCCAAGCCCTACAAGAACCCCAACAATTACGTGAAGGTTTCCGGGCGGCTGGCCGAAAAGCTGGCTGCGCAGCTGCCGAACGGCGCGATCTGGGCCAACCAGTTCGACAATATCGCCAACCGGCAGGCCCATATCGAAACCACGGGACCGGAAATCTTTAGCCAAACCGAGGGCAAGGTCGACGGGTTCATCTGCGCGGTGGGTTCGGGCGGCACGCTGGGTGGGGTCGCCATGGCGCTCAGGGAGCGCAACAAGGATATCCAGATCGGGCTGGCCGACCCCGAAGGGGCCGCGCTTTACAGCTATTACACGAGCGGGGAGCTCAAATCCTCGGGTGGCTCGATCACCGAGGGAATCGGACAGGGCCGCATTACCGCAAACCTTGAGGGGCTGAGCGTGGATCACGCCTACCAGATCCCCGACAGCGAAGCGTTGCCCTATATCTTTGACCTGATTGCCCAGGAGGGATTGTGCCTTGGCGGCTCGTCTGCGATCAATATCGCGGGCGCTGTGCGGCTTGCCAGGGAACTTGGGCCGGGCAAAACCATTGTCACCGTGCTCTGCGACTATGGCAGCCGCTATCAGTCGAAACTGTTCAATCCGGCCTTCCTGCGCTTCAAGGAACTGCCGGTGCCAGATTGGCTGGAAGCCGGACCCACGGTTGACATCAATTCGGTGCTGGAGGCCGATAGCTAGGCGGGTTTTGCGTGGATCTGGTCAGGGCGATAGCCGATAATTTCAGCTTTCTGGCTACGCTCTATCTGGCCAACTATCTTCTGGCGTTCGTTTGTTCAGTGCGCGAGATCATGAACTCGCGCACATCGCAGGGCACAATCGCCTGGCTGCTGTCCCTGCTTATCCTGCCCTTCCCCACCACGATCATCTATCTGCTGTTCGGCTGGAAACTGTTCGACGATTATGCCGAATCCCAGATCCATTCCGGCCGCACCTGGCGTCTGGCGCGATCGGAAGATCTGCGGATCGTGGACAAGAAGACAAACGATCACTGGCCGGTGCTGCGCAAGGTTGCCGAACTGCCGTTCCTGTACGGCAATTCGGCCTCGCTGCTGATCGATGGCGAGGATACGTTTGCTTCGATCATCGACGGGATTTCGCGGGCCAAGGACTATGTGCTGGTCCAGTTCTATATCATTCGCGATGACGATCTGGGCCGAAGGTTCGCCGATGCGCTGATCGAGCGGGCCGATGCGGGGGTGCAGGTCTATGTTCTGTACGACGACGCGGGCAGTCATGCCCTGCCCCGCAGCTACAAAGAACGGCTCAAGAGCCATGGCGTCAAGATCACGGGCTTCAATCATCGCCACCCGTTCCTGCGGCTCTATGGCCTGACGCGCATCAATTACCGCAATCACCGCAAGAACGTTGTTGTCGATGGGGTCGAATCCTGGGTGGGCGGGCACAATGTCGGCGACGAGTATCTGGGCAAGAACCCCAAGCTCGGACGCTGGCGCGACACCCATGTTCATGTGACCGGACCGGCCGCGCTGGCCTGCGCACTGATGTTCCGAGAGGACTGGCACTGGGCCACAGGCGAAGAATTGCCGGCCCGCTATCCCGACACCATACCGACGCCCGGCAACCAGCCGATCCTGGTGATGCCCACCGGTCCGGCCGACAAGCTCGAGGACTGCGCCATTGCGTTTACCGAAGTGATTTCAAGGGCTCGCGAACGACTGTGGATTGTCAGTCCCTATTTCGTTCCGGGCATCGAAGTCCAGACAGCGCTCTATGCCGCTTCGCTACGCGGGGTCGATGTGCGCATCCTGTTGCCGCGCAAGCCAGATCATCTGATCGTGTGGCTGGCCAGCTACGCCCATGCCGACCAGATGGTGCTGCACGGCATCAAGGTGCATCGCTATGAAAAGGGATTTCTGCACCAGAAGGTGATCCTGTGCGACGACCAGATCGCCGGTGTCGGCACCGTCAATTTCGACTACCGGTCCTTCAACATCAATTTCGAGGCAACGCTGTGGTTCACCGACAGTGACATGATCGCCAGGGTCGCGGCGATGCTCGATACCGATTTCGAGGGATCCTATCTCACGACTGAACGCAATCTGCAGCGGCGGAGCTATCCGTTTCGTCTGCTCTGTCAGGGCGCAAGGCTGTTTTCGCCGATTTTGTGACGCCAGGCTTCAGTAAACGGGCGGGGCGTACATCAGCCCGCCATTGAGCCAAAGCGCGTTCTGGCCGCGCAAAAGCTGGGCGCCGGCCACGGCGCCGAAATGCCGGGCATAGATCTCGCCATAATTGCCAACGCTGCCAATGACATCGCGCATCCAGGTCGGGCGCAAGCCGATGTCGCTGCCCACGTCTTCTTCCGCACCGAGAAGACGCCGTATCGCGGGCGTGCGAGCCGACATCATCGATTCGATATTTATGGAGGTGACCCCATACTCTTCGGCATTGATGAGCGCGTAGAGCGTGCGGCGGACAATGGCTTCCCATTGGGGATCGTTGCTGCGCACCACCGGCCCGTAAGGTTCCTTGCTCAAGCGCTCGGGAAGGATGGAATTGGAGCCCGGATCGGGCATCGTGCGGCGAATGGCCTGCAGCCAACTGGCCGCGCCGGTGACGGCATCGCATTCCCCGGCGCGATAGGCGACAGCGAGATCCTCGCGATCTTCGTAGAGCAGCTCTTCATAGGCCAGCTGGTTGAAGAAAAAGAACTCGTCGAGACGGCGCGACGCGTCGGAATTCGATGTCACGCAGATCGTTACGTCCTCAAGTTCATAGGCGGAGACCACGCCCAGGCGGTCGGGAACCATAAAGGCCTGACCGTCGAAAAATGAAGTGGTGACATAGGTCGCGCCGTACTGGGTGTCGCGGGCCATCGTCCAGGGCGAATTTCTCACGACAAGATCGACCTCTCCCATCAAGAGATGGGCAAAACGGCTCTGCCCGGAAAGCGGACGAAATTCGACACGGGAGGGATCACCAAAGACTGCCGCAGCAATGGCCCGGCACAGATCGACATCGAACCCCGACCAGAGGCCTTCGGGACTGACCTGCGCAAAGCCGGGCAGCGGGTTTGTCGCCGCGCAAATGACGTAGCCCCGAGTTCGAACCGTTTCGAGCGTGGAAATGGTGAACGGTGCGCTGGCTTCGGTTTCAGCCTCGGCCTGCTGGGCAAACGCCGTCTGCTGGCCACCCAGAAGCATGGCGGCCAAAAGGGCTGCACTGGCAGGAATCCGCAAAAAACGCCACACTGAATGCAAGCTCGACGCGGGCGGACCCGCTCCTATGAAAATGGATCGCCATATTGGCATGGGTCCATGACGGGTCAAGGCGCGTCAGCCGTTTCCCCCGACAATTCGATTTTACTGCACGTTTGATATTTAGCGGTACAGGCCGCGCCCTGGGGCCGGCCTGTACCTGTCCGATCGCTGATATCGGCCGATATCAGTGCAGAATCTGGCTCAGGAAGAGTTTCGTGCGTTCGTGTTGGGGGTTCGAGAAGAACGCTTCGGGCTCGTTCTGCTCGATGATCTGCCCCTGATCCATGAAGATCACCCGATTGGCGACCTGACGCGCGAAACCCATTTCGTGGGTGACGCAGATCATGGTCATGCCATCCTCGGCAAGTTGCACCATCACTTCGAGCACTTCCTTGATCATCTCGGGATCGAGCGCCGAGGTGGGCTCGTCAAACAGCATGATCTTGGGGTTCATGCACAGTGAGCGGGCGATCGCCACGCGCTGCTGCTGGCCGCCGGAGAGCTGGCCGGGGAATTTGGCGGCCTGCTCGGGAATCTTGACGCGCTCGAGATATTTCATGGCCTGCTCTTCGGCCTCGGCTTTGGGTGTGCCGCGCACCCAGATCGGCGCCAGGGTCAGGTTCTGCAAGATAGTCAGATGCGGGAACAGGTTGAAGTGCTGGAACACCATGCCGACCTCGCGCCGGACCTCGTCGATCCGCTTGATGTCGTTGGTCAATTCGATCCCATCGACGATGATGTCGCCCTGCTGATGCTCTTCGAGACGGTTGACGCACCTGATCAGGGTCGACTTGCCCGAGCCCGAGGGGCCAGCGATGACGATACGCTCGCCGCGCATGACCTTGAGATCGATATCGCGCAGAACGTGGAAATCACCGTACCACTTGTTCATGTTGGTGATTTCAATGGCGACATCGGTTTCCGATACCGTCATCTTGGTGCGATTGGGCTGGTGAGCCGTGTCCATATCTGCTGTCATTGTGACTTACCTCTTGTGCCCGGTGTGAAGTCGATTTTCCATGTAGATGGAATATCGCGACATGCCGAAGCAGAATATCCAGAATACCATGCCGGCGAAAATGTAGCCCGTAATTGCCTGGGACGACGATGCCCAGACAGCGTCGGACCCGGCGGCGCGCACTGTGTTGAGCAGTTCAAAAATACCGATGATCGAGACCAGCGAGGTATCCTTGAACAGCGCGATGAACGTGTTCACGATGCCCGGAATGACGTGCTTGAGGGCCTGAGGCAGAATGATCAGCCCCATGGTCTTGACCTTGTTCAGGCCAAGCGCGGACGAGGCCTCGTACTGCCCACGCGGCATGGCCTGAAGCCCGCCACGCACCACTTCGGCCATATAGGCGGACTCGAACAGGATGATGCCGATAATGGCCCGCAACAGCGTATCGGGATTGACCCCGCGCGGCATGAACAGAGGGAACATGACCGCCGCCATGAACAAAACGGTTATGAGCGGAACGGCACGCCAGACTTCGATGAAGGCAATACAGAAGCCTTTTATGACCGGCAGCCGGGACTGGCGGCCGAGTGCCAGCAGAATGCCGATGGGGAGCGAGCAGATGATGCCGATCAGCGAGATGATAAGCGTGAGGGTCAGACCGCCCCACTGCCCGCTCGGCACCGGACGCAGCCCCAGAATACCGCCGGCCATCAGGAAATAGGCAATAACGGGAAAGACCACGAAGAACAGCACGGCGGCCGTCCGCACGAACGGCATTCTGGGCACCAGAAGCGGGATGAGCAGCACAATCGCCATGACGAACATGAGATTGACGCGCCAGATCTGATCGTCGGGGTAAAAGCCGTAAATGAAGAAGCTGAAACGCGACTGGATGAAAATCCAGCAGGCGCCGATCCCCTCGCCCCGACATGCATCACCGCGAACGCCTTCGGGATCGCTGAACACGGCATCGCCGATCATGTAGCCGTAGATCGGCGGCACGATCATGGCCACCACAAGGATGCCCACGATGGTCAGGATCGTATTGCCAGGCGAAGAGAAAAGGTTCTCTTTCATCCAGGCCCAGATCCCCGACGTCCGTCCCGGAGGGGGGAGCGGTTGGGCAATTTCGGTGCGAACAAAAACGACATCGCTCATGATTGTGCCCTCACCGTTCGACCAGCGCGACGCGCGCGTTATACCAATTCATAAATACCGAGGTTACCAGCGAGAAGGTGAGGTAAACCGCCATGGTCAGCGCAACGATCTCGATGGCCCGCCCACTCTGGTTGAGCGCCGTTCCCATGAACACGTTGACCAGTTCGGGAAAGCCGATGGCTGCGCCGAGTGACGAGTTCTTGGTGAGGTTGAGGTATTGCGAGGTCAGGGGCGGCACGATAACCCGCATGGCCTGAGGGATAACCACCAGACGCATGCGGTCGGTATCGCGAAGTCCCAGTGCCGACGCCGCCTCGACCTGTCCGTAGTTCACCGACTGGATACCGGCCCGGACGACTTCGGCGATGAAGGCGGAGGTGTATATCACCAGCCCCAGCAACAGGGCCGTCAACTCGGGCGGGACCGTGAAGCCTCCCGAATAGTTAAAGCCCTGGAGCGCCGGGTAGTCGATCTCGATGGGCGCGCCGCTGATGAAAAAGGCGACAGCGAAGATGGCGACGAATATGGCGATGAGCGGAAGCCAGATGGGATGGCGCTGGCCGGTCAGCTCGATTTTCCTGATCGTGCGACGGCGCCACCAGATGGCAGCGGCCAGCGCCAGGATGAACCCGGCAATGATGATCAGGAAGCGCGCGTCGGTGACGATGGCCGGGATATAAAGGCCGCGCTGATTGAGGAACACCGCTTCGCCCAGCGCGAAACTCTGCCGGACGGCCGGCAAGGCGTTGAGCAGAAGGAAATACCAGAAGAGCAACTGCAGCAGCAGCGGCACGTTTCGCATGATTTCGACATAAACCATGCCGAGCTTGCGCACGATCCAGTTTGGCGAAAGCCGCGCAATGCCGATGGTGAACCCGAGGATCGTGGCAAAGAATATGCCGACCACGGCGATGAGCAGCGTGTTGAGAATGCCGACGATATAGACCTCGAAATAGGTCGAGGCGCGCGTGAAATCGATCAGCGAAAACGATATCTGAAATCCGGAGGTCTGGGTGAGGAATGCAAAACCGGTGCTTCGGCTCTGCTGTTCCAGATTGTAAGCTGCGTTCGACTGCAACCACCAGACCAGGAGTACAATTCCGAGAACCATGGCCGCCTGATAGACGAACGCACGCACTTTGGGATTGTAGATCAGGGATGCATCGAGCGCCGGCCGGGCTTTGGAAGCCGGCCCCTTGTTCGTAGCGTCGGTCATCTTGTGCCTTTGCCCCATGTCAGGGTCACAACAACCCTGCAGTCACTTCGCAGCGAGTGGGATGCGCTGAAGCGAGGTCTGTAACCAATACCCCCGGCGGCGCGAGCGCCGCCGGGGAGGCAGTAAAGACGGTTAGCGAACCGGCGGCGCGTACATGATGCCGCCGTCGTTCCAAAGCGCGTTCAGGCCGCGCTCAAGACCGAGCGGAGTGTCCGGACCGACGTGAGCTTCGTAGCTTTCACCATAATTGCCGACCTGGCTGATGATGTTATAGCCCCAATCTGTCGAGAGGCCGATCGGCGTACCGAAATCGCCCTCGACGCCCAGCAGACGCAGAATGGAGGGGTTTTCCGAACCGAGCATGTCGTCGACGTTTTCCGAGGTTACGCCGAGTTCTTCAGCATTGACCATCGTGAACAGGGTCCACTTGGCAATGTTGAACCACTGGGTATCACCAGCGCGAACGACCGGGCCGAGAGGCTCCTTGGAAATGATTTCCGGAAGAATGATGTGGTCGGACGGTGTGGGGAACTGCGAACGCTCGGCAGCGAGAGCCGAGGAGTCAGTGGTGTAGGCGTCACAGCGGCCGTCGAGATAGGCCTGAGTGACTTCGTCACGCGTGACAAAGACGACGGCGTTGGAAAGATCCATACCGTTGGCCGCGAAGTAGTCGGCCAGGTTGAGTTCGGTGGTCGTGCCCGCTTCAACGCAGACAGCAGCGCCCGAAAGATCAAGAGCCGAGGTCACGCCGGCATCGGCGCCGACGATGAAGCCCTGACCGTCATAGAACATCGTGCCCGTAAAGCTCAGGCCGAGGTCGGTATCGCGGGTCATGGTCCAGGTCGTGGTGCGCGAGAGAACATCGACATTGCCGTTGGCAAGGCTTTCAAAGCGCGACGTGGAGGTCAGCGGCGTGTAGCGAACGGCTTCAGCATCGCCGAAAATCGCCGCGGCCATGCCACGACAGAAGTCGACTTCAAGACCCGTCCAGTTGTTGTTTTCGTCAGGGAACGAGAAGCCCGGGACGCCTTCGGTCACGCCGCACTGCAGGTAGCCTCGCTCCATGACCTCGTCGAGCGTCTGTGCAAACGCTGCAGACGAAGTCGTGGCGACAGCGGCGGCCACGGCGCAAGTGATGAGTTGTTTTTTCATAGGATTGCCTTTGTTTCCTAACCCTTTTTATGGAGCTGGTGCGTTGCCGCCCGCTCCTCTTATCCCGCTTGTGGGCGGGAAGCAGCGCCCTATTGCCATCGAGCGCATTGCTGGGCAGCATCGAAGCGCAGTTTTACTGTTTGCGTCAAGGGCAAAAGCGATACGAAAATAGTCACTTGCCGGCGCTCGCCTAAATTAGAAGCAATAATACTGACCTTTTGTCAGTGACCCAGGCCGGAGTAACATGTCAGACCTAGAAAAAACCGCTATATTCCAATCGGGTACGGAGACGTTCCTGACGCATGGCGGCCGCGATCCCAATGCTCAACACGGTTTCGTCAATACGCCCGTCTACCGGGGCAGCACGGTCATTTTCGATACATTGGCCGAACTCGACGATGCGCGGATCCGATACCGGTATGGCCGGCAGGGCACGCCGCTGACCGACGGGCTGGAAGCGATGATAACCGAGCTCGAAGGGGCCGCGGGCACCGTTTTAACCCCATCGGGGGTGTCGGCAATTTCCTTGGCATTTCTTACGTGTTTGTCGGTAGGCGACGAAGTTCTCATTACCGATTCCGTTTACGAGCCAACCCGAAGATTTGCCGACTCCGTGCTCAAGCGGATGGGAATCACGACCCGCTATTTCGATCCGAGAATCGGAAGCGGGATCGCCGATATGACGACCGAGAACACCCGGGCCGTGTTTATGGAGAGCCCCGGGTCGCTGACGTTTGAAATCCAGGATCTGCCGGCCATCACCGAAGCGCTTTCAGGGCGCGATATTGCCGTGATCGTCGACAATTCGTGGGCCACGCCGCTGTTTTACAAGCCACTCTCGCTGGGTGCCGATATCATCATTCATTCGGCAACAAAGATGTTCGTCGGCCATTCGGATGCGATGATGGGCACGGTTTCGGCCAATGATGCGTATCTGGATCGTCTGGTCCAGACGCACAGGACCTTCGGCCTTATCGCCTCCCCCGACGACACCTATCTGGCCACGAGAGGCATGCGCACGCTCGCCGTCCGCATGAAGGAGCATCAGGCCCGCGCGCTCGAGCTGGCCGGTTGGATTGAGCGGTTGGGGGGCATCGAGGTGCTGCATCCCGCCCTGCCCTCACATCCGGACAATCACCTGTTCGCACGCGATTTTTCCGGGTCGGGCTGCTTGTTTTCGATCGTCCTGCCGCCAGCGCCGCGGCAAGCCATTGCGGCCATGGTGGACCCCATGACTGTTTTCGGCATGGGCTATTCGTGGGGCGGTTTTGAAAGCCTGATCCTGCCGTCGGACCCCAGGCGCATAAGGACGGCCGTGCCCTGGGAGGCGCGCGGCAATCTGTTGCGCATCCATGTCGGGTTTGAAGATCTCAACGATCTCAAAGCCGATCTGGGCGACGGGATTGCGCGCTATTTGAAGAGCGCGGGGATATGACGGCGGCGCAGCCAGCGCATGAGCGGCTTGAAGGCTGAGAACATGCGATAATCAACGTGGGCGCCTTGCATGCGCATGCCCCAGCGGCGGGTGACAAAATAATCGCGAACCACGATCGCCGAGGCCAGTCCGACAAAGGATCCGGCGATCACATCGGAAAGATAGTGATCGCCGACGACGATGCGGCTGAGGCCGATGGCAAAGCCGAAAGCGATAAACCAACCATGAAACCGCCGGTTGGTCAGCGTCCGAAGCACGAGCGCAAAGGCCACGGCGGTCGTTGCGTGGCCCGAGGGAAAGCTGTGGAAACTCCAGTCGAGCAACTCAAAGGGCCTCAAATGGAGAACGCCAAGATCTTCGAGATACATGGGACGCGCGCGCCCGATGATGCGCTTGAGAACAACCGTCACCAGGCCGGAAATGGCAATGGTGGCAAATATATAGGCTGAGATGGCAACGATACCGCGTGCGGCCCAGGCCCAACTGTAGGAAAGCCTGAGTTGCAAGGCGCCAGCGCACACGAGGCCGGCAACCAGGGTGGGGATGAGCAGCCAGTCGGACTTGCCAAGATCGGTTATGAACCGAAAAAACGCGCGCTCACCCGACGGCCAATTGCGCAGGGCCTCGGTGACCGGACCATCGAGCATGACGGCGAGAGCCAGCAGACCCAGGATCGTCCACAAGGGCCACCAGAACAGGACTTTTGCCTGCCGGTGCCGTTCCATGACGGCTTTGAACCACTGGACGGTAAAGGTTTCAGGAGCCAGCACTTTTCCCCAATCTCCATAATCATGGGCATTCGCGGGTCGCCAAAGACTTCAGGGTCCTGACCCCAGTTTCGGTCGAGACCCGGTAACATGCCTTGCCCTGTGAGAAAAGAATGTGTATCGCAACACCGATGGCCATGTCGGGGTATAGCTCAGCCTGGTAGAGCACCGGTTTTGGGAACCGGGGGTCGCAAGTTCGAATCTTGCTGCCCCGACCATTGGCCAGCCATGGGATTTGTTGATTATGGTCGCACGCATCTATCGCCCCGCCCGCAACGCGATGCAGTCGGGCAAAGGCAAGAGCCAGGACTGGGTGCTGGTGTTCGAGCCCGAAGTGGCCCGTTCGATCGAGCCGCTGATGGGTTACACCTCGTCTGGCGACATGAAGCAGCAGATCAAATTGCGCTTCGATACGCTCGAAGACGCCGAATCCTATGCACGCCGCGAAGGCATCCCCTATGTGGTGCAGCCGGCGCAGGAGTCGACCATCAAGAAGGTCAGCTATCCCGATAATTTCCGAGTCGACCGCAAGACGCCCTGGACGCATTGAGGCGTCCCTGAGGTCGATAGCTTGGGGCTATGTGTTGCCACGCATACGCATCCACAGCGCGATCGATAATGTGTGCTCGACTGGCGATCGGCGGCGATCGCATTTCTAGACCGCCGCTGCCATCTGCCAGGATGGGCAGGTGGCTATATCGACACTTGCGGTAAACGCGAGGCTCCCGCGGTTGCAATGGGCATGACCAAGCCAGCATACTCGGCCGAGCAAATCACTAGGCTGTTCAAAAGGACACTGGCCAAGAACAGAACTGGGCTTGCGGATCTGATTTCAAATCAGAACTCGCATGAAACTCCAATACGAATGCCTTCCTCACCGACTGTTACTTCCCCTTCGAGAATCTGCTGCTCATTGCCATCCGACGTCGCATCCGCATACAGACATGCCGCTATGGGTGCAGAGATTGCAGCCGCACCAGCCACAAGCAGCCACACTGCCAGTGGAATCGGATCGTCCGTCAATACAATATTACTCTCACTACCGTCAGCGCTCGAGTAGAAGTACTTATGGACAAACGCTGAATCAGTCTCAAAAGCGAACTGATCCACCAATGCCAGTTCGACATCTTCCACCCGAAGTTGATCTGGCAAGTCTTGAGATAGACCAAGCTCGACGGGTACATTTATGCGAATTGGAACCGTTCTTCCATTCGCCAGAGAGAGACCCTCAAACGAGTAAGTCCCGTCGACTGGCTCCTGCTGACCCACTGCATAGAGCGATGTCGTTATGAGAAGCCCCTCATAATATTGGCTGGCCTCAACAGTCGCAAACTCGTCATTTGCAAAGCTGGTTAAAGGGGAGAACGCAGTAACCGCCGCCATTGAAATTGCTACGATATTTTTCATCTTCGACCCTCCTTAAAAAGCGTTAAATTTAGCAGAAACCCTGTTGTCTACACAAGCGCGGAATAAATATTCAGTAGATTTTACTTGTATGGACCGAGTTAGCGTCAAGTTGTCTGAGAATTACCCTCCTCTTTTCGGGAGAGACACAATGTCGGCACCGGTGGCGATTTGCCTGGATGAATTCGAGTTTGGGTGGCCGCCACGCAAACATATTTGGAAAAGAGCACGCTTTGGCGCGCTTGGAATATCTCCAAAGTGGGCATTGACCTGCAGCGGCAGGGAATGCCATGCGCAAATCGTCGCCGCAGCTTAAATCACCGGTGCGCGGGCAAAACCCTTGAGCAGAATCGGTCCGGTCGGGCGGCCGGTGGGCGAGCCGCCTGCCGGCTCGAGCGTGATTTCATAGAGCTGATCGGGCTGGGGCGCGGGCAGATTGGGGCCGCCCAGCACCAGATCGCTCGCCTCGCGGAAGGTGCCCAGTGAGACCGGGCCGGTCTGAGGGTCAGGCAAGGTCCAGACTTCAAGGGTCGACCCGGCGGGCGCGACAAGAGCTTCAAGCGGCACGATGCGGACACTGTCGTCTGCGAAAGCCTCGATGATGGCGCCGGGCTCCATGTCGTCTCCGACAAGAACGGCCACGACGAGGGGGGCCTGAGGTGTCGGGCCGAGGGACTGACCGCCGAAATACCCTACCCCCAGCGACAGAACGATGGCGGCCGCCATGCCGGCCCAGCGCGGAAGGCTAAAGGCCCGCGAAGGGCGATTGGTGTTGGCCGCAGGCGGCGCCTTGGGCGCTGTGTCGATCGCGGATTCGATTTTTGACCAGAGATCGGCCGACACAGCCTCGGGCGTTACCGTTGAGTCGAGGGCGTCAAAATTATTCTGCAGCGCGGCGACCTGGCGCGCCAGTTCGGGTTCGCTGGCGAGGCGCGCTTCAAACCGCGCCTGCTCTTCGCCTTCGAGAAGTCCCAGCACATATTGGGCGATCATGTGTTTGGTTTCAGATGGTGCCGTCATCCCAGACACTCCTGCAAGGCGCTCATGCCGCGCCTGATCCAGGCCTTGACCGTGCCCAGTGGCGCATCGAGCTTGGCGGCGACTTCACCGTGGGTGAGGCCGGTGACGTAGCACAGGAGAATTGCCGTGCGCTTTTTTGCGTCGAGTTGTTTCAGGCACCCTTTGAGCGCGTGCCGCTCGGGCAGCAACTCGTAGGCGTTGCTGGCATCGCCGGTTCTGTCGCCCATGGCTTCGAGGGTCTGGCTATCGACGTGATCGACGCGCCCGGCATCGCGCAAAAGGTTAAGCGCCCGGTTGCGCACGATGCGGGTGATCCAGCCGCGCGCCTCGCCATATTTGGGATCGTACTGGCCCGAGCGCTGCCAGATGGCCACGAACGCATCCTGCACGACTTCCTCGGCCAGATCGGAGCGGCGCACGATGCGGCGGGCCACGGCAAGCAGCCGCCCGGCTTCCATACGAAACAGGGCTTCAAGGGCGGATCTGTCGCCTTTGGCAATCTCGATAACCAATGAATTCACCTGTGCCGCCGCGCCCTGCTCGTTCATCGCTCCCCACACCTCGGCATCACCTTTCCGGACACTCTACACACGACAAACCGCTTCAGATGCAAAAAAACAAAAAAGTCATCGCGCCGGTGCATCCGGATTGGCGACTGGCGGGTAGAGCCAGTGTGACCATCACGCGCTCCGCGGACTTCGGGGAGCAAACAGATTGAAAAATCAGGAGAAACGCAATGTCCCATCGCACTCTTACCCGCGCCGCTCTTATCGGCACCAGCTTTTTCGCGCTGACCGGCGCCGCGCTGGCCCAGCCGGCCGTCGGCCTTGCCGGTGACAAGACGCTCGTCATGTTCGATACCGAAACGCTCATGGTCGAAGGCATGATGGAAGTGACCGGCGTCGACAGCCTGTTCGGCATCGACCAGCGCCCGGCCGACAACATGCTCTATGGCGTTGATTCCGACTATAATATCGTGACGATCGACCCCGCGACCGGCGAAGCCACCGTGGTTTCGACCATCACCGAAACCATCGGCGGCGACTACGCCATGGTCGATTTCAACCCGATGGCCGACCGCCTGCGTTTCATGGGTTCGGACGGAACCAATCTGCGCATCAACGTCGATACGGGTGAAACCATTGTCGATGGCAGCCTGCAGTTTGCCGAGGGCGACGCAAACGCCGATGCCGATTTCACCGTGGTTGCGACCGCTTACATCAACTCGATCGGCTCGCCCGAAGCGACGGCGATGTATGACATCGAATGGTCGATGCTGGCGCTGCTGCAGCAGACCGCTCCCAATGACGGCACGCTGGAGACCCGCGGCATGCTGGGGATCGACGATGCCGATGCGATCGCTTTCGATATCTTTGCCGAAGAGATCGACATGAACACGGCTTATCTGGTTGCCAACATGACCCTTTATACGGTCGATCTGGAATCGGGTGCGGCGAGCGAAGTTGGCATGATCGACGGGCTCGACGTCACGCTCCGCGACGTGGCCGTCTGGCACGAAGGCATGTAATTGCGCTGTAGCGCTCGATGATTTGGGGCGGCGCGGTGCGCCGCCCTTTTTGTTGGATCAGCCCAGCGGTGTCCAGCGGCTGTCGTCCTTTGAGGATTTGACCGCGGCCATGATGAATTCCATGCCTTCGACACCGTCATCGAGGGTCGGAAGCAGCCCCTCAAACTCTGCTCCATCGCCGCGGATGATTGCGGCAAACTGGCTGTAGATCGTGGCGAAAGCCTCCAGATAGCCTTCCGGGTGGCCGGCCGGAATGCGGACCCCCATGGCACCGGCGGCAGAGCCATCGATGGCGCCGCCGCGGGTGAGGAGCTGTTTGGGTTTGCCGAACTCGGTGAACCACATGTAATTGGGATTGTCCTGCCGCCATTCGATTCCGGCCTTTTCGCCATAGACGCGAAGCTGGAGGCCGTTTTCACATCCGACGGCCACCTGGGAAGCCCAGAGCATGCCTTTGGCTCCACCATCGAAGCGCAGCATGATGTGGACGTTGTCATCGAGCTGGCGACCGGGCACGAAGGCGTCGAGATCGGCCGAGACGGCAGAGGTTTTCAGGCCCGTGACGTAGCGGGCGAGATTATAGGCATGGGTGCCGATATCGCCGATGGCGCCGCCGGCACCAGATTTGGAGGGATCGGTGCGCCAGGCGGCCTGCTTGTTGTCATCTCCCGCTTCAACGGCCAGCCAATCCTGGGGATATTCGACCTGGACGACGCGGAGTTTTCCCAAGGCACCGGATTCGACAAGCGCACGGGCCTGACGGATCAGCGGGTAGCCGGTATAGTTGTGGGTCAGAAGGAATTTGGCACCGTTTTTCGGCTGGACCTTCTGCAGGGCACGGGCGTCTTCGATTGAAGAGGTCAGCGGCTTGTCGCAGATGACGTGGATGCCGGCTTCGAGAAACGCCTTGGCCGGGGCGAAGTGCATGTGATTGGGCGTGACGATGGCGACCGCCTCGATGCCGTCCTCGCGCGCGGCTTCGGCGCGGGCCATCTCGGCGAAATCGGTATAGATTCGATCCTCGGCCAGCCCGAGATTTTTGCCGCTTTCCCGGGCGACTTCAGCGCGCGAGGACAGCGCACCGGCGACCAGTTGATAATCGCCATCGATACGTGAAGCGATACGGTGGACATAGCCGATGAAGGCCCCCGTGCCGCCGCCCACCATGCCGAGGCGGATGGGGCGTTTTCCGTTTTCTGCCATTGAAATTCTCCTAATCTTTTCGGTCGCGCTTCCGAACCGCAAAAGTGGTGTCCATCCGCGATCAGGTCCAGGACATGCTTTTGCCGGAAGCCTCTAGTCGAGACCGAGCATCTTGCGGTTGGCTGCACGATCGGTACCAGCACCGGCGAAATCATCGAAGGCTTTTTCGGTGACGCGGATGATGTGGCTGGCGATGAATTCGGCGCCTTCGCGCGCGCCGTCCTCGGGATGCTTGAGGGCGCATTCCCATTCGAGCACGGCCCAGCCGGCGAAATCATAGGCGGTCAGCTTGGAGAAGATGGCGGCAAAATCGACCTGGCCATCGCCGAGCGACCGGAAGCGCCCTGCCCGATCCACCCAGGACTGGAACCCGCCATAAACGCCCTGACGGCCCGTCGGGTTGAACTCGGCGTCCTTGACGTGGAACATTTTGATCCGCTCGTGATAGATGTCGATGTAGTCGAGATAATCGAGCTGCTGGAGCACGAAGTGGCTCGGATCGTAGAGCAGGTTGGCGCGGGGGTGATTGTTCACGCGATCGAGGAACATTTCGTAAGAAATGCCATCGTGCAGATCCTCACCCGGATGGATTTCATAGCAAAGATCGACCCCGGCCTCGTCGAACTTGTCGAGGATCGGCGTCCAGCGGCGGGCCAATTCGTCAAAGGCTTCTTCGACGAGCCCGGCGGGGCGCTGGGGCCAGGGGTAGATATAGGGCCAGGCCAGAGCGCCCGAGAAGGTGCCGTGCTCGGTCAGCCCCATATTCTGTGAGGCCCTGGCCGCCCAGAGCAATTGCTGGACTGCCCATTGCTGGCGTGCTTTGGGATTGCCCCTGACCTCGGGGGCGGCAAAACCGTCGAAGGCGGTATCGTAGGCAGGGTGAACCGCGACCAGCTGGCCCTGCAGATGGGTGGAGAGTTCAGTGATCTCGACGCCGTGGCTGGCGGCGATGCCCTTGAGTTCGTCGCAGTAATCTTTTGATTCGGCTGCTTTTTGCAGGTCGATGAAGCCGGAAACCCAGGTCGGGATTTGCACGCCCTTGTAGCCCAGGCTCGCAGCCCATTTGCAGATGTTGTCGAGCGTATCGAACGGCGCCGCGTCTGCGGCGAATTGGGCGAGAAATATCGCCGGGCCCTTCAAAGTGCGCATTGAAATGTCCTCCTCGGTTGGCAGCGGCTTTTCCGCTCTTTGACGTACGTGCGTCAGGTGAAAACGTTTACACGATAGATGCCCTGCTCGGACAGTCAAGCGAGGCAAGGCACAGCGTTCAATAAAAAATCGCGGCGCATGGTCCCCCCACCATGCGCCGCGACCGGGAGGAGCCCGTGAAAGGAAGGTCCCGGCGGTTTCCCGTCAGACCAGAAGCGCCTGTGCCTCCACCGGTCCGAGGGCGTCGGGGCGCTCACACGTGGTGGTGAGCGTAATAGCCTCTCCGATCTCGCCCGACTTAAGGATCGAGGTCATGACGTCGACGCCGTGCAGCGTGGTTTCGAGCGAACAGCGCGGTTTGCGGCCGGCGTCGATGGCCAGCATCATGTCGGCAAGACCCGCGGTGCGGTAGTTGGCGAAGGGCGGGCCATTCGGACGCTCCCAATTGGCGACACCGAGCGGGTGCTTCCAAGGCTCGACGACGTCGCGCGCGCCATCGCGGCGGGCCAGGGTCAGCTCGCCACCGAAGAAATTGGGATCGGGCACATAGAGCGAGCCGTCGGTGCCGTAGATTTCCATGTTGGAGTGCTGGTGCGCCTCGACGTCCCAGGACGCTCCAAGCGTTACGAGCGCGCCATTGTGAAATTCGAGCACGGCGTGAATGGTCGTCGGTGTTTCGACGGTAACGTACTGGCCCTTGCGCGGCTCGCTGGTGATTTCGCGGCGCTCGCGCGGGGTCGACGAAAAGGCCGTCACCCGTTTGACTGGTCCGATCAGATTGATGAGATTGGCGACGTAATAGGGTCCGATATCGAGGATCGGCCCCGCGCCCGGCTTGAAGAAGAAGTCGGGATTGGGGTGCCAGTGCTCAAGGCCGAAGCTCATGACGTGGCATGTCCCCGACGTCACCCGGCCAATGGCCCCTTCATCGATCAGGGCGCGGGCCTGCTGATGGGCACCGCCGAGGAACGTGTCCGGCGCGCAGCCGATCTGCTTTCCGGCCTTCTGTGCAGCTTTGCGCAAATCCTCGCCTTCCTCGAGGGAAAGGACCAGAGGCTTTTCGGAATAGGCGTGCTTGCCGGCCGAGACGATCTCTTTCGATATTGTGTAGTGCACATCGGGAATCGTCAGATTGACGATAACGTCGAGTTCGGAATTGGCCATGAGTTGATCGGGCGTCTGGGCCGCGACGTTGAACTCATCGGCGCGCGCCTTTGCAGCCTCGGGAATTATGTCTGCAACCGCCCTCACCTCGATGCCCTTGAACAGGGGCGCGAGCTTGAGATAGGCCGCTGAAATATTGCCGGCACCCAGAATACCGACGCCGTATGTCTTGCTCATTTTCTGGTCCTAGAGAGCTTTTGCCGTCGCAATGGAGCGCGCGGCAAAGCGTTCGAGATCATTGGGATTGTCGTGTTCCATGACGAAGTATTTCGCCTTGGACTTGGCTTTGAGATCGGCAAACAGGCCCTTCCACGGCACGGTGCCATGGCCGAGATCGGCCCAGCCATCCTCATCGGCGGCCTCACCCTCGGGCGCAATGTCCTTTAAGTGGACGGCGACGATGCGATCGGCATATTTGTCAATCCAGCTCTTGGGATCGTCCTCGCCGCGCACCACCCAGGCCACATCCATTTCCCAATCGAGTTCGGGCGCTTCGGTGAGCAGGATTTCCATGGGCGTGCGTCCGCTGTCGAGCGGCCAGAATTCGAAATGGTGGTTGTGCCAGCCGAAACCAAAACCCTGGTCGCGGTAATATTTGGCGAGTTCGCCGAGTTCGCGGGCCAGTTCGGTCCACTTCTCGTCGGACTGTTTCCAATATTCCTGTCCGATGAACGGGCAGAAGATGGTCTCCAGGCCCAGCGTTTGGGCGAGTTCGGTGGCTTTGGGCTTGTCGCGCAACTGGTCGAGCCCGATATGACCGGTTGGCATGGTCAACCCGCTGGCGTCGAGGTCGCGGCGCAGCCCGGTCGGATCGGTATAGAGCGCGCCAAACCCTTCAACGCTGGCGTAGCCAAGACGTGAAAGCAGCGCGAAAACGTCGCTGAACGGGGGAAAATTGCGCGCGCTGTAGAGCTGAAACGAAAAATCGGTCACTGGATACTCCCTAAATTCGGTCGCCGTTTTCGGCATTGAAGATCGACGCCCGCGCCGGATCAAAGCCAAGCTTTATCTTTTGTCCCATTTTGAGATTGAGTTCGCTATCGGCCCGGAAGGTAAATTCGTGCTTTCCGAGCTTGGCCCACGCGATGGTGTCGGACCCCATGGGCTCGACGATCTCGATTTCGGAGTCGAAATTGACGGGCTGGGTGGTAGCGGCTTCGCCCACGACGACGTGTTCGGGACGAACCCCCAATATGGCCTTGGTCTTGAGATTTTCGTTGCCCGCGGCAAAGCCGTAGCTGTCCATGTTCAAAGGCGCGCCATCGGCGTTGAAGGTCTTGCCGCTCAATTCGCCGTTGATGAAATTCATCGAGGGTGAGCCGATAAATCCGGCGACGAACAGGTTGACCGGATTGTTGTAGATCGCGTGCGGCGTGTCGAGCTGCTGGATAATTCCGTCGCGCATGATGGCGATGCGATCGGCCAGCGTCATGGCCTCGATCTGGTCGTGGGTGACGTAGATCATGGTGTTTTCAAGCCGCTGGTGCAGGCGCTTGATTTCCACGCGCAGGTCCGAGCGCAGCTTGGCGTCGAGATTGGACAACGGCTCGTCGAACAGGAACACATCCACATCGCGCACCAGGGCCCGCCCGATGGCCACGCGCTGGCGCTGGCCGCCCGAAAGGTTGGCCGGCTTGCGCTCGAGCAGCGGCTCGATCTGGAGCATTTCGGCAGCACGGGCCACGCGACGCTCGATATCGTCTTTCTTGTGGCCGGCAACCCGAAGGCCGAATGTGAGGTTTTTTTTCACCGTCATCTGCGGGTAGAGCGCATAGGACTGAAACACCATGCCGATGCCGCGGTCCTTGGGCTCGTCCCAGGTAACGTTCTTGCCGGAGATGAAAATCTGTCCGCCACTGACGTCGAGCAGACCGGCAATGCAGTTGAGCAGGGTTGATTTTCCGCAGCCCGACGGGCCGAGCAGTACAAGAAATTCTCCCTGCTGGACGTCGAGGTCCATACGCTCAAGCACCTTGACGGCCCCGAAACTGAGGGAGAGATCCCTGATCGATACGCTTTGTTGCATTGCACTCATCCTTTCACCGCACCAGCGGCAACGCCTCGCACGAACAATCTGCCGGAGACGAAATAGACGATCAGCGGCACCAGGCCCGTAAGCATCGTGGCCGCCATGTTGACGTTGTATTCGGGGCTGCCCTGCGCCGAATTGACGATATTGTTGAGCTGCACCGTCATGGGGTAATTCTGCGTTCCCGCGAAGACAACGCCGAACAGGAAGTCGTTCCAGATGCCGGTCACCTGCAGGATCAGGGCCACCACGATGATGGGAAGACTCATGGGCAGCATGATCTCGAAAAATATCCGCCAGAACCCTGCCCCGTCGACGCGGGCTGCCTTGAACAACTCCACCGGTAGCGAGGCGAAATAGTTGCGGAACAGCAGGGTCAGGATGGGCATCCCGAATACGGTGTGAACAAGCACGACTGCCGGTATCGTTCCGAATATGCCGAGATCGCGCGTGATCATGACCAGGGGATAGAGCATCACCTGATAAGGGATGAACGACCCAAAGATCAGGATGGCAAAGAATATTTCGGAGCCTTTGAACTTCCAGTTTACCAGCGCATATCCATTCACGGCTGCAACGCTCGTTGAAATGATCACGCTGGGGATCAGGATTTTCACAGAGTTCCAGAAGCCAGGGCTAAGCCCTTGGCAGGTCAGCCCCGTACACGCCGTGGACCAGGCCTTCACCCATCCATCGCCGGAAAACTCCAGCGGTGGCGCGAAAATATTGCCGAACCGGATTTCCGGCATCGTCTTGAACGAGGTCATGATCATGACGTAGAGCGGAAAAAGGTAGTAGAGACACGCAACGAACAGGATCGAATACATTATGATCCGGCGGGGCGTGAAAAACGGCTTGGGTCGCGGGCCATGGGGCGCTGAGGTATCGAGCTGACGCCCGACGGCGTCCGTCGCAACAGTGCCGGAAAGCGCGGCTGGATTGCTCATGATTTCTTCCCCCCGCCGAATTCGAGATAGGCCCATGGAATGATGATGATCATGACGGTCAAAAGCATCATGGTCGATGCGGCGAGGCCCTGGCCGATGTTGCCCGCTGTGAACATGTAGTCATAGACGTATTTGGCAGGGACTTCCGATGCGATACCGGGGCCACCTTTGGTGAGCGCCACCACAAGATCATAAAGGCGCACGATACCCGATCCGATAATCACGACCGCCGTGACCATAACGCCGCGCATCATCGGCAAGACAACGAAGAGGTAGGTTTTCCAGGTCGGAATGCCGTCGACGCGCGACGCCTTCCAGATTTCTTCGTCGATGCCGCGCAGACCGGCGAGCATCAGGATCATGACAAACCCTGTTCCCTGCCACAGACCTGCGATCAGGAGCGCATAGATCACCATGTCGGATTGCGCGATCCAGTCGAACCGGAAACTTTCCCACCCCAGATTGCGCATGGTGCCCTGCAGGCCGAGCGTGGGGTTCATGATCCACTGCCAGACCAGGCCCGTCACAATGAACGAGAGGGCAAAGGGGTAGAGCATGATGGTGCGGAAGGCGCTCTCGAAGCGGATTTTCTGGTCCATCAGAACCGCCAGCAGAAAGCCGATCACCATGGTAAAAACCAGCGAGAAACTGCCATAGATCAGCAAGTTGCGAATGGAAATGTTCCACCGCGACGTCGCGAAAAGACGCTGATATTGTTCCAGCCCGACAAACGTGTTGTTTGGCAGTAGCCGTGATGCGGTGAACGAGTACCAGATCGTCCAGGCCGTGCAGCCCACGAACACGACCAGCACAGTCACGACCATGGGCGTCGCGGCGATTTTCGCGGGGATATTGCGCGTGAGCGCCCGAAGCAGTCGGCGCAGAGGGCCTGAGCCCTCGCCAGGGGATGTATTTGCCGTTGTATCAGTCAAAACGATATGCCTCCGATGCGAGGTCTGCGGCCGGTCCTTGTCCGACCGGCCGCAGGCTCAGACTATGAAGAGAACTTCAGCTTAGTCCGCACTCTCGATCAGGCTGGCATAGCGCTCGATGTAGTCATCGACGGTGATCGAGTCGTTGTCGATGAACTCTTTGGTCAGGTCGTTGAGCTGAGCCATTGTATCGCTGGTCAACGTGGCTTCACCGGAGGGCAGCAAACCATTGTCGAGCAATTCGATGGCCTTGGTCATGCAGGCATTGGCCTGGCTCAGGTCGATATCCGTACGGATCGGCATCGAACCCTTCTTGAGGTTGAAGGCAAGCTGGGCCTCCTGGGACACGATGATCCGCGCAAGTTCGGTCTGTGCCTCGATCACTTCAGGGTCAGTGCCTTCAGGCAGGACAGGGAAGTAGAAGGAGTCGCCACCACCCGACAGCTGGTCGTTCAGACCGAGGCCGGGAATGCACTCATAGTCTTCACCAGGAACACCGCCGGCAATCTGCAGATCGCCCTGCAGCCAGTCACCATGGATGTTGCCGGCAGCTTCGCCAGCAAGCAGCTGGTTGCCCACGTCGCCGAATGTCGGGACCATCGTATCGGCCGAGATCACGCTACGCAGATTGTCGAGCGCTTCAGCAACTTCCCGGAATTCCGGGCCACGAACGGCGTCAGCATTCTTGTCGCGATTGATTGCGAGAACCAGATCCGTCCCGCCAATACCGGCCATCAGCACACCGGGGACACCATCGATCGGCCAACCGGTACCGAGGCCGAATGGCAGAATTCCAGCTTCCTCGAGGGCTGGCCAGCTCTCCACATACTCGTTCCAATTGGTCGGAACGGGCTGGCCGATCTCTTCGTAGGCAGCCGTGGAAAGCCACAGCCAGTCCCAGGAGTGAATGTTGATCGGGAAGCAGTAGATGCGGCCCTCGTAGGTGCACGGCTCGAGCAGCGTTTCATCCACGAAAAACTCCCGCAGCCCGACTTCGTCCGCGATGTCGGTCAAATCGCGCATCAGGCCAGCCGCGATCAGCTCCTCGGCTTCGCGACCGGTGTTGAGCTGGGTTGCACCCATGGGGTCGCCACCAATGATGCGGCTGAGAATAACGGGGTTGGCACCGGTTCCCGAACCACCCAGTGCGCTGTCGACCCAGGTGTGGCCGGTTTCTTCCTCGAAAATGCGCGCAAACTCGGCGATCGATGCCGCTTCACCAGCGGACGTCCACCAATGGGTAACTTCAAGTTCGGCCGCCGATACGGCGGTCGTCGACATCAGGGCGACCGCAATGGATGCGGCCACTGTGAAATTCTTCATCGGGTAATCCTCCCAGGGTTTCCTCAAGGCGATTGTCTCGCCCCTCCTCCATCAACCGTACCGTGGCTCCTCAACACACGGCCTCCGCGACACGGAGATGTAATCGATTACAAATGCACAGGCTGCGCGGGTTGCAATCGATTACAGACATCACATTCCATAATGTAATCGATGTCAAGGGGGCGTAATACCAAAGTCGCATATGTGGAAAATCGCCCGGATCGGCGGCGTTTCGCATAAGATTGCCAGCTGGCCGCAGCAAAAAAGGCAGCCGCCGAAGCGACTGCCTTTTTCATCATTGGTCGTATTTTGTCGTGCTTACGCTGCCTGGCGCGCGCGCTTGTTGCGCTGCTTGTTGCGGTTGCGCTGGGTCGCGGCTTTCGCGGGGTCGAAGGGCTTGGGTGCACCCTGCCCCTTGGACTGGGGCTTGCCGTTACGGCCCTGCGTGCGCTTTTTGGCCGGAGCTGCCGTTTTGCGCAGCGGACGTTCGCCGCCTGCGGTCGAGATCGAAAGTCCGGTCAGGCGCTCGATATCCAGCAGCAGGCCGTATTCTTCACCCGACACCAGAGCCACCGCCTCGCCCTCGGCGCCGGCGCGGGCCGTACGGCCGATGCGATGGACGTAGTTTTCGGCGACCTGGGGCAGCTCGTAATTATAGACGTGGCTGACACCGGGAATGTCGATGCCGCGCGCGGCGACGTCGGTCGCCACCAGCACACGGATTTCTCCGCCGCGGAACGATTTGAGCGTGCGATCACGCTGGCCCTGGCTCTTGTTGCCGTGGATCGAGCCCGAGGCAAAGCCGGCCGCAGCCAGAGTTTTCGAGAGCTTTTCGGCACCGTGCTTGGTGCGGGCAAAAACCAGCGAAAGCGCATCCTTGTCTGCCGAAAGCAATTGCTTGAGCAGCGAAAGCTTGGCACCCGGCTCAACGAAATGAGCGCTCTGGTTCACCTTGTCGGCGGTCTTGCCCGGGGTGGTCACCTGAACGCGGACCGGGTCCTTGAGATAGACGGCGGCGATTTCGTTCATCTGCTTGGGCATGGTCGCCGAGAACAGAAGCGTCTGACGCGGCTGACCGACAAGGCGCGAAATTTCGCGCAGCGCATGAATGAAGCCCAGATCGAGCATCTGGTCGGCTTCGTCGAGGACGAGATGGCGAGCCGAATCGAGACGAAGCGCCTGACGCTTGACGAGATCGAGCAGCCGGCCGGGCGTTGCGACGACGATGTCGCTGCCCAGCGCCAGCGCCTTGATCTGGGTTCCGATGGACATGCCGCCGACGACGGAATTGACCTTGATGGGCGAGCCCTTGGTGAAGGCGCGCAGATTGACAGCGATCTGGTTCACCAGTTCACGGGTCGGCGCCAGGATCAGGGCCTTGCAGGTTTTGGGATCGGGCTTTCCGGTCTTGGCCAGAAGCTGCTGAATGATGGGGAGACCGAAGGCTGCGGTCTTGCCGGTGCCGGTCTGGGCAAGGCCCATGATATCGCGGCCTTCCAGAACGAGCGGTATTGCGCGTTCCTGGATGGGCGTCGGATCGGAAAAGCCGAGCCCTGCGATGGCTTTAAGAAGATGGTCGTCGAGGCCGAGGGCCTGAAACTGAGTCAAATTATGTCCTTTTCCGGCAGCACCATTTGCGCGCCGGACACTATACGGTTTTGCCGCGCCAACTTTTAAAGCTGCGCGTCTGCCGTTGCGGTTGCAGATCCATCCAAACCCACGCGCCACATTGCGCACCGAGCGTCGGACCTGTCAGAACCCCGCGTGATCTGGGAACTTGGAAAAACATGCCGGTTCAAGGGGTCACCCGAAGCGGGGACGCGATGGCTGCTCACGCGGCAGCACCTAGCATGGGTCTCCATATCGGCGCTTGAGCGGGCAAAGTCAAGCGCCGACGATGTCACAGGCTGACAAGCGGCACGATTTGAGCTAGACGGCACAGGACGGCCCCGTAGCTCAGCTGGATAGAGCAGTAGCCTTCTAAGCTATTGGTCACAGGTTCGAATCCTGTCGGGGTCGCCACTCGCCTCTCTGCGCGCCACGGCACCGGATGTCGAAAATAGTGGTGGTACCATCTTGCCCGGCCCGTCGGGTCGCACCACATCAGGACGCAACGGATCGAGCTCGGTTCGCGTTGTTTCAGCAACAAGGAGACGCGTTATGTATAAGCACATTCTTATCGCAACCGATGGCTCTGAACTGTCCACCAAAGGCCTCGATCAGGGCCTCAAGCTGGCCAAGCAACTGGGCTCGAAGGTTACCGTCGTCACCGTCACCGATATGTGGGCGTCAGGCGCACTGGCCGTCGCCGGGCCGGCAACCATCGCCGAATATGATGAGTCGATGCAGGCGGCGGTGAAGGACATACTGGAGGAAGCGGCCCGGTTTGCATCGGAAAGCGGCGTCGATTGCGAGACACGACATATCGCGAACCGCTATCCCGCCGATGCCATCGTGGAAACCGCCCAGGAGACAGGGGCGGATCTGATCGTCATGGCCTCCCATGGCCGGCGCGGCTTTCGCAAGATGCTGCTGGGCAGCCAGACCACCGAGGTGCTTACGGCAAGCACGGTGCCGGTTCTGGTCGTGCGCTGATCGAACGGACGAGGCGGCGACCGCTTATTCCGCCGCTTGGTGCCCGGTTTGGACGCGCGCATGTTCAAGCCGCGCTCCCGCTTCCAGACCCAGTTCGGCCGAGCGGCCACCGGGAATTTCCAGGACGAAGCGAACCGGCTCACCCGAGGGGATCGGCGTGGTGTCCATGGGGATGGCATTCTCATGGATCCGAACGATTTCGCCGTCCGCCTTGATGAAGAGCATATCGAGCGGAATAAGGGTGTTCTGCATCCAGAAGCTGGTCGGCCGCTCATCGATGAAATCGAACAGCATACCGGCATCGGGCGCCAGTTCCTCGCGGAACATCAGGCCCCGCGACGTCTCCTCGGGCGTGTCGGCGATCTCCACGGTAAAGGTGAAGCTTTGGTCGCCTGAGTGAATAACCGCAAGGTCCTCACTATCCTGCGCGAGGGCCGGAGAAAGCGAGACGAGCAGCATCAGCGCCGACATTATGAGATTTCTGATAGCGCGCATGAGCCTTGGAACCTGCCGGGAATAAGCCGTCCTAGAGCCGTTGAGGATTTTTTTCGAAACTAATCCTCGGCCCTAAAACCTTAGTTTTGTCGCGTGCCCGAACCGCAAAACCGTTTCCATCCCCGATCGCGTCGAGAACATGCTTTTGCTGGACACGCTCTAGTGAGAAGACGGAGCGTCGCCCCAACCATCGGGGCGAATTTCGGCAACCATAAGGCCTTTTGGGCCATCACCATAGCGGGCGAGCACAAACTGGCCGGGGCGCAATTCGGTCAGGCCGAACTGGCGCAGGGTTTCCATGTGAATAAAAATATCGGGGTGTCCCTCGCCGGCGGACAAAAAGCCGAAGCCGCGTACCCTGTTGAACCATTTGACTTCGAGCCGTTCGAGCTTCGAGGTCGGCTCGACCTGCACATGCGTGCGCGCGGCGGGCATTTGCGCGGGATGACGGGCTGTCGATTCGTCCATCGAAACAATGCGGAAGGCCTGAAGGCCGCCGGGGCGATTGAGCGCCTCGACCACGATGCGCGCGCCCTCATAGGCCGTCTGATAACCGTCGCGCCGCAGGCAGGTCACGTGCAGCAGCACGTCAGAACCGCCGGTGTCGGGCACGATAAAGCCAAAGCCCTTGCCAGCATCGAACCACTTGATGGTCCCGACGACTTCTATGACGTCGAAATCAGTGGCCGGATTCTGGAGATCCTGGTCAGTCCCTTCGCGGTGAGCATCGTCGTGGCCCACACTCCTTGAGTCTGGCCCGGTGCCGGAAATGTTTTTCGCCCCCATGCGCAACGCCTTCCACACACGCCCCTGCAAATCCGCAGGTACTCATAACAATTGCGCACAGTCTGGCCGATTCAAGACAAAAAGTTAAGGACCATTCATAAATTTGTTGCCAGCAATTAACCATTGCGCCTTGCAAACCGCCGCTTGGCCACAGATGCCACCTTCTGCTAGCCTCGCTTACGCCCTGCCCCGACGGCGCTGGGGCATGACCACAACAGAGCCGGAGCCTTGCTTTGAAATATCTTCACACAATGGTGCGCGTTTCCAACATCGAGGAAAGCCTTCGCTTTTACGGCGAAGGGCTTGGCCTTGTTGAATCCCATCGCATCGAAAATGAAAAAGGGCGCTTCACGCTCGTTTTCCTGCACGCCCCCGGCGACGAGGGCGCCAAGGTCGAGCTGACCTACAACTGGGATCCCGAAGAGTATAGCGGTGGCCGCAATTTCGGGCACCTGGCCTATCGGGTCGAAAACATCTATGCGCTCTGCCAGCATCTGGCCGACATGGGATACACAATCCATCGTCCGCCGCGCGACGGCCACATGGCATTCGTCAAATCCCCCGACGGAATTTCGGTCGAATTGCTCCAGGAGGGCAATCTCGATGCGCAGGAGCCATGGGCTTCGATGCCCAATACCGGAACGTGGTAAACGCGTAACGGGAAATTAACCACGCTGATTGACCGGCGGTTAGGCAACCGCCGGTATTTTTGTGTCCGTGGCCTGGGACTCTTTCAACCCCGACACGGAAGTGGTTTTGATGCGTTTACTGTCTAGTTTGATCGTCATGGTGTGCCTGCTCGGCGCCTGCGCTCCGATGGCGATGTTCGCCTCGGGAAATGGCGCGGGATATAGCGGCCTGCGGTCCGACTGGGGAACCTATGTGTCCCATTCCAACGTCAATGCCTTCTGTCTTTCTCCCAAGCTGCGCCTTTTGATCTGGGATGTCGAAGGGCATTTCGGCAAGAAGGTGGTCATGAATTCGGGCTATCGCACGCCATGGCACAACGCCTCGGTCGGCGGCGCTGAAGCCTCGTTCCACACCAAGTGCATGGCTGCCGATTTCTACATTCCCGGCGTCCCCAAATCCCGCATCATCGCTTATGCGCGCAACAACGGACTGGTCGGCGGGCTGGGTTGCTACCCCGGTCAGAACTTCGTTCATCTCGACGTCCGCGACCGGCCGCGCGGCTATCGTGGACCGGTCACATTCAGCGGCTGTTGAAATTGAAATAAAATCGATTTTGGGTATTGCGCAATCGGAAAGCCCCCCCTATACACCCGCTCACTGGCCGACGCGGTGATCCGCAGACGCCCGCCGCGCCCTTCGTCTAGCGGTCTAGGACGCCGCCCTTTCACGGCGGAAACACGGGTTCGAGTCCCGTAGGGCGCGCCAACATTCTTCGTTGAGAAGATTTGGCTGTTTTTGCGTTGCATCCGATGGCGCGCAACGCTATCTATGCGGGCGACAAACGGTCCCCGAGGCCTTTCCGCTTTTCTTTGATCGCGGGAATGGTTCGGTGTCTAGGCGCCCTTCGTCTAGTGGTCAGGACGCCGCCCTCTCACGGCGGTAACACGGGTTCGAGTCCCGTAGGGCGCGCCAGACATTTCAATGACTTAGCTGGAATCGTCCCGTTTTGTCTAGTATCCGTCAAATATATCACCTTTGGACAGCCGCGAAACAGCGGCGGATTCGTCTTGCCCTCCCCTGCCCGGCCGAACATGATCGATGCATTCAAGATGGGGACTGTCAGATGCTAAGATTTTTTTTCGCAACTTCAGTCTGGATCACGACGAGTGTGGCTCTACCGCGGGTTTGGGGGTAGGCATGTCTAGAGACGACGAAGGATCTGGCCAAAGCAATTTGCCCGAGCCAGTAGCTAGGCAAGAGGAAAGGAAGTCAGGATGGCTCGCTTCCATCAATCCGCAAAACGCGGCGCGGGTTGTGAGGACGATAGGAAAACTTACGGGCATTGCTTCAAGGGTTTCTGATGGACTTTCGCAGAAATTACGCGAGAACAAGGGGCGCGACACCATAACTGCTGCGGTTGCTGAACGCCTTGCGGCTGGCATAAAGAACTCCGATCCGACGATGGAAAGGATATTCCAACGAGAAGCCGAACGCTTGGTGCGCGAGCAAGAAAATCTTGAAGAAATCGCTGACATTGCAGCAGAGAACCTTGGAGGTCGCAAAGAGTCGGACTTCCAGAAAGGTGATATTGAGGATGATTGGCTCTATCAATTTGAGAATGCTGCAAAAGGCTTTTCGTCGGATCGAATGAAGCACACTTTCGCGCGCATTCTTTCCGGAGAAATACTCAGGCCGGGGAGCTATTCACCAGCGACACTGAAGGCATTGGTTACACTAAGTTCTGAGGATGCGAAACTGATCGCCATATTCATGTCAATGGCGTTCACTACGACCGTAGGGTCGCTCACTCCGCAACTGATTAGTGCGGACCTAGTTCCAGGGTCGAACGGTTTACGTCCGTTTGGTTTGTCCTACGACAAGTTATCACTGCTGCAGCAGTGCGGCTTCCTATCCCCAGAGCTCAACACCCACCGAGAGGTTGGAGAGGCTCTATTCACTTTAGTGCCTGGCTTCATAGGCAGTTCGTTTGTCCGGTGGCAGCCATTGGCCGAGCCAAACAATGGGCGTCAAATCAAGCTACCAGGTTTATTGCTAACGAAGGTTGGCAGCGAAATTTCGCAAGTCGTGGAAAGGGGGGCTCCGCCACCGGAATATATAGAGAAGATAAAGGAGTTCTCTGAAAAAAAAATGAAACTCAAGCTGCTTCATACCTAGAACGCAAACGGCCCCGCCGAAACAGAGCCTTCACCTGGTCGATTGGCTTGCCTTGTCTGTCCACCTGAAACAAACCACCGAACGGCCCTGGCAGGTGATATGGTGTACTCTAACCAGTGAGGCACCATGACCACGACGTTCCTGATCCAGTCGTTCCAGCAACGCGGACGCAAGCTCGTTTCCGATCCACTGCAAAAGGCAAAGACCGCCGAAAGTGCCATTGCAACGGCGGAGCGGATTGCTCCGACAAAGGCCGGTGTGGTGGCCTTTTCCCAGGAAGTCGATATCGAAACCGACTGCTATGACGAGCCGCTGGTCCTGTTCAAAACAGGGGTGTTGCCCGCTGAACTTCTTGAGTGAGCACGCCGGTAAAATTTCTTTACTGGACCGACTCGGCTGATAAGGTCGCGGCACTTCCAACTCAATGACGGGCCTTTCCGCAATGACCGATGCCAACGCTCCGCTCGATGCCGTGCTTTCCCATGTCGATGCCAATGTCGACCAGAGCCTCGAGCGGCTGTTCACGCTTTTGCGGATTGCCTCGATTTCCACCGACCCTGCCTATGCCGGAGAATGCCACAAGGCAGCCGAGTGGCTGACCAATGAACTGCAAGGTCTCGATTTCGATTCTGCCGTGCGCCCTACCCCCGGCCATCCGATGGTGGTGGGTCATCAGCGCAGCGATGTCGGGCCGAATGTCCTTTTCTACGGCCATTACGACGTCCAGCCGGTCGATCCGATCGAACTCTGGACCAGCGAGCCGTTCGAGCCGAAAATTGGCGAGGAGAACGGGCGCAAGGTGATCCTTGCCCGCGGCGCGTCCGACGACAAGGGCCAGTTGATGACTTTCATCGAGGCCTGCCGGGCCTATAAGGCGGTGCGCGGAACGCTGCCGGTTGGCGTTACCGTATTGCTCGAGGGGGAAGAAGAATCCGGATCGCCGTCGCTGGACGGTTTTCTCAAGGAGAACGCTGCCGAACTCAAGGCCGACATTGCGCTGGTTTGCGACACGGACATGTGGGACGAGGAAACGCCCTCGATCATCACCATGCTGCGCGGGTTGATGGCCGACCAGGTCGAGATCCAGGCGGCGAGCCGCGACCTGCATTCGGGCATGTATGGCAACGCGGCGCGCAATCCCAATCAGGTGCTGGCCGAAATCATCGCCTCGCTGCGCAATCCCGATGGCTCGGTTGCCGTCGAGGGCTTTTACGACGACGTGCCCGAACTTCCCGCCGAGGTGGCCGAGCAGTGGAAGCGGCTGCCGTTCGACGAAAAGGCCTATCTGAGCGCTGTGGGCCTTTCCGAGCCCGCCGGCGAGAAAAACCGCTCAGTGCTCGAACAGATCACCTCACGCCCGACCTGCGAGATCAACGGTATGTGGGGCGGCTATACGGGCGATGGGTTCAAGACGGTGATCCCGGCCAAGGCGGGAGCCAAGATATCGTTCCGGCTGGTGGGCAATCAGGACCCGCACAAGATCCGCAAGGCCTTTCGCGCCCATGTCGAAGCGCGGGTGCCGGCAGATTGCACTGTGACCTTCCACGAACATGGTGCGAGCCCGGCATCGGTGGTGCCTTCGGACGGCGCCATGCTGCAAAAGGCGCTCGGGGCGCTGACCGACGAGTGGGGCCGTGAGGCCGCTATTGCGGGTTCGGGCGGCTCCATACCGATCGTGGGCGATTTCAAGCGCAAGCTGGGCATGGATTCGCTGCTGATCGGGTATGCCCAGACCGACGACCGTATCCACTCGCCCAATGAAAAGTACAATCTCGAGAGCTACCACAAGGGAATCCGGTCCTGGGTTCGGGTGCTCGACGCGCTGTCGAAATAACGGCGCAACCTGATCCAGAGCGAACCCGTTTCGTACTGATTGTCAGATCGATCGAAAGGGCAAGCGATGGCTAAGGTTGCATGGGTGCTTGGCGGTGGTTCGGGAATCGGCGCCGAGACGGTGAAACAGCTTTGCCAGCGCGGTTGGACCGTCGCCATTTCGGGACGACGCGAACAGCCGCTCAATGCGCTGTCGGTCAGCCATGGCGCGCGCCCCTACCCGCTCGACGTGACCGATTTCGATGCGGTCAAGACCACCCTCGCAAGCATCGCCGAGGAATTGGGCAAGATCGATCTCGTTGTGTTTTCAGTCGCTGCCTGGGAGGTTACCGAGCCGGGGCGGTACGATTACGAGAGCTACGCCAAAATCATAGACACAAACCTGTTGGGCGCCATGCGGATCATCGACCCGGTCGTCGCTCAGATGCGCAAGCAGGGGTTTGGCGAGATCGCGCTGGTGGCCTCGGTCGCGGGCTATTTCGGGCTACCGCGCTCGGCGGCCTACTCGTCGGGAAAATCGGCAATGATTACGCTGGCCGAGACCATGCGGACAGAGCTTGCGGCCGACAATATATCGGTGCGGGTTATCTGCCCGGGCTTCGTCAAGACCGACCTCACGGCCAAGAACGATTTTCCGATGCCGTTTCTCATGGAAGCCGACGATGCGGGCAAGCGGATAGCCGATGGCCTGCTCAACTCGAAAAAATTCGAGATTGCATTCCCCCTGCCGTTCGTCCTGATCCTGAAGACGATCCGGCTGTTGCCCTACCCGGTGTTTTTTGCCCTGATGTCGCGGCTGATTTCGCAGCCGTCGAAATGAGAACGGGCGGCGCAATGGCCGCCCGTTTCCTTATTGGGTCACCACTTCGGAGCGCTCGATCAGTGCGGTCAGTTCCTCGAGCTCAGCCGCATAGGAGCCGTAGGTCCGGATCCACCAGGCTGGCCAATCGCCAACCTGACCGGCCCGCACGGCGTCGATGATTTCCGCAAGCGGCTGATTTTCAACAGCAGTGCGGACGTCATCTCCGCTGCGGTCATCCAGGAGCAAAACATCGGCAGGATAGGTGTCGGCGTTTTCCCAGCTCAGGATGCCCCAGTATTCCCCTTCGGGAGCGTCCGGCACGACGACATCGAGCCCCCAGTTGGTGAAATCCTGCAATTCGGCCGCCCCGGCGGGAGCCGCTACCATCAGGCTCTCGTCGCTCGCATAGGCGGCCATGACCTGGAGCCCGGGCTTCTCGCTTGCCGCAGCGGTCAGTTCGGTACGAGCCTGCTCGAAAGCTTCGCGCTGGCTGGCGATTTCGGGTGCATCCAGATCGGCCCCGAGCGCCTCGGCGAGTTCGCCATAAGCCTCGATCAAACCGAGAATGGAAGCGCCCTGTTCAATGCCGATGATGGGCGCAACGCCGGAAAATTGGCCTTGCGGACTCATCTGGTCACCCCCGCTGTATGATTGGGTGCGCGGCCAGTATTCGGTAACGATCAGGTTGGGGTCCAGGGCCAGGAGGCTCTCGGGCTGCAGTTCGTTCCAGGCCGTGCGAATGACTTCGATCCCCGACAGGTCGAACTCGGCATAGCTTTTCCCCGAGGCGCTCTCGTCGATGAAAATTCCGACCGGGTTCACCCCGAACTGCATCAGCCCGGCTGCCGAGGACGAGAAGGCCACGATCCGTTCGGGCGGGTTGTCGAGGGTAACCGTGTTTCCCGCGCCGTCGGTGAAGCTCCAGTCCTGAGCCATGGCCATGGATGCCGTTGCCGCCATGAGGACGGCAAGGGCAGATGTGATCGTCAGGCGTTTCATGAAACGCTCCCTTATGCTTGGGTTACTGTTCGAGGGTCTCGGCGAGCATCGGCACGAAACGGTCCATCATCCAGGGGATCGACAGCGGCGAGGGAGCCGACAGCGCCATGACGAAGGCCCGATCGATCAGCGGAACGAAACGGTCGTTGGCAATGGGCTTCCAGCGCGCAAAAAGCGGGTTTGCCATGAGGGTGTCGAGATCGTCCTGGCTGGAGTACCAGGCAATGAAAATTTCAGCGTCGACGGTGTCGAGCTGCTCGAAGCTGACCTGCTGGACATAATTGTCGGTCGGCAGATCGTTTAGCGCCTCTGCCGGTACCAGCCCCAGGTCCTCCATCAAATGCACGCGGGGGTCCGAAGGGATATAGAACCCCACATTGCCCGCGTCCGAACCGCCGCCAAAGGCAAAGGTGCGGCCGGCAAACTGGGGATTGTCCGCCGCATACCGAGCGATGCCGTCCTGAGTGCTCGCGACAAGTCCGGCGGCCTCCTCGCTCCGCCCCATGGCAGCCCCGACAGTTTCGACCACATACTGCCAGCTGCCGGTCCAGGGTGCTTCCTTGAAGGCGACGGTTGGTGCGATGGCGGAGAGGCGGTCATAGTCGTCCTGGCTCAAACCGCTATAGGGGGCCAGGATCAGATCGGGCTCAAGTTCGAGAATCTGTTCGAACGGCAGGCCGTTGGCCGTGTCGAGGGCCAGGGGAAGGTCCGCGCCCAGATCCTCCACCGCTTCCTTTACCCAAGGCAGATAGCCGTTTTCATCGCCGCCCCATGTCTGGCTCTGGATGGCGATCGGAACCTCACCCAGCGCCAGGACTGTATCCTGAGCCATCCAGCTGAGCGTGACGATGCGTTCGGCTTCGGCGTCGATGACCGTCTCGCCATAGAAATGATCGAGGGTTACGGGAAAGGCATCCTGTCCGGTGGCAGGCATGGCAACGAGTGCGGCGGCGGATGCCGCTGCCAAGGCGATATGTCTCATGATGTCCTCATGTTTGAGCCGGTTGGGGTTCGGCGTGAGGAATCGAACCGCGGGGAATGACCATGGGCGTTTTGGCCAATGGATCTTCGATGATGATGCAGGGCAGTCCGAAGGCCTCTTCGACAAGGTCTGCGGTGATGATCTCGGCCGGAGCGCCTTCGGCGAGAATCTGGCCGTCCCGCATCGCGATGATGTGGCTTGCATAGCGGCAGGCATGGTTGAGATCGTGCAGGACGGCGACAACGGTGTGGCCGTCGCGCGCGTTGAGCGCGCTCAACAGCTCGAGCAGCTCGATCTGGTGGGCAATGTCGAGATAGGTGGTCGGCTCGTCGAGCAGCAGCATCGGGGTCTGCTGGGCCAGAACCATGGCCACCCAGACGCGCTGGCGCTGGCCACCCGAGAGTTCGTCGACCAGCCGGTGTGACAGCGGCGTGATCTTTGTGGCTTCCATGGCGCCCACGACCGCCGCTTCATCTTCCACCGACCATTGGCGGATGAATTTCTGATGCGGATACCGGCCGCGCGCCACAAGGTCGGCGACGGTTATGCCCTCGGGGGCAATCGAGGTCTGCGGCAGCAGGCCCAGACGGCGGGCGACCTCCTTGGCCGGGTAGTGCGAAATTGCCTTGCCGTCGAGCATGACCTGGCCCTGGCTGGGCTGGATGAGGCGCGACAGAGCCCGCAGCAACGTCGATTTTCCGCACGCATTGGCGCCCACGATAACCGTAAAGCCGGCGTCGGGGATCTGGACCGAAAGTTCGCGCGAGATCACCCGGTTGTCGTATCCGATGGTCGCCTTGTCCGCGGAAAGCCGCGACATGCCGGCCGGTCCGGCGGGATCGACATGCTTGTTCATTTTCAAATCCCCTGTCATTGCCGCCTGGCTTCCCGCATCAGCAGCCAGACGAAATACAGCCCCCCGATGGAGACGGTGACCACGCCCACCGGCAGCTGGGTTGGCGCAAAGACGCGCTGTGCCAGAAAATCCGCTACAGCGAGCAGCAGCGCGCCCATTGCCGCAGACGGAAGCAGCGCCACCCCGGCGGCTCCGGTCACCCGGCGGGCGATCTGCGGGGCGGCCAGCGCAACAAACGAAATCGGTCCGGCCACGGCGGTCGCGGTCGCCGTCAGCGCCACCCCGAGAACCAGCAGGGCCAGCCGCACAGGCTCGGCGCGAATACCGAGGGCGCGCGCTGCGTCGTCGCCCATTTCGAGCTGTTTCATGGGACGTCCCAGGATCAGCACCAGCGGCATCAGAACGCCGAGCACCACGAGCGTCGGCCAGAGCTTGTCCAGGCCGAGCCCGTTGAGAGAGCCAGCGCCCCATACGGCCGCGGCCATCGCCACCTCGAGCTTGGCGCGCAGCATCAGCCATGTGTTGAGCGAGGAGAGCATGGCGCTCATGCCGATGCCGACGATGATGAGCCGGAAGCCCTGCACGCCGCGCCGCCAGGCCAGCGCATAGACGGCGAGCGCGGTCAGCACGCCACCGAGCAAAGCTCCGCCTGCGATCTGATAATAATTGCCCGAAAAGACGATGATGGCGATCAGCGCGCCAGTGTAGGCGCCCGAATTGAAGCCGATCACGTCGGGACTGCCGAGCGGATTGCGGGTGAGCGACTGGAACACGGCGCCGCTCATCCCCAGGGCGGCGCCAAGGATGACCGCCAGCAGGGAGCGCGGCAGGCGCCATTCGACGACCACCATGTGGATTCGGCCATCGGCCTGCCCGATCAGCGCCGCGATGACATCGGGCAGCGCGACGGGATATTCACCACTCGCCAGCGCCAGCAAGGTAACACCGAGGGCGGCTGCGAACATGATGGCGACCAGCGCCATGACGCGCATATCGAGCCGCATGGTGACCCGGCCATCGAACAGGCGCAGAATTTTCGTGGGCCGGCCGAAATCGATGGCGCTCATAGTCCGCTTACCTTGCGCCTGCGGGCCAGAAGGATCAGCACCGGCGCGCCGATGAAGGCGGTGACGATGGCAACCTGGATTTCGCCGGGCCGCATGACAATGCGCCCGATGATGTCGGAGATCAAAAGCAGCACCGGCGCCAGAACAACGGTATAGGCCATGATCCAGCGTTGGTCGGGCCCTACGATCCAGCGCGCGACGTGCGGTACCATCAGGCCCACAAACCCTATGGGGCCGACGGCAGCGGTCGCACCGCCGGCAAGCAGTGTGACCGCGATCACGACCACCGTGCGAACGCGCACGATGTTGGCGCCCAGCGATTTTGCCAGGTCGTCGCCCAGCGCGACCGCATTGAGCGGACGGGCCATCAGGGCGGCCAGCAGCAGGCCGACAATGAGGAAGGGCGCCACTGTCGTCACCGCCTCATAGGTGCCGCCGCTCAGCGCACCGGCAGCCCAGAAACGCATGCGATCGAATGCCGTGGGGTTGAGGAGCGTGAGGGCCGTGGACACACCACCGAGGATCGCCCCGATGGCGACGCCGGCAAGGGTCAGCGTGACCGGGGTGGCCCCGTTGCGCCCCGATGAGCCCACGACATAGACCATAACCGTGGTGATGATGGCGCCGAGAAAGGCGAACCAGATGTAAGACTGCAGTGAGGTCATGCCGAGATAGCCCACGGCGATCAAAACGAAAAAGCTCGCGCCCGCATTGACGCCGAGAATGCCCGGATCGGCCAGGGGATTGCGGGTCAGAGCCTGAATGAGCGCACCGGACGTTCCAAGCGCTGCGCCGATCAAGAGCCCGAGCATCGTGCGCGGCAGGCGCAGGGTCCGGACGATGGCGTGGTCGTTGGAATCGTCATAGGCGAACAGCGCATCGATGACAGTGGGCACAGGGATGTCGCGGGAGCCGACGGCGATACTGGCGAGCACCGCCACGAGCAGCACTGCAAGGCAGATCATCAGCCCCAAAAAGCGCCGGGCATTGTTTGCGGCGACGCCGGGCCGGCGTGCAGCCTGAGCTTGTTCGGCAATAGCAGTCACGTGGCCAATCGCTCCGGCGATAGTCAGCGGAATTGGGCCTAGCTATATTTTATGATTTAGACAGTCAAGTTAAATGCGCCCGCGCGCCTGCGCTATTGCTGGCGCCGATATTGATAAATGCCGACGTCGATCGTGCCTTCGGTGAATCCGGCTTCGCAATAGGCCAGGTAGTAGAGCCATTTGCGCTTGAAAGCCTCGTCATAGCCGAGCTTTGCTATGGTATCCCAACGCTCGATAAACCGCTTGCTCCAAGCGCGCAGGGTGCGGGCATAATCGAGCCGGAAACAATCGGTCGCCTCGAGCACGAGCCCGACCCTGGATGCAGCCTCTTTCATCACCGTCTTGGTGAGCAGCATGCCGCCAGGGAAGATGTAGCGCTGGATGAAGTCGGGATAGGCCTTGTAGGTTTCAAAGTCACGCTCGGCGATGGTGATGGCCTGAATGGCGGCGGTGCCGCCCGGCTTGAGCCTGTCGTGGACGGTCTTGAAATAGTCGGGCCAGTTTTCCTCGCCGACCGCCTCGATCATTTCGATGGAAGCGACGTGATCGAAGGCGCCCCTGGTGTCGCGATAATCTTCGAAAACCAGTTCTCCGAAATCGGAGAGCCCCTGGCTCTCGAGCCGGTCGACACCGTATTTGAGCTGCTCACGCGACAGCGTGATCCCCCGCAAGTGCGCACCGGTCCGCGCGGCGGTCTCGGCAAAGCCGCCCCAGCCGCAGCCGATTTCGAGCACATGATGGCCCGGCCTTATGCCGGCCATTACCATGATGCGCTGATATTTGGCGCGCTGAGCCTCTTCGAGAGAAATGTCCTGACCGGCAAAATAGGCCGAAGAATAGGTCATGGAGGGATCAAGCCATTCGGCGTAGAAATCATTGCCGAGGTCATAGTGCTCGGCGATGTTTTTCTGACTGCCCTCTCGGGTGTTTGGCCGGGACATGTGGTAGGCCAGATCCTGGGCCGTGCGGCGAAAAATGCCGGGATTGGCCTTGTCGAAAATGTCGCGGTTCTGGAGAAAAAACCGGAAAAGAGCCGTAAGATCCTTAATCTCGATGTCGCCACGCATATAGGCTTCGGCAAAGCCGAGCGTACCGCGCCGCATTGCGGCCTTGAGCACCTTGAAATTATTGAGCTTGAGAAAGGCGTGCTCGCCGGTAGTGGCGTCACCCAGCGTGCGGCAGCGTCCGCTAGGGAACGTTACGGTTATGGCGCCCTTGTGCGGAATGCCCATCAGCGCTGCGCCGATTTTTTCGAGCAACACCGACTTGATCCGCGTACCCAAGCCGGGCCGCGGCTGCTCCCGATCAAACGTTGCCTGACTCATTGATTCTCATCCCCTGCCTACGGGCAACTGAAGCTGCTGTGTTTGTCCCTATACGAACCGGAAGCGGCTCCAGATTAGTGCGCCGACAGACGATCTTAACCGCCATGCCGGGCGATGCAAGTCTGGCTAACCCGGTATGGCTGCATCGATAATCCGCAATTGCACGGTTTCGCGGCCCTGCCAGTGATCAATATTGAGTGTACCGGCCACGTGCAGACGTTGGCCGTCGCGGGCCTTGAGCAGGGCTTCGCCCAAAGGTGTTCCGGCAGCGCGGAAGGCGATGGCCTTGAGGTTGGCACCGTCGCCTGAATTGACCGTGCAGCGCACATGCCCCCCGGCCCCGACAATGTCGGCAAAGCGGATCTGATGGGCGGGAAGCGCAAAGATGGGGGTGGGATTGCCGGAGCCGAACGGGCCGGCCCGCTCGATCTGGTGGATGAACTCTGGATTGGCGCCCCTGGCGGTGAGCGCCGCGTCGATTTTCAGCCCGTCTTCGGCGCGGGCCGCCAAAACATCGTCAGCAAGGGTATCGTTGAGGTATTGGCGGAAGGGTCCGAGTTGGCCCGGCGTCAGCGTCACCCCTGCCGCCATGGCGTGGCCGCCACCTTTGGCGATGATGCCGCCGCGTACGGCGTCGACGACGGCGGCGCCCAGATCAACCCTGGGTATCGAGCGGCCCGAGCCGGTGCCGCCACCATCGGCGCCCAGGGCAATGGCAAAGGCGGGGCGTCCGAAGCGTTCCTTCAAACGTGCCGCCACCAGCCCGACGATGCCCTGATGCCAGTCCGAGGAGCCGGTCACCAGCACCGACGGTCCGGGGCCGTCACCGATTTCCATTTCCGCGGTGGCCATGGCCTGTTCGACGGCAGCGACCTCAATGCGCTGGCGTTCGGCATTGAGCTCGTCCAGGCGCTGGGCCAAGGCGAGCGCTTCGTACTCGTCATCGGTGGACAAAAGTCGGGCTCCGAGCCCGGCATCTCCAATGCGCCCACCGGCATTGATGCGGGGCCCGAGTACGAAGCCCAGGTGATACGCATTGGCCGGGCCAGAGACGCGAGCCGCGATAGCCAGGCTCGAGAGCCCGACATTTTTCCCGGCCCGCATGACGTCGAGGCCCCGCAGCACGAAGGCGCGGTTGAGTCCCTTGAGCGGAACCACGTCGCATACCGTGGCCAGGGCCACCAGATCGAGCCATCCCATGAGGTCGGGCAGGCCCGCCCTGCCCGCTTCGCGAAGGACCCGGTTGGTGGCAACCAGCACCATGAACGCTACGCCGGTGGCGCACAGGTAACCGAGCCCGGAAATGTCGTCACGACGGTTGGGATTGACCAGCGCGTCGGCATCGGGAAGCGTATCGGGCGCCAGGTGGTGGTCGATGACCAGAACATCGGCGCCAAGCGATTTGGCATGTGCAATGGGCGCGTGGCTGGCGGTACCGCAATCGAGGGTCACGATCAGTGAGACGCCCTGTTCGACAAGGCTTTCCATGGCCGCGTTGTTGGGCCCGTAGCCCTCGAATATGCGGTCGGGGATATGGGTGGGCGGATTGAGCCCGAAATGGCGCAGATATCGGACCATAAGCGCCACGGCGCTGGCGCCATCCACGTCATAGTCTCCAAACAGCCCGATGGGTTCGTTGTCGATAATGGCGCGGGCCAGGCGCTGGGCCAATGCGTCCATGCCGGCCAGCGTCGACGGGTCGGGCATCAACGCGCGAATGGTCGGTGCAATAAAGGTCTGGGCGTCCTCGACCGCGACACCGCGCGCGGCGATGATGCGGGCCAAAATTTCCGAGAGGTCGGTCTGCTGGGCGATGGCGCCCGCCATGCGGCCAGCTGCAAGGTCGAGCCGATCGATCCAGCGCTTGCCACAGACCGATCTTTCAACGTTGAGAAAGGCTTGGGGCTCTGGCTTCATGGGGTATCTATAGACGGTGATGCGGTTTGATCGATAGCCCGATAGCGGTTTTTTTGCACCGAATTTGCATCGGGCCGGCAACAAGCGCACGCGGCGAGGGAACATCCGCCGCCTTATCGCCGTTTTTCTCGCGGACGGGTTGCCGATCGCCCCATTACTGGTTCTTTCGAGGGATTACCAATGAACACCAAGCTCATTTTGCCATTTGTATTGATTTCCACGCTGGCGCTGGCGGCCTGCGAAAACAGCAGCGACGCGCCCGAGACTCCCGATCCCGACGCTGGAAATCCCGAAGCTTTCGCAGAGCCTTTCGAGGAGACCGATACGCCGAGCGAAACGATGTCGGCCGAGGAAATGCAGCAGCGCCGCGAGGAAATCGAAGAGGATGCCCAGCAGACCTTCGAATCCATCATGGAGGAGACAGAGGAAACCGGGGACAATCTGGTGCAGATGGGCGACGATGCGATGAGCGCGCTGAGCGAACAGATGACATCGGCCTCGGACGCCATCGCAGTTCAGATTGACGGGCTCGTGGCCAATGCCGCCGAGGTCCGCGACGACAATATGACCGACGAGCAAAAACTGCAGGTCGTGGCCAATGTGCGCAATGCCGCCGAGGAGGCGGCGCGCGCGCTGGGACAATCGCCGCAGGAAGTGATTGCTGCAGGCGATACCGCTGAGGAACGCACACGAGAGGTTCTGGGACTGGAGTAAACGCCCTGGCGGCGAGGCGACGATCACTGCCTTGCTGTGCGGTTCCTGGGACAACAAATCTGCTTGCGCCGCGTTAAAAATGCGGCGTAGGCACTTGGGAATATGCGGAACCGACCCCTTTAGCTCCTATCCCGACCGGCCGTGCTCGGCGGTGATCCAGCGGATGGTATGAGACCAGGAGCGCATGACCACGCTGGAGGTGACGATCTTGCGCGGCATGAGCTTTACGCCGCGAAGCAGGCTGCCGTCGGTCACGCCGGTGGCCGCAAACAACACATCGCCTTTTGCCATGTCCAGGGCTGAAAATTTCGTGGTGGGGTCGGAATGGCCCATCTCGCGGGCCTGGGCGCGCTTGTCGGGCGTGTCGAGAATCAAGCGGCCCTGCATCTGACCACCCATGCAGCGCATGGCGGCGGCGGCCAGCACACCTTCTTGTGCGCCGCCCGAGCCCAGATAGATGTCGATGCCGGTGTCGTCGCTGTTTGCCGCGTGAATGACGGCGGCAATATCGCCGTCCGGCAGCAGTTTGACGGCCACGCCCAGATCACGCAGTTCGGCGATCAGTGCAGCGTGGCGCGGACGGTCGAGCACGCAGGTGACGATATCGGCCGTGGCGACGCCCTTGGCCTTTGCCAGCGCCGCGACATTTTCGGTGGCGGTCTTGTCGAGATCAACGATGCCGTCGGGATAGCCCGGGCCGATGGCGATCTTTTCCATATAGGCATCGGGCACCCGCAGCAGGGCGCCGCGCTCGGCAAAGGCCATGACGGAAAGGGAGTCCGAGAGGTTCTTGGCGCACCCGGTCACGCCCTCGAGCGGGTCGACGGCGACCTCGATATCGGGACCCTTACCAGTGCCGACGGCTTCCTCGAAACCGAGCAGGGGGGCATTCCGGCCCTCCCCTATCACGACCGTGCCGGCGATATCGATGTGGCTGAGTGCCAGATGCATGGCCTCGACGGCGGCCTGATCGGCGCGCATCTCGTCGCCGCGCCCACGCCAACCGGCCGCCGCGATGGCGGCGCGTTCGGTGATGCGGGCGATCTCAAGGGTGAGATTGCCATCGACCTTGGCTTGGACTGGGGCGGACTGGGCCACGGGTCAGAACTCCTCGATACGGATCAATTGAGGCTGTCCCACGATAAACCCGTCCCTGGCAATCCGTTCAAGCGCTTCGCGCACAGCACTTTCGATCGTTTCATGGGTGATGAGCACCACCGTGCGCGAGGTTTCCTCCTCGACGCCGGGCTCGCTGGCGCGCAGATCGGGGCGCTGAATGACGCTTTCGAGCGAGATGTTGCCCTCGCCCATACGGGTGGCGATGGCGGCGAGAGCGCCGGGAACATCCCTTGCATTCAGTCTTATATAATAGCCGCCTTCATGAATGCGCATGGGCGCGCGTTCGCAGGGCTTGAGCTCTGAACTGGGCACGCCGAGGGGCGGAACCTGGGTGCCGCGGGCGATGTCGAGAATGTCGGACAGCACCGAAGCCGCTGTCGCCTCGCCGCCGGCACCTGGTCCGGCCAGAAGCAGCTCCTGGACGTGGTTGGTTTCCAGCGCCACGGCATTGAGAACACCATCCACGCCGGCGATGGCGCTCGATTTTCTGACTAGCGTTGGATGCACGCGCTGCTCGATCCCGTTTTCGACCTTGCGGGCCATGCCCAGCAGCTTGATCTTGTATCCGAGGTCTGCGGCAACTTTTATGTCAGCCTGGGTGATGCGCGAAATGCCCTCCACAAGCACCTGATCCGCCGAAATTTCAGTTTCAAAGCAGAGGCTCGCAAGGATGGCCAGCTTGTGGGCCGTATCGAATCCTTCCACGTCGAATGTCGGATCGGCCTCGGCATAGCCAAGGGTCTGAGCGTCCTTGAGGCATTCCTCAAAGCCGATTCCCTCGTTGCCCATGCGGGTGAGGATATAATTGCAGGTGCCGTTCATGATGCCGTAAACGCGCGTGATGGCAGCCGAGCCGAGCCCCTCGCGCAGCGTCTTGATGACCGGTATGCCGCCCGCCACGGCCGCTTCAAATCCCAGCTGGGCATGGGCGGCCTCGGCTGCTGCGGCAAGCGCCACGCCGTGCCGCGCCAGAAGAGCCTTGTTGGCCGTGACGACAGGACAGCCGTTTTCGAGCGCGGCTGTAACCGAAGCAAGGGCGGGACCGTCCTCACCGCCGATCAGTTCGACATAAAGGTCGATTTCGCCCGAACGGGCCAGGGCGACGGGATCGTCGAACCATTTGAAAGGCGAGATGTCCACACCCCGGTCGCGCGAGCGCGAGCGGGCGGAGACCGCCGATACGATGAGCCGACGCCCAAGCTTGCGGGCGATGGCATCGCCATCTTCAGTGAGAATGCGGATGAGTGCGGCGCCGACAGTGCCCAGGCCGGCAATGCCGATGCGCAGCGGGCGCATTTCCTCGCCTTCGCCACTGGCATAGACCTGCATGGCGCGCGCGATGCGCTGGCGGGTTTCGCTGCGCGGCTCGCGGCCTTCGCGCAGATCGAAAACAAAGAGCGGGTCTCCGGCGATCTCCCGGCCGAACCGGGTCGGTGTCCAGCCGCGTTCGGAGATGAAGGTCTCTATGGAGGATTTGAAACTGTCGATATCACTCATGGTCGCACGCAGGTTTGAGATTGCGCGCGACCATGAATAGGAATTTGCCTACACGTCAACCCTTGTGAGGGTGAAACCTCAGCCTTTGGCCAGCGGAACGACGTTTCCGTTGCTGGCCTGGCCGCCAAGGAACTTCTTGATGGCCCGTGCAGCCTGACGAATGCGCTGCTCGTTTTCGACAAAGGCCAGGCGCACATATTGGTCGCCATATTCACCGAAGCCAACGCCTGGCGCCACCGCAACGCCGGTCTCCCGGATCAGCAGCTTGGCAAATTCGAGGCTACCCAGATCGGCGAACTGGTCGGGGATCGGGGCCCAGGCAAACATGGTGGCTGCCGGGCTCGGGATGTGCCAGCCGGCGCGGCCAAAGCTTTCGACCATAACGTCACGGCGATGGCGGTAGATGCCGCGCACCTCCTCGATGCAGGAATCATCGCCATTGAGCGCGGAGGCGGCCGCCACCTGAATGGGGGTGAACGCGCCATAATCGAGATAGGATTTAACGCGCGCCAGGGCCGCGATCAGCCGCTCGTTGCCCACGGCAAAGCCCATGCGCCAACCGGGCATGGAAAAGGTTTTCGACATGGACGTGAATTCGACCGTCACGTCCATTGCGCCGGGCACTTCGAGCACCGAATGGGGCGGTTCGTCCTCGAAATAGATCTCGGAATAGGCGAGATCGGAGAGGATGAAAATCTCGTTGCGGCGGCAGTAATCCACCACTTCCTTGTAGAAATCGAACGAGGCGACATAGGCCGTGGGGTTGGCCGGGTAGTTGAGAATCAGCGCGATCGGCTTGGGGATCGAATGGCGCACGGCCCGGTCGAGCGAGCGCATGAAATCCTCGTTGGGATCGGCCGGCATTGACCGCACGACGCCACCCGACATGATGAAGCCGAACGAGTGGATGGGATAGGTCGGGTTGGGCACCAGCACCACGTCGCCCGGCGCGGTGATCGCCTGGGCCATATTGGCAAAGCCTTCCTTGGAGCCCAGCGTTGCAACGACCTGGGTGTTGGGATCGAGCTTTACGCCGAACCGGCGGCCATAATAGGAAGCCTGGGCCTTGCGCAGGCCGGGAATGCCGCGCGAGGTCGAATAGCGATGGGTGCGCGGATTGGCGACCGTTTCCTTGAGCTTTTCGACGATATGGGTGGGCGTCGGCAAATCGGGATTGCCCATGCCCAGGTCGATGATGTCGACGCCTTCGGCGCGCGCCTTGGCCTTGATCGGGTTGATGTGCTCGAACACATAGGGTGGCAGGCGGCGGATGCGATGGAATTCTTCGCTCATTTTGTCCTCGATGGGATCGGGTGCGATCCCGTTATGTCCCGGCGTCGCGGCGCGAATGGGACGCGCGGCGAACAGAGACGCAGTATCTGGCTATCATGGTGTTCAAAGTGTGAACGGGGCGTCCGCATCAGACAAAAAGACCGGCCGCGCCGTGGTCTTTACCGGCCCTGTCGCTCCTTTAAGGAAAGAGCGGCAGAGCCTCGATAGCGGTCGCCTCGGGATAGCCGAAGGCCACGTTGAAGTTCTGGATCGCCTGCCCGGCGCTCCCCTTCACCAGATTGTCGATGGCGGCGATGACGATGACCCGGCCGGGAATGCGGTCGTCAAACACATTGATGACGCAATAGTTCGAGCCGCGCACATGGCCGGTCGACGGGATGAGGCCCTTTTCGGCCACGCGGATGAACGGTTCGCCGGCATAGGCATCGGCGAGGACCTTGCGCACTTCGTCGGCATTTTTGGCGCTGTCGAGCTTCACATGCGCGGTAATCAGTTCGCCACGGCTCATGGGGATGAGGTGGGGGGTGAAGTTTACGGCAACCTTCTTTCCCGCGGCCAGGCCGATTTCCTGTTCGATTTCGGGCGCGTGACGGTGCACGCCGACGCCATAAGGCGTCAGGCTTTCGCCGGCTTCGGCCAGAAGCGTATTCTGCTTGGGTGCCCTGCCCGCTCCGGTGACGCCCGATTTGGCGTCGATGATGAGATCGTCGGTCGAAATCGCACCAGACTTGACCAGCGGCAGCAGCGCCAGCAGCGTTGCCGTGGGGTAGCAGCCGGGACACGCGATGATCTTGGCGTTTTGGATCGCATCGCGATTGTGCTCGGTCAGCCCGTAAGCGGCCATGTCCTGCAAATGGGGCGCAACGTGATCTGCGCCATAGACCGGACCGTAGTCCTCGGCATTGCGGAACCGGAAGTCGGCCCCCATATCGATGACACGCAGGGAGGAATTTTCTTGGGCGATTTCGGCAACCAGTTTCTGGCTCGTCCCGTGTGGAAGCCCGCAGAACACCACGTCGATATCGGAGAAATCCACGTCCTCGTTGGCCACCAGGTCGGGCAGTTCGGCCACGGCCAGATGCGGAAACACCGAAGCCATCGGCTTGCCAGCATGGGTGTTGGCGGTCAGTGCCACAAATTTGAGGCCCGGATGACGCACGCCAAGTCGCAAAAGATCAGCTCCGGTGTACCCGGAAGCACCAAGAAGTGCGGCTGTCTTAGGCGACTGCATCTGACTTGCCCTCGTTGTCCGATTGTGTAAATGAAACACGCGAGGGGTCGTCATAATGCTCTGTAACGACAATGTAAATGACCCACGCGCCATGAGCGCACCCGCCGCGGCAGGGGTTTTGAGGTGAAGATGACAAAGCGCATTGCGATGGCCACCCTGGGCACGCAAGGTGACGTTCAGCCTTATGTTGCCCTGGCGCGAGCGATGATCGCTCAAGGCTATTCGGTCGTCATCGGCACCACCGATGATTTCGAACCCATGGTCACCGGATATGGCATCGAGTTCTGGAGCCTTGGCCCCTCGATGCAGGAGTTCGTCAAACAGAGCCAGTTCGAGCGGGCCATGAACCAGAACCTTCTGGTCAACGCCCCCGCCCTGCTCCGGCAGGGCCAGAAGATCGTGGATCGCGCCGCGCGCTCCGCCTGGGACATGGCCCAGGGCGCCGACTGCATCATGCTCAACATGAACACGAGCTTTTCGATCGATATCGCCGAAGCGCTCGATATTCCCGCCATCGTTGCCGCGCTGCAGCCGCTCAATTCGACGAGCGAATTTCCGCTCTGCATCTATTACGGGCCGACATTCGGGAAAACCATCAACCGGCTGACCTATTCGACGATGACCGTGCAGCAGATCTATTACAATCTGCCGCGCAACAAGCTGCGTCGGGAGCTGATGGGGCTGGGACCGCGCAAGAACGGGGGGTTCTTCAAGGACACTGACGGCACCCCGCTGTGGACGCTGAACGCCTATTCCGAAACCATTTCACCGCGTCCGCGCGACTGGCCGAAAACCTCGATCGTCACCGGCTACTGGATGCTGCCAGACAATTCGGGCTGGCAGCCTTCCGAAGAGTTCAAGACGTTCCTCGATGAGGGGCCACTCCCGATCTATGTGGGGTTCGGGTCCATGCCGTGGGGTGCGGATCGCAATACCGATATATTGCGCGAGGCGCTGACCATGTGGGATGGCCGCGTGGTCGTGGGACGCGGCTGGGGGGGCATCAAGCCCGACGATCTGCCTTCGGACCGGGTCTATGTTATCGACCGGGCACCGCACGACCAGCTTTTCAAATATGTGAAAGCGGTGGTCCATCATGGGGGCGCGGGGACCACGGCCTCGGGTCTCATTCTTGGCAAGCCGACCTTCATCGTGCCCCAAATGGTCGATCAGCCCTACTGGGGTGGGCGCGTGCATGAATTGGGCTGCGGGCCAAAACCCGTGCGCCGCCGCAAGCTGACGGCGGAGGCGCTGGCCGATGCGCTCAGCCAGCTCGATTCCAACCCGGGCTTTGCCCGCAACGCCGAAAAGATCGGCGCGCAATTGCGGGCCGAAGACGGGACCGGCAAGGCAATCAAGGTTATCGAGCGGGTCATGGCCAATTACCATCCGCGCAGCGCGCGCCAGCTGGCATAAAAAAAACCGGCGACTGTCTCCAGTCGCCGGGTTCTGCTTTGTGTGATCAGGCCCGAAGCTTGTAGCCTGTCCTGAAAATCCAGGTGATGATGGCCAACGCGGCGGCCATGAAGACCAGCGTCATGCCCAGACTGATCCACACATCGACATCGGCCACCCCGTAAAAGCTCCAGCGGAAACCGCTCACGAGATAAACCACGGGATTGAGCAACGCGATGTTCTGCCAGGTCTCGGGCAGCATGGTGATCGAATAGAAAGTGCCGCCCAGGAACGCCAGGGGCGTAACGATGAGCAGCGGAATGAGCTGGAGTTTTTCGAACCCGTCCGCCCAGATGCCGATGATGAAGCCGATCAGCGAGAAGGTGACGGCGGTCAACACCATGAACGCCATCATCCAGATCGGATGCTGGATATGGAGATCCACAAAGAAACTGGCCGTCAGAAGGATGATCAGCGCCAGAATGACCGATTTGGTTGCCGCCGCGCCGACAAAGGCGATCACCGTCTCCACATGGGAAATCGGCGCGGTCAGGATTTCATAGACCGTACCGGCGAATTTGGGAAAGTAAATGCCGAAGGATGCGTTCGACAGCGATTGCTGCAGCAACGAGAGCATGATGAGCCCGGGCACGATAAACGCCGCATAGCTGACGCCTTCAACCGATTCGATGCGCGAGCCGATGGCCGCGCCGAACACCACGAAATAAAGCGAAGTCGAAACGACCGGGGAAATGATCGACTGGGTGACAGTGCGCCACCAGCGCGCCATTTCAAATACATATATGGCCTTGATCGCGTAGTAGTTCATGTCCGGTCCCTCAAAAGGCCAATGAAGATTTCCTCGAGCGACGACTGGTGGGTCGACAAATCCTTGATCCTGATGCCTTCGGCATTGAGGGCTCCGATCAGGGTCGCGATGCCGGTCCGGTCGGCCTGGCTGTCATAGCTGTAGCGCAGTTCCTCACCATCATCGGAGAGTTTGAGCCCGAGATCTGTCAGCGATTGCGGCAGGGTCTTGAGCGGTTCCTGCAACTGAACGGCAAGATCCTTCTTGCCAAGCTTGCGCATCAGCTCGGCTTTTTCCTCCACCAGAATGATTTCGCCATTCGAGATGACCCCGATCCGGTCGGCCATCTCCTCGGCTTCTTCGATGTAGTGGGTGGTGAGAATGATCGTGACGCCGTTTTCCCGCAGTTCGCGGACCACATTCCACATGTCGCGCCGGAGTTCGACGTCGACGCCGGCCGTCGGCTCATCGAGAAACAGGATTTCCGGTTCGTGGCTGAGCGCCTTGGCGATCAACACCCGCCGCTTCATGCCGCCCGAAAGCGTGATCAGCTTGTCGTTGCGTTTGTCCCAGAGCGAGAGGTCACGCAGGATCTTTTCGATGACCTTGTCATTGCGCGGTTTGCCGAACAGGCCGCGGGTGAACGATACGGTCGCCCAAACCGTCTCGAACCGATCCGAACTCAATTCCTGCGGCACCAGGCCAATCATGGCGCGGGTCTTGCGAAATTCGGTGACGACATCATGCCCGCCGACCAGAATCTGCCCGTCCGAGGGGCGAACCATGCCGCAGATCGTGCCGATCAGCGTGGTCTTTCCCGCGCCATTGGGCCCGAGCAGCGCGAAAATTTCGCCCACCCTGATGTCGAGATTGATATTTTTGAGGGCGTGAAAGCCCGTGTCATAGGTCTTGTTGAGACCCAGAACCGCTACCGCAGGTTCAGCAGTCGTTATTTGCATATTCATGGAAATCCGCCCTCTGGCCAGAGGTGCCTATATAAGATGCAAACGGTCGATGACCACCCCCTAAAGCAAACAAAAAAGGCCCGCCAGAAGCGGGCCTTTCCAAAAATCGGGAAGCGATGGATTAACGCTTGGAGAACTGGAACGAACGACGGGCCTTGGCCTTGCCGTACTTCTTGCGTTCAACCACACGGCTGTCGCGGGTCAGGAAGCCACCCTTCTTGAGCGTCGGGCGAAGCTCGGGCTCATAAAGGGTCAGTGCCTGGGACAGACCGTGGCGAATGGCACCGGCCTGGCCGGACAGGCCGCCGCCGGCGACCGTTGCGATCACGTCGTACTGGTCGACGCGCTCGGCGGTCACGATCGGCTGCTGCAGAATCATCTGGAGAACCGGGCGGGCGAAATAGGCTGTGAATTCCTTGCCGTTGACGGTGATCTTGCCCGAACCGGGCTTGATCCATACGCGGGCAACGGCATCCTTGCGCTTGCCGGTGGCATAGGCGCGGCCATAGCTGTCGAGCTTCTGGGTATAAACCGGCGCGTCATTGACAGCGGTATCGGTGGCCGTGCCGAGATCTTCGAGGGAGTTGATGGTCTCGGACATATTACTTCACCCTCACATTCTTGGTGTTGAGCGCGGCAACATCGAGCGTTTCGGGCTGCTGGGCTTCATGGGGATGCTCGGCACCGGCGTAAACGCGCAGGTTCTTGAGCTGGGCACGGGTCAGCGGGCCACCCGGCATCATGCGGCGCACGGCGTTTTCAACAACGCGCTCGGGGAAACGACCCTCGAGCAGTTCGCGCATGGTGCGGTCCTTGATGCCACCGGGGTAGCCGGTGTGCCAGTAAAAGCGCTTGTCGTCGAGCTTCTTGCCGGTGAACTTCACCTTGTCGGCATTGATGACAATAACATTGTCGCCCATGTCCTGGTTGGGGGTGAAGGTCGGAAGGTGCTTGCCGCGCAGGCGAGTGGCGATGACCGCAGCGAGACGGCCTACAACGAGGCCTTCCGCGTCGATCAAAACCCACTTCTTATCGATCTCGCCAGCCTTGGCCGAGTAGGTTTTCATTGTTCTTGATCCTTTTGGATATCTCTTACGAGACAAGGCCGCCAAAGCGGGAGGCCCATCCCCGGCCAGACTTGCGAATGGCCATTTCGACGCGGGTGATACAGGCCACCCGATGCGCCGTCAAGCACAAAGTAATTTCTGTTATATTACAACAGTTTAACGGCGCGGTATAATACTACCGCGAAGAAAGCCTATGCATATCAGAGAGATAGGCCACCACCATCGCCACCAGTGTGAACGCCAGCGCCTGATGGACGAGCGCGACGGGAATATTGACCACCGACAGCAGCGTCGTGATCCCTACGGCGACCTGCAGCACGATGAGCACCGCGATACGCGGCAGCCATGCGTGAACGCCCGCAAAACCGGGACCCTTGCGACCGCGCCACCACAGGACCAGCGCGTAGATCGTGATGAGGTAGGCCAGGCTCCGATGGTTGAACTGCACGGTGAGAATGTTTTCAAATATGTTGCGCCAGGCCGGGTCGATGGTGAACAGACCGCCCGGCACGATCGCGCCGTCGATCAGGGGCCAGGTGTTGTAGATGAAGCCGGCGTCCAGTCCAGCGACAAGTGCCCCTGCCCCGATCTGGATAAACAGCAGTGCGACCAGGACCCAATTGGCGATCGTCCATCCGCGTGAGGGCACAACGCCGCTGACGGGGGGTTCGAGCGTTCTGGCCACCCAGACGAGCGCCATCATCAATATGCTCGCGGCGCACAGATGGGCAGCGAGGCGATATTGAGAGACCGAAGTGAGTTCGGAAAGGCCCGACGAGACCATCCACCAGCCCAGAAACCCCTGGAAGGCGCCTGCGACAAACAGCCCCGTCATCGGCCAGACGAGGCTTTTGGGGATACGGCGCTGGATAAGGAAGATCACAAAGGGGATGGCGAAGGCAAAGCCGAGCATGCGCGCCAGAAAGCGATGGCCCCATTCCCACCAGAAGATCGATTTGAACTCATCGACGCCCATCCAGCTTTCGACAAGCCGGTACTGCGGAATCTGCTGGTAGGCCTCGAATTCGGCTTGCCAGTCGGCGGCGGACAGCGGCGGGATAATGCCCGAAATCGGCTTCCAGCTGGTGATCGAAAGGCCGGACTCGGTCAGCCGCGTACCGCCACCCACCACGACGATCAGCAACACGAACGCGGCAAGGCAGTAGAGCCAGATGCGGACGGGCCGGATGCGGTCGTAATCGAGCGATGCGGAACCAGCGGAGACGATGGCAGACACAGTAAGCGTACCGGAGTTGTCAATATTGACCGAAGTGCTAATGGGATGCCCGGCAAATGGCAATGATAACAAACGCCGCAGCATGGAGACAGCAATGACCCAGCGCCAGCGCAAGGCCGTCGGCATCGGACTGACCCTTTTGACGCTTGTGATGTGGACGGCTTTGGGCCTCTGGATCTACGAGTTGTGGCTGGTCGGAGCGCACAATCTCGTTCACCTGGCCTTTTTCGTACTGTTCGGGCTGGGCTGGGTGTTTCCGGCCATGGTGGTGATCCGGTGGATGCAGAAGCCCGACGCCTGAGGTTTACTCCACGTCGAGCCGCTTGCCCCGACGCATCAGGGTGAACACTTCGGCGGTCAGGAAAACGTCGATAAAGCGCTTTTCCTGGAACAATCCGTTGAGCGAGACCCGGGGCAGCGCATTGAGATGGGCGCGGTGTTCGGCATAAAGACCGCCCGGGCGCGTGGTCACGGCGGTGGCAAATCCCAGATCCCGCGCGGCGGCAAATTCGCGCGGGCCTGCAGCGGCGACTCCACCGATGGGATAGGACAAATGCCGCGGGCGCTTGCCGAACTGGGCTCCAAGCACATTGGCCGATTGTTCGATCTCGGCCCGCATCTGGTCTTGAGGCAGTTTTGACAGTTCGTAGTGATAGACCGTGTGCGCGCCGATGGTGCACAGCGGCTCGCCGGCAAAAGTCTTGAGTTCGGACCAGTCCATGATCAGTTCGCGACAGTGCGCGGCAAGGTCAAATCCATAGCGTTGGGCCAGTGTCCTGATCGACGCCTCGCGTTCGGGCTCGGCCATTTTGCGGTAACGCTCATAGACAAGAGCGAAGGTCGCGTTTTTCTGGTCCAGCGTCCCGGCGTCACCGTAGTGCGGGCCCTCGGGCATGTCGAATGCCACCACGTCATTGGCGGCGATGATATCCTCGAGCGCCTGCCACCAGACAATCCCCACTCCGTCAATCAAGCCGGTCGGGATATAGAGCGTGAAGGGTGCGGCGTGCCTGCGCAGGATGGGCAAGGCGTGAACGAGATTGTCGCGATAGCCGTCATCGAAGGTCAAAACGATAAAGGGCTTGGCGTCCTCTGCGCCAATCCGGCTTATGGCTTCATCGAGATCGACGATATCGAACCCGGCCTCACGCGCCCGCACAATCACCGCTTCGAGGAAATCGGGCCGGACCTGGAGGATTGAATTGGGCGAGAACTCTGCCGGAGCGTCAGGGACAACCCTGTGCAGCGTAAAAATGAGACCGCGCGCTGCGGAGAACCTGCGCAGACCGGCCGTCACCCCTGGTAGCGCCAGTGCTTCGAAGGCGGCCCTGTAAACTGAGTAAGGCGGCATCGGGACGCCCTCAGGCGACTTCGGACTGCGGTTCGGCGGTCGCAATGACACGGATATCGGAGAATCCGAGTGCGGCGATTTCTCTGGCTTCGGCGCTGTTGCTCGTGCCCGCGGACGAGAGCAGAACGCACTTGCCCTCAATGCCGGTAAAGAGAGGCAGGCTCGAGGTCATGCCGACCCGGCCGGTCACGATAACAATGGCCTCGTAGATATCGGAGAGCGCTTCGACCAGCGTCGCCACGCGCTCGGTGTTGCGGTTGAGGCGGGTGCCCTGCCCCCACGGCACGAAGGCAAACCGGTCGTCGGCGCCCCTGTGCACGACGTCGCCGAATTCTGCACCTTCCGCGCAAAGGTCGGTGAGACCCAACTCGATGCCCTGCTGGCCGCTGGCCGCGTCGATTTCAGCCACGCTCTGGCCGTTATCGACGAATGCAGCCGTGAGGCGCTCGGCAAAATCGAGGCTTTCCTGCGCGTTGTGGTCAGACGCAACCAGGATCACCCGATCGAGCCGCGCCAGCACGCTGGCAGCGAGGGCCTCGATTTCGGTATCGATCGGGGTGGCCGGGGGCCGGTGACCGGTGATCGCAAGGGGTTGAGGCGCTTCTGGTGCCGCGGTGGCCCCGGCATCATCGAGCACCGCTGCACCAGTGTCTTCCTGATCGAGATCGGGCTGCTCCGGACGGGCGGGGCGTTCAACGAGAGCCCGGCCCGACAACAGCTCGGAAAAAATGACGGCGCCGACCTGCAAAAGCACTGCGGCGATGCCGACAGCGAGCAGGACAAGGCTTGTTTTGGGCGAAGCTGGAGAACTGGAGGGCACAGCTTCGCTCACGACACGCACGTCGGGCAGCGCAGAGCCCATGTCCGAGCGCGCCGAGGCTTCAGTGAACCGCAAGAGATAGGCATTGAGCAATTCCCGCTGAGCCGCCGCCTCGCGCTCGAGTTCGGCAAGGGTTACCCCCTCAATGGTATCGGACCCCGCGGTCACCTTGACCCGTTCAAGCTCGGCCTGCAGGGATTGCTCAAGGTCGGCCTCGATCTGGGCCTGCGCCTCGAGGGCCTGGGCGACACGGCGGCCTTCATTGGAGATCTGGGTGTCGATTTCGGCAATCTGGGCATCGAGTGCCCGGATCGTGGGGTGGCTGGGCAGGAAGGTTGCTGCCTGCTGGGCACGTTCACCCTGCAGCCGCGCCATTTCCTGGCTCAATTGCTGGACGATGGCCGATGACTGAACGTCGGAAACGCCACCGACCGACTGCCCCGATTCGAGCAGGCTGCGGATCAGCTGCGCGCGCGACTGGGCAGCGTTGCGCCGCTCATTGGCAGCTGTGATCTGGGCCGAGAAATTCGAGAGCTGCTGATTGGTCAGGCTCTCGTTGTTGGAGCCGGTAAACAGGTCGTTCTGGACACGAAAATCGGCAATGGCGCGCTCTGCACCGACAACGTCCTGGCGCAGCCGGGTTATTTCCTGCTGCAACCAGGCCGTGGCATCGACTGTATCGGAAATCTGCTGGCCGGCCCGACGCTGGACATGGGCCTGAACGACTGCGTTGGCAACTTTTGCCGCCAGATCGGGATCGGTATGGCGATAGGCCACCGAAATCAACCGCGAGGCGCGCTCCTGGGTCACCACAAGATTGTCACCGATTTCGCCGACGATTTCGCTGTCGCTCCAGCCCTCGAACGCGGGCTCGTCGCGCAGCGCCGCGGTTTCGATGGCCGCCAGGATGGTGTCGCGCGACTTGATGAGTTCGATCTGGCTCGAAACGGTCGCGATGTCGATATAATAGGTTTCGGCGTTCTGGTTGCTTGCCGCGCTTGTATAGGCGGTGCTGCGCGGCTCGACGAGCAATTCGGCCCGAGATTCGTAAAGCCGGGGGACAAAGAGCAGAACCGCATAGGCCGCCGCCAGCAGCAGGACCGTCACCAGACCGATGCGGAACAGCCTGGAAACCACGGCTCTCAAAATGACGCTGGCGTCGATGCTTTCCTCGGACTTTTCTGCCCCGGATGCGGATTGGTTCATTTCGTCGCCTCTTCGTCGTCAAGCGCTTATCGCCCCGTCATGGTAAGCATTCGGTTAAGCGCGCACGGTTCTGTTTCCGATAAGGGCTTTTTAACCATGACGTGGGAGACCTAACGTCACTGCATGAAACGGGACGAATATGATGGGTCGGCTGCGCCTTGCCTTGCTATTGTTGCCGCTCTTTTTGGGAGCATGCGCGCACAGCGGACGCCCCGCCACCTATCTGGTGGAACAGAGCGGTCCCTATCTTCTGGACAGCGGCGATGTCTTGCGCATCAGTGTCTATGGGGATCCCAACCTCACCAACACCTATAGAGTCGACGATTCCGGCGCGATTTCGATGCCGCTCGTCGGTGCCGTGGCGGCGCGCGGCGGAACCACCGACGGACTGTCGCTCAAAGTGGCATCGGCGCTGGCCGCCGGGTACATGCGAAACCCGAACGTCGCCGTCGAAGTTGCTGAATACAGGCCCTTTTTCATCCAGGGCGCTATAGGGTCTTCAGGGCAATATCCCTATTCCTACGGCATGACGGTGCGTGCGGCGATCAGCGCTGCTGGCGGCTTTAGCGATACCGCCAACCGCAACACGGCAACAATCTATCGCCGGCAGGGCAATGAAATGGTCAAAGGCAGCGTGGAACTTGACTTCCCCATTCTGCCTGGCGACACCATCGTCATCGCAGAGCGCTGGATCTGATCTGTGGCCAGGGACAAACTCCGGGTTCTCCAGGTCATGCGGGCACCCGTCGGCGGGCTGTTCCGCCATGTCGCCGACCTGACGCGAACGCTGGCCGAACGCGGCCATGAGGTGGGGATCGTCGTCGATGAGAGCGGCGACGCGCAATCCGATTTAAAACTCGCGGGGCTAGAGCCGTTCGCCGCGCTGGGCATCCACCGGTTTCCGATCCCGCGCCTTCTGGGTCCCGACGATATCACCACACCGGCCAGGATTCGCGCACTGGCGAAGTCGACCGGTGCCGATATCCTCCATGGACACGGGGCGAAGGGCGGGTTCGGAGCACGGCTGGCGCGCATCGGGCGAAAGCGTGCGGGCGCGGTTTATACGCCCCATGGCGGCGCGCTGCATTTCGATCCCCGGTCGCTGTCGGGCGGGCTCTTCATGACCATCGAGCGCTCGCTCTTGCGGCTGACCGATGCGCTGATCTTTGAAAGCCGCTACGCCCAAAAGACATTTGCTTCCCATGTCGCCCAGCCTCAGGGCCGTCAGGAGGTTATTCACAACGGGTTGGCCACGGCCGAGTTCGTTCCCATAACCCCCGGCCCCGACGCCGCCGACTTCGCCTTTGTGGGCGAATTGCGGACGCTCAAGGGGATCGATCTGATCGTCGAGGCGCTGGCCCCGCTGCGCGCGCCCGACGGCCGACCCGCCACCATCATCATGGCCGGAGATGGCCCGGATGCGGCTGCCCTGCGTGAGCGGATCGCGCAGTTGGGGCTTGGTGAGCGCATCACCCTGGCCGGCATACGGCCCGCGCGGGACATTTTTGCCAGCGGCCGGTGCGTTCTGGTGCCTTCCCGCGCCGAGTCCCTGCCCTATGTGGTCATGGAAGCCGCCGCCGCCGGCCGGCCGATCATCGCCACCAATGTGGGGGGGATTGGGGAAATCTTCGGGCCGACCGCCCAAAGCCTTATCGCGCCCAACGACGTGAGCCCGCTTGGTGAGGCGATGGCGGCGTTTCTCGCCGCACCCGAGTTGCTGCAGAGAGAGGCCGAAGCACGGCGCGATTTCGTCCAGTCGCGCTTCTCGCTCGTCCACATGGTCGATGAGATCGAGGCTCTCTACCAGTCGCTAACCATTTGACCAATTGAAGGGGATAGATTTAACCCCTCTTCACCCTGAACACCCCATAGTCCCGCGCACGAAATCCATGACGATCAGTGCGAGGCCAGCCCGTGTTCAGGGTCGATCCCAAACAAGCCGTGCTCACCCACATTTCCGCAAACGCAGACGGGGCAGGTGCCACCCTTGGCGTGGATGCGGAAACGGCCGCCCGGGCGCCCATTGCCCCGACGCTATCGCACAAACTGATCTCGGGCTTTGCGCAACTGATCGAAGCGGTGCTGCTTATGGCCCTCGGGCTGGGCATTTATCTTTTCTATCTGGGCGGCGTCGATGCGGTGCTTTATGTGCCGCTTTCGCTCGGCATCGTAGCGGCCGCAAATATCGCCTTCAATATCGCCCGCACCCACAGGATCGCGGCCTACAGGACGCTTTTCAAGCAGATCCTTCAGGTTCTCGGGGGCTGGATCGCGGTCCTCCTCGTGGTCGTCGCCGGGCTGTTTCTGTTCAAGGCGGGCGATCTGGTGTCGCGGGTCTGGCTGGGCAGTTGGGCGCTGTCGGGCGGTGCCGTGCTCATCGCCTACCGGCTGGCGCTGCGGGCCCTGGTGCTGGACTGGTCGGCGAGGGGCCGGCTGCGGCGGCGCACGGTGATCGTCGGTGGTGGAGCGGGCGCCGAAGCGCTCGTGACGGCCATCGAAAAAAGTGCGACCAGCGACATCGAACTGATCGGCCTTTTTGACGACAGGGACGACGAGCGCTCCCCCGAGGCCGTCGCCGGGCTGAAAAAACTCGGCAAGGTGGCCGATCTTGTCGAGTTCGCCCGCCGGGCGCGAATCGACCTGGTTATCGTCTCGATGCCGCTTTCGGCCGAATCACGCCTGCTCGAAATGTTGCGCCAGCTCTGGGTGCTGCCGGTCGATATCCGGCTAAGCGCGCATATGAGCAAGCTGCGTTTTACCGACAAGACCTATTCCTATGTCGGAGACCTGCCGGTGTTCGAGATGGCCGACCGGCCCATATCGGACTGGAATCTCGTTTTCAAATGGGTGTTCGACAAACTGGTGGCCGTGTTTGCGCTCATCGCGCTCTCGCCGGTGATGCTGGCGACGGCCGTTGCGGTCAAGGCAACGAGCAAGGGGCCGATCCTGTTCAAGCAGGACCGGCACGGTTTCAACAACAAGCTGATCGCTGTCTATAAATTCCGTTCCATGTATACCGGCATGAGCGATGTCAGGGCCGCACGGCTCGTCACACGGGACGATCCGCGCGTAACCCCTGTCGGGCGCTTCATCCGCAGGACGTCGATCGACGAATTGCCGCAGCTCTTCAATGTGCTCAAGGGCGAATTGTCCATCGTGGGACCGCGCCCGCATGCGCTGGAAGCCAAAGCGGCCAATCGGCTTTATCACGATGCCGTCGATGGATATTTCGCCCGCCACAAGGTCAAGCCGGGTATCACCGGGTGGGCACAGATCAATGGCTGGCGCGGCGAGACCGACACCGTCGAGAAACTGATGGCCCGGGTCGATCACGATCTTTACTACATCGAAAACTGGTCGATCCTGCTCGATCTCTACATTCTGATCATGACGCCCGTTTCTCTGTTCACCAAGAGCGAGAACGCGTTTTGACCCTCACCCTGCCCGCTTCGAGAGGTCTTGCACCGTCCGACCGCGGCAGGGCGTGGTTCGGCGCGAGCGCCAAACAGGTGCTCGGGCTGATCGTTGGCATCTGGATTTTTTCGGGCGGGTTCGTCATCGTCGAGCCATCGCCCTATGAGGTGATGTTCCTTTTGGCCTTCGCCGTGGCGCTGGCCGGCGGCCTGCAATTGCGGCGCGAGACGCTGCCGCTGTTGCTGATCGTCATCGCGTTTACGCCCTTTGCGCTGATATCGCCGTTTTTCATGCAGTATCAGCCCGTGATTGACGGGCTGATCTTCAACCTCGTCACGATCTTCTTGCTCGTTACCAGCTATTTTGCCGCCAATTTCGTGGCGCAGGCACCCCACACCCATATGCGCGTGATCGCCCATGCCTATATCGCCATCGCCATTATAACGTCCGTGGTCGGCACGCTGGCCTATATGGGTATTCTGCCGGGCGAAGACGTTTTCCTGCGGTTTGGCCGCGCCAAGGCCTTTTTCAACGATCCCAATGTTTACGGGCCGTTTCTTATCCTGCCGGCCATGTTTGCCCTGCAGCGCGTTCTTTTGGGAAAGGGACGTTCGGCGCTTTGGAACGGTATTGCCTATCTGGTGATATTCGTGGGCGTTTTCGTGAGTTTTTCGCGCGGTGCCTGGGGTCATCTGGCCGCGTCGTCACTACTGGTCCTTGTCATGGTGTTTTTTCTCGAGGCATCGGCGCGGGAAAAGGTGCGCCTGCTGCTGATCGCGCTGGGTGGGCTGATGCTACTGGCGGCCGCCATGGCCGTTCTGCTGTCGATTCCCGTTGTCGCCGAGCTGTTCACCCAGCGCTTTTCCCTCACCCAGAGCTATGACACTGGCGAATTGGGCCGCTTCGGTCGCATCTGGTACACGCTCGACGTGGTGTTGACCAATCCCTGGGGCATCGGGCCGCTGGAATATGGCTTTCTGCGCATCACCGAACAGCCCCACAACACGTATCTCAATGTCGCGCTCACTTATGGCTGGGGCGGTGCGCTTGTTTATTATCTGCTTGTCGGTTCGACATTGGCCGCGGGCGGCAGGGCCCTGATCCGCGCCTCGAGCCGTCCGTTGCTGATTCCGGTTTTTGCCACCTTCGTGCCCATGATTGCCCTTTCGGCCATCATCGACACCGATCACTGGCGCCACTGGTTTCTGGTAACGGGGCTTGTCTGGGGCGTCTGCGCCGCGCCGCGTCCGGCCAAGGCTCAGGGCCGCCTGCTCCCCTAAAAGACCTTCCGGATGAGCCAGAGGACCGCGATCACCGCGGTTATGGCCACGAGCGCCCAGAACAGGGCCAGAAGGGCCACGGCGCCAAGCAATGCACCCAGCGCATCCCAGAAACCGATGGCCCCGATCAGCAGGGCAACCAGAACGATCAAAAGTATCGGCATCATACAACCCTTCAATGAACTGAGCAGAAACGGGACAAGCGCGAACATGTTCCCGCATCACCGCTTTTTGGCCATCGAACCCCTTGCGCTATGGAGCGCTATTATATAGGTGAGAGGCCAATCGGGGCGTAGCGCAGCCTGGTAGCGCATTTGTCTGGGGGACAAAGGGTCGTCGGTTCAAATCCGGCCGCTCCGACCATTTTTTCAAGGGCCCGTGCACTGGTGTTGCGCGGGCCCTTTTTGTTACCTGCCCTGCCCCATGTGTGGCAAAGTAAGGCGCCGCCTGTTCGACTGGAGGGCGCTTTCAGCCCGGAAATCGGGCCCCTTGTTCCTGAAAGCCCCATAACAAGGCGGTTCAGAGGGCGTTCAGCCGTCAAGCGATACCGATGTGGAATGTGGCGCCAAAGTGGCGCTCACCGCACTCAGGAGGCTACCGTGACGACTTTCAAGACGATTATCTCAGTGGCAATCGGTCTGACGAGTATTGTTTCGTCGGCGACTGCAGTATTGGCCGCGCCAGCGGCATCCACAACCACCCTCAACGTTCGCTCCGGCCCCGGGACCGGTTTTGGCGTCCTCGACACGCTCGCACCCGGAGAGGTCGTCGACGTTACCGAATGCGTGCCCAGCGGCTGGTGCCATGTGACCCACTCCGGCCCCAATGGCTGGGTTAGCGGCAGCTACCTGGCGCCCGTTACCCCTCCGCCGACGCCGCCAAGCCCCGATTGCAGCTTCGGGATCACCATCGGCCCGTCCGGCCCCGATTTTTCGATCAATTGCGGCGGGACACCAACGCCAACTCCGACGCCGCCCACTCCGACGCCGCCCACTCCCACTCCGCCAGCTGGCGATGAAGCCTGCTTTTACACCGGCATCAATTATGGCGGAGACGAGTTCTGCTATGGCGTTGGCACCCGCAACACGCTGAACGCGACCTTCAACGACGAAATCTCATCGGTCCGGCTGTTCGGCGCGGCAAAAGCCCGGTTGTGCACCAATGTCAATCTGACCGGCTCTTGCGTCAACGTGACGGCCAACGCGCCGATTCTCGAACCGGCGATTGCCAATCAGGCATCGTCATTGCGGGTCTATACGGGGCTGCTTCCCGTTCCGTTGCCTTTGCCGATTCCCCTGCCGACACCGGTTCCCTCGTTCTCGACCTATTCGACCGGCCCGATCGAGCTGCCCCAGACGTTTCGGGCCGATCTCGATTCCGGTGCGGTTGGCGGCTCGGGAACCGACATCTGGTTCCGTGCCGCAACGCCCTCGAGCCGGTTCATCACCCCAGTCAATGGCGCCAGCCTCGCGCTTGGCGATGGCAGCAACCGCGGCTTTGCCGGATGCTTTACGGAAAGCTTTGACGCCGATCCAGTGCCGCTCGAAGCGGTTTCGGTTGGCACCTATGTCTGCGCCAAGACCGGTGCGGGCCGCATCAGCCAGTTCCGGATCAACGCCATAGCGCCGTCCTCGCTCTCGATCGGGTACACGACCTGGTCGCACTGACCTCGCAAAGCCCGGCAGCATTTGCCATGCCGGGCTTTTTTCTCATTCTTGCGTGGACAATTCCCCTCACCGTGGCCGATAAGGCGGTCATGCAGGGGGATATGCATGACTGACGACTGGATGGGGCTCGCCGAAGCCCTTTTGCTCTGGCCCGGTTTTGAGCAGGGCGCGGCAACGCTCATCAACCTTTCGGAAAACCATACGTTTCGCATCGACTGTCCCGATGGCGGCAAGGCCATTGTGCGGGTACACCGGCCCGGATACCATTCCCGCCTTGCCATCGAGAGCGAATTGGCGTGGATGCAGGCGCTGCGGCGCGATGCCGGGCTTTTCACCCCGCAACCCCTCCCCGGAAAGGATGGCGGGTTTGTTCAGGAGGCGCCGTTCCTTGGCGGCACAAGGCACATGGTGGCCTTCGCTTTCGAAGCGGGTACAGAACCGCAGGCCGATGAAGACTTGTCGGCGGTGTTCCGACAGCTCGGCTCGCTTGCGGCGCAATGCCATTCCCATGTGATGGGGTGGACGCCGCCGCGCCAATTTGCGCGACAGGTCTGGACTGACCGGGCAATTCTCGATCCCGACGCCATCTGGGGCGACTGGCGGGCCGCGCCGGGGGTTATCGGCACCGTGCGCGCGACGCTGGATCGTCTCGACGCCCATCTGCGCTCCGAGCTTACCGACTACGGCATGGGACGGGACCGGTTCGGGCTCATCCACGCCGACATGCGGTTGGCCAATCTGCTGGTGTCCGATGGCGTCACGCGACTGATCGATTTCGACGATTGCGGGTTTTGCTGGTTCGGCTACGACTTTGGGGCGGCGGTCTCGTTTTTCGAGGACAGCGACACGGTCCCTGCCCTGCGCGCCGCATGGCTCGAAGGTTATCGCCAATATCGCCCTTATGGGGCCGAGCATGAGGTGATGCTGGACGCGATGGTCATGCTGCGCCGCATGGCGCTTCTGGCGTGGACAGGATCGCACGCCGAAACCGAGCTGGCCCAGAGCCTGCACGCCAGTTTCGCAAAGGGAACCGCTGAGATGGCGGAGCGCTATCTCACCACCGGTACCATCGACCGATAGGGCTCAATCGTAGAACAGCGAGACCCGGTGCCCGCCGATCTCGTGGACATTGATGTCCATATCGTAGATGTCCTTGAGCGCCTCGGGGGTGATGATGTCGTCCCTTCCGCCGTGGCGGATCACCCTGCCGTTTTTCATGGCAATGATGTAGTCTGAATACCAGGACGCGAAGTTGATGTCGTGCAGGACCAGAACGACCGTCTTGCCCAGTTCGTGACAGGCGCGCTGCATGAGTTTCATCATGCCCATAGCGTGCTTCATGTCGAGATTGTTGAGCGGTTCGTCGAGCAGGACATAATCTGTATCCTGACAGAGCACCATGGCGACAAAGGCCCGTTGGCGCTGCCCGCCCGAGAGTTCGTCGAGAAACCTGTCCCGCAGATCCTCGAGATTGAGATAGGCGATGGACTGGTCGATGTGGCCCTTGTCCTCGATGGTCAGCCGCCCCTTGGAATAGGGATAGCGTCCGAAGGCCACCAGATCTGCCACCGTCAGGCGTGCCGTCATGTGGTTGTCCTGGCGCAGGATCGACATGCGCCGGGCCAGAACGTCGCTGGGCGTATCGGACACATCGAGACCATCGACGGTCACCGAGCCCGCATCCATGCCCAGAAGTCGCGAAATGATGGAAAGCATGGTGGATTTGCCCGCGCCGTTCGGCCCGATGATCGAGGTGATGCCACGGGAGGGCAGTTCGATCGACACGTCGTCGACCACGGCGGTTTCGCCGTAATATTTCTTGATGCCGGACGTGATGATCATCGCGCCGCTCCCCGTAGAATGAGAATGATGAAGACGAGGCCGCCGGCAAATTCGATGATCACCGATATTGCGGTGGTGAAATTGAAGACACGCTCGAGAATCAACTGCCCGCCCAGCAAACAGATGACGCCGAGCATGATGGTCGCCGGCAGCACGTAGCGATGCTTGGAGGTTCCCATCATCAGGTAACCGAGATTGGCCACCAGCAGCCCGAAGAACGTCACGGGCCCAACCAGCGCCGTGGACACCGAAACAAGCAGCGTCACCAGCAGAAGAATGATCAGGACCGTCCGCTTGTAGGGGACGCCCAGATTTATCGCCGTTTCCCTGCCGAGCGAGAGGACGTCGAATGTATGCCCTATCCGCCAGGCGACCACGGTCGCCAACCCGATTATCACCATGGAAACCGTAAGCAGATCGGTGTTGAGCGAATTGAAACTGGCAAACAGGCTGTCCTGGATGCGGGCGAATTCATTGGGGTCGATGATCCGCACCATGAAATTGGACATGGAGCGAAACAGCGTGCCGATGACAATCCCCACCAGTACCATCAGATGCAGGCTGCGGTGGCGACCGGAAAACATCCACAGACACAGCAGCCCCGAGAACACGAGCATGGCGCCCAGTTCGATGGAGAACTTGATGTAGGGGTGAACCGTCGCCGCGGCGAGCCCGCCGAACAGAAAGACCGTTGCGGTCTGGATGAGCACGTAAAGGGAATCGAATCCCATGATCGATGGGGTGAGGATGCGGTTCTGCATCACGGTCTGGAACATGACCGTGGAAAGCCCGATCGCGTAGGCGACCAGCACCATTGTGAGTACCTTGGTGCCCCTGAAACTGAGAACGAACCCCCAGCTTCCACGCGCCCCGACGGTCATGAACAACACGATGGTGATCACCGTCAGGACTGCGAGACCGGCAAGAATGTATTCGGGCGCTATGCGGCGGCGCGCCATCATGATGACATCAGCCAAGGCGGGCCTCCCGGCGCAACAGAAGATACAGGAACAGCACGGCCCCGACGATGCCGACGACGACACCGACCGGTATCTCATAGGGGTAGCGCACGAGACGCCCCACGATGTCGCAGGCCAGAACGAAACCCGCGCCGAACAGCGCAATCCATGGAACCGAGCGTCGCAGATTGTCACCCATCATCATCGAGACCAGATTGGGCACGATCAGCCCCAAAAAGGGGATGGCCCCGACCGTCACCACCACCGTTGCACTGATGAGCGAAATGATGACGAGCCCCAGGGTCATGACGTTGCGATGGTTGAGGCCGAGATTGGTCGTAAAGTCCTCCCCCATCCCTGCCACCGTAAACCGGTCTGCCGCGAGCCAGGCGATAAGCGTCAGGGCGGCGGCAATCCACAGCAGCTCATAGCGTCCGCTCAGAACAGTCGAGAAATCTCCCGACTGCCAGTTGCCGAGCGATTGCAGCAGCTCGAAGCGATAGGCGAAAAAGGTGGTGATCGAGGAGATGATGCCGCCGAGCATGATGCCGACAAGCGGAACCAGCAGCACCGAGCGCAGCGGAATTTCGCGCAGGATACGCAGGAACAGCGCCGTCCCGGCCAGCGCGAACACCGAGGCGATGAGCATCTTGCCGATCAGCGGAATGTTGGGAAAAAACAGCAGGACGACCAGCATGCCCAATCCGGCCGACTCTGTGGTGCCGGCGGTCGAGGGCTCGACAAACCGGTTTCGCGCCAGCATCTGCATGATCATGCCGGCAATGGCCAGCCCCATTCCAGAAAGGATGAGGGCCAGCGTGCGCGGAATGCGGCTGACGAGAAGGATCATCAGCGCCCGGCCATCCTCGCTTCCCGACATCAGGGTGGCGAGCGAGACGTTCGAGACACCGATGAACAGGCTGACGACGGCGAGGGCCAGAACGAAGGCTGCAGCGAGGAATAGGCGTGTCACCGGCGGTGTGGTCTCCGATATCGTGCGGCGCACACCCCAGGCGAAGGGGTGTGCGCCGATCAGTTCAGCGGGTTTTTGCTGTTATTGGACGTCGGCGCCGATGGCTTCGCCGACTTCGACGACCATCTGATTGAGCGTATAGAGACCGCCATTGACGATGTAGAAGTTCACCGGATTGACATAGACCACCCGGTCGTTCTGCCAGGCCTTCATCTGATGGACCAGATCGTTGTCGAGCACCTGCTGGGCCGGCTGGCCCCCATCGGCGGCACCGACAGCGGCGTCACGGTCGAGCACGAACAGCCAGTCGGGATCGGTTTCGAGCAGGAATTCGAAGGAGACAGCCTCACCATGGGTGGCTTCTTCGACGTCCTCGATGACCGGCACGACGCCAAGATCGTCATGGATCCAGCCAAAGCGCGATCCCGGTCCGAACGCGGAAATGCGGCCGCCGCTGACGCTGATGAACAGCGCATTGCCGACGGTGGGCGCGGTTTCCTGCACGGCCGCCATATTGGCATCGACCTGGGCGATCAGTTCGGCCACTTCGGCCTGTTTGCCAAAGATTTCCCCGAGCGTTTCGGAGCGCTGCTTGATTGTGGCCGGGAAATCGGTCCAGTCGACCGACAGGTCCAGGGTGGGCGCGATTTCGGAAAGCTGGGGATAGACCGCCGAGGAGCGGCCGGCGACAAAGATCGCGTCGGGCTGTTCGGCATTGACGAGTTCGTAATCAGGCTCGAACAGCGAGCCGATCTTGAGCGCGTCGCGATACTGGCTCAGATGGTCGGGAAAGCTGGCATCGGGTACGCCGTCGACTTCAACGCCGATGGCGGCAAGTGTGTCGATGGTCCCAAGATCATAGGCAAAGATTTTTTCGGGAATGCCCGGCAGTACCGTTTCGCCCTGGGCGTGTTGCGCCGTGATTTCCTGCGCGGACGCTCCAGCGGTGAGGGCGAGCGAAGCCGCAAGGGCAAGGGCCGCGGTGGCGGTCCGGAAATGGTTTGAAGAATGCACGATCACAATCCAATCGTTGGCTAAGGGTCGGATGTGCAGCCAATGCTGACTGCAAACATCAGGTTATTAGCCAGCATGCCGACCCGCGTCAACATAGTTGATCGCTATAATCAGGTTTTGATTTTTCGGAACGTTAAGTGCGCGCCTTGTCGAGCAGAACGCGGCATTGCTCAAGAGATTCAAGCGCCGAGGCAAGGGTTTCGCGCTGCGTGTCGGATAACCCTGTCGCCTTGGGGCCTCGCTGTTCTCCGTTGTCGACCGGTGCCGCCAGGGTATGGCCGGCCTCGATTTCCACGAACTCGACGGCGTCGGCGGTTTCGGCCGGCTCCACATGAGGCTGGGGTGCGATGGGACGGATGGACCCTGTCTCGCCGATGGCCACGACATGTCTGGCGCCCTGCTCCTTGAGGATGCGCTGGACGCCCTTGATCGTGAAACCCTGGTCGTAGAGAAGGTGGCGGATACCCTTGAGCAGCTGAACGTCATCAGGGCGATAATAGCGCCGCCCACCGCCACGCTTGAGTGGCTTGATCTGCGTGAACCGCGTTTCCCAGAAACGCAGCACATGCTGAGGTAGGTCGAGTTCGTCTGCCGCTTCGGATATCGTCCGGAAGGCGTCTGGCGATTTGTCCAACGCAAGTGCCCCGGTAAAAGTTGTTATTTTCCAGATCGAACCATAGATTTGTTGATCTTGGATTTCAAGACATTGGATGGTTTGAACACAAGAACCTGCCGGGGCAGGATCGGAACCTCCTCGCCAGTCTTGGGATTCCGGCCAATTCGCTCGTTTTTCGAGCGGACCTGAAACGATCCAAAGGACGACAATTTCACATTATCGCCCGATGCCAGAGCGTCGCTGACGATCTGAAGGACGCGCTCTACAAGTTCCGCCGATTCGGTGCGCGACAAGCCGACGGACTGATAGACTGACTCGGCCAGATCGGCGCGAGTCACGGTTTTTCCCGACATGGTGTTCCCCTCAATCTCATTGAGACCCGCAACAGCCCCCAAGATTTCAACCACTTAACGCCCAAATTGGATCGGGGTCAACGCCTACCACACAATGAGCGCGGCGCCCCAGGTGAACCCGCCGCCCATCGCTTCGATCATCACCAGATCGCCTTTCTTGATTCGTCCGTCCTCGCTGGCCACCCACAGAGCCAGTGGCACGGAGGCAGCCGAGGTGTTGGCGTGCTTGTCCACGGTCACGATGGTCTTGGCTTCGGGAATGCCGAGCTTGCGGCCCGCGCCATCGATAATGCGCTTGTTGGCCTGATGGGGAACAAACCAGTCGAGATCTTCGGTCGTCTTGCCGGTCTTGGCCAGAACCTCTTCTATAACGTCGGAGATCATGCCCACGGCGTGCTTGAACACTTCGCGGCCCTCCATGCGCAGATGCCCGATCGACTGGGTGGTCGAAACACCGCCATCGACATAAAGCTTGTCCCAATGACTGCCATCGGTGCGCAGGCTCGAGACCAGGATGCCGTTTTCCGGGGCGTCATCGGCCACCTCCTGCGCTTCGAGAATTATGGCCCCGGCCCCGTCGCCGAACAGCACGCAGGTGGTTCTGTCGTTCCAGTCGAGGATGCGCGAGGCGGTTTCGGCGCCGATCACCAGCGCCCGCTTGGCCATGCCTGTCTTGAGGTAGCTGTCGGCCGTCGCCACGCCGAACACGAAGCCCGAGCACACGGCCTGCACGTCGAAGGCCGAGCCTTTGGTAATGCCGAGCTTTTGCTGCAGGATGGCCGCCGTCGCCGGAAAGGTGCGATCGGGGGTCGTTGTACCCACGACGATCAGATCGATCTCGCTGGCGTCCATCCCGGCATTTTCGAGCGCACGCTGCGCGGCAACCAGGGCAAGATCGGAGGTGTATTCGCCTTCCGCGGCGATGTGACGCTGCCGGATGCCAGTGCGCTGCACGATCCACTCGTCCGAGGTATCGACGATTTTGGCCAGGTCGTCATTGGACATAACGCGTTGCGGCAGATAGCCACCAACGCCACGCACAACAGATTGGATTTTGGTCACGCGGAAGGTGCCTCCAGATTGGACGGTTCTGCCGGCAGGGCCAGCGCGGGGAAGCGTTTCATGCCTTCCCCGATCTTTGCGAGGAGATCGTTGCGGGCCATTTCATAGGCGACGCTGAGTGCGCTTTTGTAGCCGATCTCGTCAGTTCCACCATGGCTCTTGATAACGACACCATTGAGGCCGAGAAAAACCCCCCCGTTTACGGTGCGCGGGTCCATCTTTGAGCGGATGGCATTGAGCGCGCCGCGCGCGAACACCGCGCCGATCTTGCTCATCAGCGAAGAGGTCATGGCGTTGCGCAGATAGGTGCCGACCTGCCGGGCGGTGCCTTCGGCCGTCTTGAGCGCGATATTGCCGGTAAACCCTTCGGTGACCACCACATCGACGGTGCCCTTGCCCAGATCGTCGCCCTCGACGAACCCCTTGTAGGTAAATCCTGCACCCGAGGTCTCGGCAAGGATCTTGCCGGCATCCTTGACCCATTCATTGCCCTTGGCCTCCTCGACGCCGACGTTGAGGAGACCGATGGTGGGGCTTTCGATATCGAACAGGGCGCGGGCCAGCGCCGAGCCCAGGATCGAGAAATCGACCAGTTGCTGGGCGTCGGCCCCGATGGTCGCGCCCACGTCGAGCACGACGATGTCGGAGCGAAGTGTCGGCCAGATCGCCGAAATCGCCGGGCGGGAAATGCCTTCCATGGTGCGCAGGCAGAAGGTCGCCATGGCCATCAGCGCGCCGGTATTGCCGCCTGAGATCGCCACGTCGGCCTCTCCGTCCTTGACCGACTGGATGGTCGCCCACATCGAGGAGGTGCCCCTGCCCTTGCGCAGCGCCTGGCTGGGCTTGTCATCCATGGTGATGACGTTTTCGCTGTGCCGGATCTGCGAGACGGCCTTGAGTTCTGAAAATTCTTCGAGCAGAGGGGTCAGCACCTCCTCGCGCCCGTGAAAAATAAACCGTGCATCGGGATGTTCGCGAAGCAGCAATTTGGCGCCATGCAGCGGAGCACGCGGCGCGTTGTCCCCGCCCATTGCGTCGACGGAGATCGTTATGGTTTCAGTCATTGCCTGCCTTGAAACGTTCCCGAAAATCGGCGCTCACCATAGTCATTGGAGCCCGCCATGCAAGCCCGTCAATCCTTCTTGAGCGCCTTGAGCGCGGCAAACGGAGAGAGTTCGGCCGGATCGTCGCCCGTCAGATCGTCGGTCAGTTCGGCGCCGGGCTTGCGCGGGTAGAGGTCGATAGCAAGCGCGAAGACTTCAAGGACCAGATCGGCCAGATCGATTTCATCGCCCTCGAAATAATCAGGGAGATCGTCGTCCTCGAGATTGACGAAGATTTCGGCACCAGCGGTCGCTTCGCTCGCCTCATCGTGACCGGGCAGAAAAACCCGATCGATCGGCTCGCTGATCTGTTGGGTCACCGGATCGCCGCTCACAACGCAAGGCTGGACCACAGTGCCATTGACATGGCCCTTGGCCTGGATGCCGCCGCGAAACCGGGTCGCTGTGACCTCGGCGGAAAATGCCGTGACCTCGCTCACCTTGAGCCGGTCGGCCAGCACCGCCCGCTGTTCGGCATCGGTCTGGATGGAAACGATCCGGCCGGCTGCCGGGATCTTGTCGATCCTGACCTTGGCATCGAGATCGAATTCATCGGGGCGTTGGCTCATTTGGGATCTCCGAACGTCACGCTGCCGGCCATGATCTGCCCGACAGGTTGGGATTTGAGCGTCTGGTCGCACTCCAGAATATAATCGGCAAACCGCTCGGTCTGCGGATGGGTTGCACCGTCGTGAAAATTCCGGGACACAAAATCGATGAGCCGCGCCCGATCCCCCGAATCCAGAATCGAGGAGAGATTGGACAACATGCCGTAAAACAGGCTCCCCATCTTTTCGATCCGCTTGCCGACGGAAAGATCGCCCACCCCCATTTCACGCAGCGAACGATCCATGTCATGGAAAAAGCAGTCGAACACGTTCTGGGAAAAATCCCTGCTTTGCCGTTCGCTCGAGCGCAAACGCCGGAAAACGAGGGCCGCGTGCAGGCTGATCATGTCGAACCGGCCGGTCAGCGTGTCGGCCACGCCCCATTGTGCATAGAAAATCTCGCGCCGGGATTGCGCCACAATGGCATTATAGACGGCATAGACGGGCTCGGAGAGCTTGGGCTTGCGAAATAAGGACAGGATCATTTCTTGGGGTCTCACAACGAGAAAAGCTGGCCGGTCGCATGCTCAATTCGATTGGCGGCTTGCCAGAGTCGTGCCCGGACGGCTAAACAACACCAAAATCCCTGGCGCTTTGTCGCGAGGCTATAGTCGAGAGAGCTGAGGAAAGTCAATTCATGACCCTGCGTCCCGCCCTTGTCCGCCTGTCCCCTATTGCCGCGGCAATTGCCCTTGGCCTGACCCTGTCGGCCTGTTCGGGAACCGGATTGGTTTCCCAACGTACCCAGGGCTATGTGCTGCCCGACGATGCCATCACCCAGGTCCGACCGGGCTCGAGCCAGGACTTCGTCCGCATCGTTCTCGGATCGCCACAGACGACCAGCACCTTTGGTGGCGAAACGGCCTGGTACTATGTCGAGACGAAAGTCACCCAGACGGCGTTCGGCCTGACCAGCATTCAGGAGCGCACGGTGCTGGCCGTCTATTTCGGTGCCGACGGGCGGGTTACCGACCGCGCGCTCTATTCGCTTGAGGACGGTCGGGCCTTTGCCATCGAGCAGCGCCGCACCGGATCGTTCGGCGAAGACCGCAACTTCGTGGAATCGCTGCTGGCCTCAATCTGAGGCCAGCGCCTGCCGGCCGATGCGGCGGGTGCGCAGATCGTCCCAGCCCAAAAGCAGAATGGCCGAAACCGCGATCGGCAGCGCTATCAGGTTGACCGCTTCCCAGCCGAAAAAGTTCAGCGCCAGCCCGGCGCCGATCGAGCCTATGGCGTTCGAGCCGAACACCAGTTGTTCGTTGAGCGCCTGAACCTTGGCCCCCTCTTCAGGCCGGTAGCTTTTGGTCAGCAGCACCGTCGAGCCGATAAAACCGAAATTCCAGCCCATCCCGAGCAACACCAGTCCGAGATCGAAATGGAACGTGGTGGTGCCCATGAGCGCCGTGCCCACGCTGAAAATAATCAGCAGCATGCCGATTGCTACTGTCAGGTGGGTCCCGATGCGCTTGATGATTTCGCCGGTGACAAAGCTGGGCGCAAACATGGCCACGATATGCCACTGAATGGCGTTGGCCGCATCGGCGGGCGCGTGCCCGCATAGATGCACCATGGCAAGCGGCGCGGCGACCATGACAAAGGTCATGAGCGAAAAACTCGCCATGCCCGTCAGCACCGGCACGAACACCGCCGGGGTCCGGATCATGGCTTTGAGCGGGCGCCCCTGCTCGGATACGGGCCGTTTGGCCTCGCCTTTCGGCAAGCGCGTAAAGCTGAGAAGCAGCATGGATACCAGCGACAGGCCCGCCAGCGCAATGAACGAGCCGGCATAAAGGGCGTCAGGTATGGCTTCGGAGGTTATTGAAGCCAGCCGTGGGCCGAGGAAGCCCGCCAGCACCCCGCCGAAGAGCACCCAGGACACGGCACGCGCCTTGGCGCTTTCAGGAACGCTGTCGGCGGCCGCGAAGCGATATTGCTGGCCGAAGGCTCCCGCAGCGCCAATCAGCAGCATCGAGGCCGAAAAGATCAGGAAGCTGTCGAGATAGATGCCAAGGGCAGCCAGAAGACCACCACACCCGGCAATTGCGGCCCCGAGCAGGAAGCCGCGCGTGCGGCCCAGCCGATGCAGTGCGAGGGCCGCCGGCCCGGCCATCAATGCAACGCCGAGAATCATCGCGGTGGTCGGCAGTGTTGCAAAGGCCGGATCGAAAGCGAGATAGGCGCCGGCCAGAGCACCGACCGCCATCACCATGCCCTGTGACGACCCCGCGATGGCCTGCGCACCGGAAAGAAAGAAGATGTTGCGCATACTGGCCATGGCGATGCTTTCAGGACTCAGGCGTTGGGGTTTTCGCCGCCACCATAGCCCTCGGAATATTTTCGCGCCACGGCGTCGAGCACGCCATTGACCATGCCGGGCACTTCGTCCTCGTAAAAGGCGTTGGCGACGTCCACATATTCGCGGATCACCACCTTGAAGGGGATGTCCTTGCGCATGGTGAGTTCGAACACCCCGGCGCGCAGAAGCGCCCGAAGCGTCGCGTCGATGCGGGTCATGGGCCAGCCCCTCTGCAGGGCCGTGTTGATGACCGGATCGAGCTTGACCTGATTGGCGACGACCCCGCGCACGATGTGGCGGAAATAATCGGCATCGGCGGGCAGATACTGCTCACCCTCCAGTTCGCGCCCCAGCCGAAAACTTTCGAACTGGCTGAGCGTCTCTTCCAGCGTCTGTTCGCCCACATCCATCTGATAGAGGGCCTGAACGGCGGCGAGGCGGGCCGATCCGCGCTGATTTGCAGGCCTAGGCTCGTTCTGGTCGGCCATCGATCAATCCTCCATCAGCAGCGCACGCAGCGCCGCCATGGTCATGGCGGCAACAGCCGCGCCGCCGCCCTTGTTCTGATCGGAGACCCTGGCGCGTGCCCAGGCCTGCGCTTCATTTTCGACGGTCAGAATGCCATTGCCCAGCGCGATCCCGTCGGCGACCGAGAGATCCATCAGCGCCCGCGCGCTTTCTCCCGAGACGATCTCGTAATGGGTTGTCTCGCCCCGGATGACGCAGCCGAGCGCCACATAGCCATCATATTCGTCACCCTTGAGTTCAGACGCCATGGCAATCGCAGCGGGGATTTCCAGCGCGCCGGGAACGGTCAGCACCTCGTAGGTCGCGCCGGCCTTCTCAAAGGCCGTCGTCGCGCCTTCAAGCAGGGCGTCGGCGAGTTCGGTATAAAAGCGGGCCTCAACGATGAGGTAATGCTGGCCTTCGGCCGAGCCGGGCGCAATCGCGAAAATGTCGCCAGAACTGGCCATCATCTAATCCTGTCGGGTTCAAAAATGCGCTGCGCCATCGGTCGTCCGGCGCTACGCCAATTTTATTGGGATTTCTCCATGAGGCGCGCGGCATAGCGCGCCATCAGGTCAACTTCAAGATTTACCGCGTCGCCCTCGCCATAGTCGGGCCAGTTTGTCGCGGAAAGGGTGTGCGGGATCAGATGGACCGAAAAACGGTTGCCGTCCACCCAATTGACGGTCAGCGAGGTGCCGTTGAGCGCCACACCGCCCTTTTTGGCGATGAAATGGGACAGATCGTCCGGCGCCTGCAAGGTAAAGGTGATCTGGTCGCCGGTATCCCTGCGCTCCACGATCGTCGCCAGCCCGTCCACATGACCGGAAACGATATGTCCGCCAAGCTCGTCCCCGACCTTGAGCGACCGTTCGAGGTTGATGCGGCGGCCCTCGGCCCAGCCGCCCACACGCGTCACATCGAGCGTCTCACGGGCCGCGAACACGTCAAACCAGTTCTGGCCGGCTTCGCTCCCTTTGTCGGTCACGGTCAGGCAGATGCCTTCGCACATGATCGAGGCGCCCAGATCTATGGTTTGCGGGTCATAGCGCGTGCCGATACGCAGCTTGCGCCCGTCATTGCGGTCTTCGACCACCAAAAGCGTGCCGATGTCGGTGATGATGCCGGTAAACATGGGATCAGACTTTCTCGAATGTGGTGAGCATATCGCACCCCAGCGGCCGGCTTTCAACCACGCTAAAGCCCAGTTCGGCCAAACGCTCCGGCAGAGATGCGTGAACAGTGGCCCCGACACCGTTCGCACCGATCTCCACATCGCTTTGGAGCAAATGAAACCGGTCGATCAGCCCGGCATCGAGCAGAGCATCGTTGAGCCCGGCCCCGCCTTCGACAAGCACGCTGCCGATGCCTCTTCTGGCCAGTGCCTGCAAGCCTTCATCAAGGTCCGGCCTGCCCGCCTTGCCGGCAACGCCAAGGATTTCCGCATGTTGAGAAAATGATTCAAGGTGCGTGTTTTCTGCAATGATTACAGTTTGTTGGGCCGTAGAGACGGCAAACTGATTCAGGCTTTGGGGCAATTGGGATCGCCCCGCGACCAAGACTCGCAGCGGCGCCCTGCCCTCCAACCCGGCCAGCCGGACATTGAGCCTTGGATCGTCCAGCCGCGCCGTTGCCGCGCCGACCATTATCGCATCGGACACCGCCCTTTGCATATGCGCCCAGCGCCGTGCCTCTTCGCCGGTTATCGCCACATTGCCGCGTTCGGTGCGCCCGATCATGCCGTCGCGCGACACGGCCAGCTTGGCGGCAACGAATGGCCGCCCGCGTCGGACACGCGAGAAAAAGCCCTCGTGCAGCCTTTCGATGGATCGCAAATTGTCCCCGACAACGACCTCGATCCCGGCGGCGCGCATTTTGGCGATGCTCTGGCCCCCGGTGCGGGGATCGGGATCGGACGCGCCGCATACAACCCGTGCGACGCCGGATTCGAGCACGGCATCGACGCAGGGCGGGGTTTTGCCCCAGTGATTGCAGGGTTCGAGTGTGACGTAGAGCGTCGCGCCCCTTGCCCCCTGCCCGGCCATGGCAAGCGCGGGGGGTTCGGCGTGCGGCCTGCCGCCGGTGGCGGTCACACCACGCCCCAGCACCCTGCCGTCAGGAGAAACCACGATGGCCCCGACAGTGGGATTTTCCGCCGTGGTTCCGCGATACGGGATCGCGATGCGGGCGGCGGCTTCGAGCCAGCGCAGATCGGCCGGCATGATCTCATTGCGACGAGTCACGTCCACGACAATGATCTCAATTTTGGTCTGGTCGCGCTTTCGAGCCGCAAAAGTGGTGTCCCCTTTTGCCCAAAGCGCTCCTGGTCACTCACCCCTGATCCTCGGGATCGTCACCGCCCATTTCGGTCAGAAAAGACTGGAAATCGTCGGCGCTGGAGAAATTCTTGTAGACCGAGGCAAAGCGCACAAAGGCCACGTCGTCCAGGCCCTTGAGCCCTTCCATGACGTATTCGCCAATCTGATCGGAGGTCACTTCGACGTCGCCCACGCTTTCGAGCTGGCGCACGACGCCCGAAATCATCCGCTCGGCGGTCTCAGGGTCGACCTGACGTTTGCGTAAAGCGGTGTTGACCGAACGCGCCAGCTTTTCGCGGTCGAAAGGAACCTTGCGGCCCGATTTCTTGACCACGATCAGATCGCGCAACTGCACGCGCTCGAATGTGGTGAACCGGCCGCCGCAGCCGTTGCAGACGCGGCGGCGGCGGATGGCGTTGGAGTCCTCGGTCGGCCGGGAATCCTTGACCTGCGTGTCATCGTTCCCGCAATAGGGGCAGCGCATGGGCTTATCCGTAAATGGGGAATCTGGCGGTCAGCTCAAGGACCTTTTCCTTGACCTGGGCTTCGACGGCCCCGTTGTTTTCCTCGCCGTTGGCGGCAAGGCCATCAACCACTTCGACCATGAACGCGCCGACCAGCCGGAATTCCTCGACGCCAAAGCCGCGCGAGGTCGCCGCCGGGGTGCCGACGCGGACGCCCGAGGTGATCGCGGGTTTTTCAGGGTCGAAGGGCACGGCATTCTTGTTGCAGGTGATGTTGGCGCGCTCGAGAGCCGCTTCCGTCGCCTTGCCGGTCGCCGATTTGGGCCGCAGATCGACCAGCATCAGATGGTTGTCGGTGCCGCCCGTGGCGATTTCCAGACCGCCCTTGACCAGCGTTTCGGCCAGCACCTGCGCATTGTCCACCACTTGGCGGGCGTAAGCCGCAAATTCCGGTGTCAGCGCTTCGCCAAAGGCCACGGCCTTGCCGGCGATGACATGCATCAGCGGCCCGCCCTGGATACCGGGGAAGATGGCCGAATTGACCTTCTTGGCAATGGCTTCGTCATTGGTGAGGATCAGCCCGCCGCGCGGCCCGCGCAGCGTCTTGTGGGTCGTTGTCGTCGCCACATGGGCGTGCGGGAACGGGTTGGGATAGACGCCGGCCGCGACAAGGCCCGCCACATGCGCCATATCGACGAACAGATATGCGCCCACCTCATCGGCAATCGCGCGGAATGCCGCCCAGTCGAGAATGCGCGAATAGGCCGAAAAGCCCGCCACGATCATCTTGGGCTGATGTTCATGGGCCAGCTGGCGCACCTGGTCCATGTCCACGCGCCCGTCCTGCTGGCGCACGCCGTACTGGATGGCGTTGAACCATTTTCCCGACTGGTTGGGCTTGGCGCCGTGGGTCAGGTGCCCGCCAGCGTCGAGGCTCATGCCCAAAATGGTATCGCCGGGCTGGAGCAATGCCTGATAGACACCCTGATTGGCCTGCGAGCCTGAATTGGGCTGAACGTTTGCGAATTCGCAGCCGAACAGTTCCTTGGCGCGGTCGATGGCGAGTTGCTCGACCACATCGACAAACTGGCAGCCGCCATAATAGCGCCGCCCCGGATAGCCTTCCGCATATTTGTTGGTCATCACCGAGCCCTGCGCCTCGAGCACGGCCCTGGACACGATGTTTTCCGACGCGATCAGTTCAATCTCGTGCTGCTGGCGGCCGAGTTCGTCGGCAATCGCCTTGGCAACCACCGGATCGTGGTCGGCAATGGTGCGCGTGAAGAAATCGGGAAAAAGCGGTGCTGTTGCGGTGGCGCTCATGGGCGGGCCCTCGACCTGTTGCGGAAAGATGCTGGTGGCAAGCAAGCGCGATCCGCATAGCACGGAGGCTCCTGCGATTCCAAGCACAGATCGGGCCTAACGCGCCTGCGGGTTCTCTCGTTCGATCCGGCGGCGCAGCTTGGCGAGCGCGAGGTTCTTCATCTGGGCTTCGGTGGCCGTGGTCGGCGCTATGGCCACGACCTCGATGCCGGTCTCGACATCGATGGCGGCGACGCGGATCTGGGGACCGGCCTGACGGAACTCGAAAAGCACCTCGCGGCCTGCCCCCATATCAAAAATCCCCGCTGTTGCCCGGTCAGGCACTGATTTCGGGGAAATCGACCTTGCCCTGAGCGTCGTACTCGTAAACGTCGTCGCGGAAGCTTACGACGCCGTTCCGGTTCGCCCAAGCGGTAAAATAGGTCATGAAGATCGGCACGGGATTGGACACGGCGGCATCGATCCGCTCACCGGAGGCGAAGTTGGCGTTCACATCAATGATGTCGTACCCGGAATCGCGCAGGATCCAGGCAACGAACTCGGCCACATTGGCGACGCGGACGCAGCCCGAGGAATGGAAACGTGCATTTTCCGCGAACAAGCCCTGCTGGGGCGTATCGTGAAGATAGACGGCGTGCGGGTTGTGGAAGTTGATCTTGACGTGGCCCATCGAGTTCTGGGCGCCCGGATCCTGCCGGAACGTATAGTTCGTGGCCTCTTCGGTCGACCAGTCGATGGCGCTCTGGGGCACCTCGTTGCCGCTGCCATCGAGGATGCGGATCGAGTACTCGTCGAGGTAATTGGGGTTGTCGTTGACCAGCCCGATGATGTCGCGGCGAATGATCGAGACCGGCACCGTCCAGAAAGGATTGAAATTGATCTGGTGGATGCGGCTGCGCAGGATCGGGGTCTGGCGGTCGATCTTGCCGACCACGGCCGTATGCCGGCGCGCCACCTGCCCGCCCTCGGTGGCCTCGATGGCGGCGGCGGGAATGTTGACGTTGACGTAACGGTCCTCGAGCTTGCCTTCCAGGCCGCGCACGCGCTCGATGTTGAGCTTGATCTGGTTGAGGCGGGTCGAGGCCGGAACCTTCATGGCCCAATAGGTGTATTCGTCGACCATGCCGTTGATCTGCAGGCCGTGCCGTGCCTGAAAGCCGCGAACCGCGCCGTCCAGTTGGGCGTCGAACTCGTCCGACAAAGGCGTGTCGCGCGGCAGGTCGCCGGTGTGTGCCAGATAGGTCCGCAGATCGCGCACCGGGGCGCGATCCGATCCCAGACCGAGCCGGAAAATCGATTCAGGCATGTCGGGCCAGCCGCCGATGGCGTTGAGGCGCTCGTAATACTCGGCAACACGCTGCAGATTGTATTCGGTATCGACCGAAATGATCGGATCGGTTCCGCCAATGGCGTTCATGGCCGTGCTGGAATTGAGCTCCAGCTGTTCCTGCGTCACCACCTTGCGGCCGCCGCCGAAGAGCGATTGAGACAGAGCGGGCATCGGAAAAGCCGCCGTCGCCGCAAGGGCGGACAGACCCGTCACGACCGAACGCCGATTGAGTTTTCCTTTTAAGTCGCGCATCGCGTAAGTTCACCTATCGAGAGAGCCGGGAAGCCGAGCGGTCCTTTTGCCCGATGGCGCGCAAGACCACAACGCCGCTCACCGGACTTTGACCACCTTGCAGCTGGCTAAGCTGTCCAATGGAAAATCCGGAATGCGTCATATATCGACAACCGCCAGCTAGAAAGAGTTTGCGGCGCAAATGAGAAACGCCGGCCCCGGAGCCGGCGTTTGCCATGTCAGTGTGGCGGCAAAGCCACAATAAAGGATGTCTAGAGCTTGTAGAGGATCTGATCGACCCAGAAACGCTCGAGGCGCGAGAGGGCGGTGTTGAGCCCGGAAAAGTCCGATTCGCCCAGTCCACCGACCTTTTCGATCGAGTTGAGGTGGCGGTCGTAGAGTTCGTCGATCACCTCGGCGACCTCTTCACCCTTGGGCGTGAGGCGGATGCGCACCGAACGGCGGTCGGTCTTGGAGCGTTCCTGGAAGATATAGCCGGTATCGACCAGTTTCTTGAGGTTGTACGAGACATTCGAGCCCAGATAATAGCCCCGGGTGCGAAGTTCGCCGGCTGTCAATTCGCTGTCGCCGATGTTGAACATCAAGAGAGCCTGGACCGGGTTGATGTCGTCCCATCCCATGCGGTCGAACTCGTCCTTGACCAGGTCGAGGAGCCGGCGGTGCAGGCGTTCGACGCGGGATACGGCCTCGAGATAGAGCGGCTTTAAGCTCCTGGGTTCATCGGCCTTTGCAGCGGAAAGATTGTTAGCCATTGGTTCTGCCTCACTGTAATTTTTTAGCGCGATTTTTCGCGTCTGTGAGGGCAATCTAGCGGGCTGCCGATAAGATCGGTTTAAGAGACAGCCTTAATGTTATCTTACGGGGAAACTTGAGTTTTTTTGGTTTTCAGTTCCTTACACCCGTATCGAAAACTGTAACCTTTACGGCTCGTTACGAAGGCAAAGCCCCGGATGGCGTGACGCCCACCGGACACCCGGACGGCTGTCCATCGCCCGACGGGCAACGCCCGTTCCTAATCGGCCAGCTGTCTTTGCACCCAAAGCTGGGCGAGCGCCAAAAGGGCAAAAGTTGCCAGCATGACCCCAAGTTTGAAGATAAAACTCCACAAACCCAAACTAACCCAATTGCTGCCCGCCAGATAAAAGCCGATCTCGATGACCAGCGAGGCGGCGAGCACGATGGCGCCCCATGACGATTGTATCCACAAGCCGACTGAGGCGAACAGGCGCATCAGCGTCAGCGCCGAGAGCAGCACGAAGCCCATGGTTCCCATGAGGACGACGGGACTTGCCGATCCGCTCCCCAGACCGAGCAGACGCGCCGCGTCGCCGAGCCCGATGAACAGGCTGAGCAGCGCCAGTATGCGGGCAACCAGCCCGAGCGGTTCGTTTCTGAAATCCATGGAACATTCCCCGGTCAGCCTGAGCTAACGTGATTTGGGCGGACGGGACAAGTTCTGATTGGCCCTCCCGCGTCGTCTGGTCCCTTTGCGCAGCGATTGCAGGCTGATATTGAGCGGATCGAAATTGTTTTTGACGTGGCCTCGTTGTCTTCATCTGATTTGACCCGTCAAATCAGATGAAGCGAGACACTATGAAGACTGGACGGATCGATGAGCTTTGAAAAGCACGACATGGACTTTCTCGGCGGGCGGCGGTTGCGCAGGCCGCGCATGGCGGGCTGGAGCCGCAGCCTTGTGGCCGAGAACGTGCTGACCCCTGCCGATCTGATCTGGCCGATCTTCGTGGTCGAAGGGCAAAACGAGCGCCAGCCGGTTGCGACCATGCCGGGGGTGGAGCGCTTGAGCATCGATCTGGCGGTAGAGGCGGCCAGGGCTGCGCATGCCGAAGGCATTCCGGCCATGGCGCTGTTTCCCAACACCGATCCTTCCAAACGCACCGAGGACGGCATCGAGGCGACCAATCGCGACAACCTGGTGTGCCGCACGCTCTCGGCCATCAAGGACGCGGTGCCCGACATCGGGCTGGTGGCCGATGTGGCGCTCGATCCTTACACCAGCCACGGCCATGACGGGGTGATGGCGGGCGAAGAGATCCTCAACGACGAGACCGTTTCCATCCTCGTCAAACAGGCGCTGGTTCAGGCGCAGTCCGGGGCCGACGTGATCGCGCCCTCCGACATGATGGACGGGCGCATCGGGGCGATCCGCGCAGCGCTCGACGATGAGGGTTTCGAAAAGACCATAGTCCTTTCCTATGCCGCCAAATACGCCTCGGCGTTCTATGGCCCGTTCCGCGACGCCGTGGGGTCGGGCGCCCGGCTCAAGGGCACCAAGCTCTCCTACCAGATGGACCCGGCCAATGCCGAAGACGCCATCCGCGAGGTGGAGCAGGATCTGGCCGAGGGCGCCGACTGGATCATGGTCAAGCCCGGCATGCTCTATCTCGACATCTGCCGCATGCTCAAGGACCGCTTCGACGTGCCGGTGTTCGCCTACCAGATCTCAGGCGAATACGCGATGATCGCCCACGCGGCGCAGGCCGGCATTCTGGACCGCGAGGCCGCGATGGCCGAAAGCCTGATGGCCTTCAAGCGCGCCGGCTGCTCGGGGATTCTCACCTATTTCGCGCTGGACATGGCCCGTAAGATCAACGGGTAGGACCCGGGATGGGTCGCGGACCGTCCGCATCCCGATCAACCGCGCCAGAAAAGCGCGGTCGCCGCCCTTGGCAGGCTCAATGCCCGCCTTCGACTATGTCGGAGATCGCCTGGCGAATAATGTCTGGGCTGTCGATAACAATCGTCTCGTGAGCGCTCTGCTCCGCGAGCACATATTTGCGGTTCGGCGCACCAGCTGTAAAACTCTGGTGGGCGGCTCGCCACGCATCGGCCACGGGACCCTCTTCGCCGAACGGAGTCTCCTCCGCCCCGATGACGACGACCGGGACCGAAACTGGCCAAACTGCCCTGTGGAAGGCGCGCGAGACCTCCTCAAAAGATTGAGCCACGGCAATCAGTTGCCGATTTGCTGGGGTAGACGGGGCATCCTCAAGCTCGGCGATCATTGGAGTGTATTCAGCGGATAGGGCCGCGACCATGTCATCGGTGTAGAAGTCAGGCACATTGGCGTCCACCAAGACGACACCCTTGAACCAGGACGGCTGCTGAATGGTCAGGAATGTGGCGATTTCACCGGCGATCGAGTGGGAAACCAGAACCACGTCCTGGGTCGCCCCAAGCTCGCGGAGCCCAGTCTCCAGATCGTCGGTTGCAGCGTCGAGGTCCCAAGGTCCCGGCACTTCATCGCTCGCGCCCATGCCAGCCCGGTCATAGGTAATCACTTTTGACCCGGTGCGCTCTGCCAGATCGAGCGCAAAGCCCGTCCAATAAGACGAATCGTTGCCGCCACCAGCATCGAGGACAATTACCGGATCTGCGCCTGGAATGATGTTGAAGGCGAGCCTGTGGTCGCCATTGGAGATCATTCGGCTTTCAATCTCGTTCGATAAAGGGGCCGCAGCCGACGATAGAAAGAGCAGCACCCCCAGGCCCGCAGCTTTAAGAAATATCATGGTCATGCCCTGTGTTGAATTGATGATGCTGCAACGTGCTATATCGCGTCGCAACAAGAAACACTCTCAGTCCTAGCTGCCGAGTGCGACAGTTGATTGCCCTCGGACGAGAAACCACGCCATTTATCTCGCAATGACCGCATCGGTCGCGCCCTGCCCGTCCATGCCGCCCCCAAGCCTCTTATTTCCACAACCGGCCGCATCACCACCATCATGCCCCTCTCCCCTAACCCGGCGGCGTCGACAGCGTCTCAATAACCCGACATTGGGCGATCCGGCCCTGCCGGCATTGGTCGAGCATGGTGGACAGTTCGGCCTTCAGCGCGGTCAGCCGCGAAATGCGCAGTTCGATTTCGGCAAGGCGGCCCGAGGCGATGGCGTCGACCTGGGCGCAGGACTGGTCGGGGTTGTCCTGCAGGCCCAGCATGGCGCGGATGGATTCGATCTCGAAGCCGAGTTGGCGCGCGTGGAGGATGAAGAACAGCCGGCGCACGCTTTCATCATCATAGAGGCGCCGATTGCCCGCCGTGCGGACCGGTGGGGGCAGCAGGCCGATCTGCTCGTAATAGCGGATGGTGGGGACTTTGACCCCGCTGCGGCGCGCGGCCTCGCCAATCGGGAAATCTTTCATTTCACGCTTGCTCCTCTAGTCGCTGGAGATTCTAGCATCGGAGCGATTTGAATGGAAAGGGGCTCCCATGAGCGGATCGTGCTGCAATCACAACGACGCGGATCAAGCGGCGAGAGCACAGGCCGACACAATTTATCGCCGCGTCCTGTGGGCCGTGCTGGCGATCAATGCCGTGATGTTCGTTGTCGAAATCGGCGCCGGCATCGCCTCGCGCTCGGCATCGTTGCAGGCCGACGCGGTCGATTTTCTCGGCGACGCGGCAAACTATGGCATCAGCCTTTTCGTGGTGGGGCACGCCCTGCACATCCGCGCCCGGGCATCGCTGGCCAAGGCGCTGACCATGGGCGCATTCGGGATTTGGGTGCTGGGCGTTGCCGGCTGGAACGTCATGACCGGGGCAACGCCCCATGCCTATACGATGGGCATCGTAGGGTTCAGCGCCCTTGCCGCCAATGGAGCGAGCTTTGGCCTGCTTTGGCGCTTCCGCGAAGGTGATAGCAACATGCGCTCGGCGTGGATCTGCACGCGCAACGACGTGGTGAGCAATATCGCCGTGCTGCTGGCCGCGCTGGGCGTGTTCGGGACCGGCACGGGCTGGCCGGACGTTCTGGTGGCGTCGATCATGGGCATTCTGGCGCTTCAAGGGGCGACGGTCGTCACCAGGCAGGCGCTTGCCGAGTTGCGGCCATTCAGTGTGCGGCCCGCCGAATAGCGAGCGCTGAACGCACGGCCGGTGATCGGGCTGGCGTCCGGGCGCGTATAAAACGCCATGACCGAAGCCACGCAAGCCCTCATCATAGGTTCGACAGGCGGGATCGGGCGCGCGCTCGTCGAACAGGTTCGCGCCTCGGGACGCTACGATCTGGTCACCGCCCTGTCGCGGTCCAGCAGCCCGGCGATCGATATCACCGACGAGGCCTCGATCGTATCGGCCATCGATGCGGTTGCGGGCCAAGGCGTGCTGCGGCTGGTGATCCTTGCAACCGGCTTTCTGCATCACGGCGCCATCGGGCCCGAAAAGGCCAACAGGCACTTGCGCGGCGAGGCTCTTGCGCAGGCGTTCGCCGTCAACACCATCGGCCCGGCCCTTGTCCTAAAGCACGTCCTGCCGCTCCTGCCCCGTTCGGGGCGTTCGGTGGTCATGGCGCTTTCGGCCAGGGTGGGCAGCATTTATGACAACAGGCTGGGGGGCTGGCACAGCTATCGGGCATCCAAGGCCGCGCTCAACCAGATCGTGCGCACCTGTGCCATCGAATTGGCGCGAACCCATCGAGACGCCGTTCTGGTCGCCATGCATCCGGGAACCGTCGATACGCCGCTTTCGCGGCCGTTCTCCCGGTCGGGCCTCGACGTGCAACAGCCCGAGGACGCCGCCGGAGCGATCCTTGCGGGCCTCGATACATTGACCCCATCGGAGTCCGGGCAATTTTTCGACCGGACCGGCAAACGATTGCCCTATTGAGCCGGGAAATCGTGGCCGTGGTCTTGTCATCGACGCCGACTGTACCAACATAATTCTCAACTTGAGGAGCACTGACCGTTGGCAACCGATTTTCTGGGGCGCATGCTGCGCCACGACCTTCCCAATCCCAACACGTCGCCCGAATTGTTCGACGGGATTCTGACGCGTCGGGTTATGGCTTTTCTGATCGACTGCGTCATCATGGGCGCGGCGATCCTCATCGTCACTCTGGTTGCCGGCATTCTGGGCATTTTCACGTTCGGTCTGACCTGGCTGTCCATCCCGCTGATCGTTCCGCTGACCTTTGTTGTCTATTACGCGGTGACGCTGGGTTCGGCGTCTCGCGCCACGCTGGGCATGCGGGCCACCGATATCGTGCTCACCCCGACGCGGGAGACGACGCTGGACGGGTGGATGGCGATGATTCATGTCGTGCTGTTCTGGATTTCGTGTTCCATCCTGACCCCGTTTATCGTTCTGATCGGGCTGTTCACACCGCGCCGCCAATTGCTGCACGATCTGGTGCTGGGCACCATGATGGTCCGCCGCTCGCCCATGGTACGGCACTGGCAGACCTACGCCCGTGCGGGCGACGCCGCCCAATAGGGCTCTTTCATCGCACTTTCGATCCGCAAAAAGCGGTGTCCGGCTCCTGCCGGCGCCGCTTTTGAGATTTGTCGCGTTGCACAGCGGGTTCGGTGCGATTACTATTGAATCCGAGCCGTTCGTTTTTCTGAAAAAGGCTTGAACGGCTTGAAATTTTCGGTTTGCCGCTGCTCATCGAGTGGCGTCGGACACCCCTGCGGGCCAAGCGAGTACCCTCATGGACCATACGCCGGAAAGCGCGCAGTTCTTTCTGACAGCCCCTTCGCCCTGTCCCTATCTCGAGGGCAGGCAGGAACGTAAGCTCTTTACGCACCTGTCCGGCCGGCGCGCCGCGGCGCTGCATCATTTGTTGTCCGATCACGGGTTCCGGCGTTCGCAAAACCTGATCTACCGCCCGGCATGTCTCGATTGCGACGCCTGCCAGTCGGTGCGTGTGCGCGCAGTCGATTTTTTCCCGGCCACCCGCCACCGGCGCAATCTCAAGCAAAATTCCGATATCGTGGCCGAAATGGTGGCCCCCATCGTTTCAGCCGAGCAATACGGGCTGTTCAAGCGCTATCTCGATGCGCGGCACGATGGCGGCGGCATGACCCAGATGAGCTATCTCGATTATGAGTTCATGGTCGAGGACACACCCGTCCAGTCCGTGCTCATCGAATACCGGCTGGCCGAGGACGGGCCGGACGGGGTGGCGGGCCAGCTTGTCGCCGTGGCGCTGACCGACCCCCTGCCCGACGGGCTTTCCATGGTCTACAGCTTTTTCGATCCGGCGCTGTCGCGTCGGGGCCTGGGCACCATGATGATTCTCGACCATATCGCCCGCGCCCGCGTCGCCGGTGGCTATCTCTATCTGGGATATTGGGTCAAGGATTCCCCGAAAATGGCCTACAAGGCCGCCTTCCAGCCCCTTGAGGTGCAGCGCGGCTCGCGCGGCTGGGTGGACCTCGACCCAGAGACCGGCGCGGAACCCGAATAGGTGGGCTCCATAGGCAAGATACTGGCCGCGCTGGTTGCCGCAGGCTATCTTTTGGTGTGCTGCCTTGTGGCGGGCATGGCGATCGTTGCGGTGCTGGGCTTTATCTACCCGGCCATGGATCTGTTCAACCACATCCAGCCGGTGCTGTTTTTCGGCCTTCTGGCGCTGCTCGTTGCCAGTCCGGTCTTTGTGCGCTTCCGCGCCCTGCGCGCCCTGGCGCTGAGTATCGCGGCGACGGGGTTCGTGGCTTCGAGCGCCATCTACATTCCCGAACTGGTCACCGGCCTTGTTACCCGCACCACTGTTGCGCAGGCAGAGCAGACCTACAGGCTGATGACCTTCAACGTGTTCGGGCGCAATGAGGAACCGGAAGCGATCGTTGCCAACATCACCGGGGTCGATCCCGACATCGTGGCGCTGCAGGAATACAGCCCCGGCCTGCGAAGCGTGGTTCATCCGCTCCTAACCGAGCGCTATCCCCATTTCCAGTACTGCGCCGGCGGCGAGCGGGCGTTTGTGGGCCTCTATTCACGGCTGCCGTTCGAGCCGCTCGATGCGGATGCCTGCTCATCCTCGATCATGAGCACCGACCGCACGGCGCGGATCATCGTGCGTTTCCAGACCGAGGCCGGCCCAGCCTTTTCGCTGGCCACGACCCATAATGACTGGCCGGCCCCCGTCACCCGGCAGGCCGAGCAGTTCGCAACGCTGCGCGAGGCGCTTTCGACGGTCGAGCCGCCGCTGATCCTTGTGGGGGATTTCAACTCGACGCCCTGGTCCTATGCCCTGCGCGGGTTCGTAAGCGCTGCGGGAATGATGCGCCACACCTACAACCTGCCGACCTTCCCAACGCTCTGGTACTATCTGCGCGACTGGCGGGCGATGTTCCCCATCCTGCCTATCGACCATGTGATGACGCGCGGCGCCATCGCCATCCACGACCTGCGCACCGGCGAACCGAGCGGCAGCGACCACCTGCCGATCATCGTGGATTTTTCGGTTGAGAGTGAGGGGCCTTGAGCGTCGGTGAGGCACACCACGCTCAGCCAATCCCCTACCCCACAAACCTGTTGTTGCGCGGAAAGCCTGTGGGGGGCTGACGGCCGGCCTGGGCGCGGTCGCCGATCCAGTCGAGCAGTTCTTCCATCGATTTCGAATAGTTCCGGCCCGAGGAATCGGTCCAGGTCAGCCCATCGGCGGAATTGAACAGCTTGGCATCTGAAATGCCGCCATCCTTGTATTTCTGGAGCCTGACGCCCTTGCCGCGGCTCATTTCGGGGAGTTGGGCGGCAGGGAAGACCAAAAGCTTGCGGTTCTGGCCGATGACGGCCACCGTATCACCCTCGGCGCGCACGCAAAGCTTTGCCTCGCCCTTGCCCGAGACGTTCAGCACTTGCTTGCCCTTGCGGGTGTTGGCAATCAGATCGTCCTCGGCGACGACGAAACCGTTGCCAATATCGGAAGCGATCAGGCGTTTGGTGCCGGGCTTGTAGACGAACAGATCGACTATATCCTGGCCCTCTTCGATATCGACCATGATGCGGACCGGCTCGCCATGGCCGCGCCCGCCGGGCAGTCTGTCGGCGCCCAGGGTATAGACCTTGCCGCCGGTGGTCAGCATGAGCAATTTGTCGGTCGTCTCACACGTCAGCGCCAGCTTGAGCCGGTCGTCGGACTTGAAGGTCTGGGCCGAGGCATCGTTATTGTGGCCCTTGAGCGCGCGAATCCAGCCCTTCTGCGACAGGATCACGGTGATCGGCTCACGCTCGATCATCGCGGTTTCGATGTCGGCAAGATCGGTCTGGGGCGCGGCGGCGAACTGGGTGCGACGACGGCCGAGCTTTGTATCGCGACCGTAGGATTTTTTCAGCTCACCGATCTCGGTGGTGATGACGCCCCACTGCTTTTTCTCGGACGCCAGAATGGTCTCGATGTGGGTCTTTTCCTCGCTGAGCTTGTCGAACTCGGAGCGGATCTCGATTTCCTCGAGCTTGTGCAGGCTGCGCAGGCGCATATTGAGGATGGCGTCGGCCTGGACGTCCGAGAGGTCCCATTTGGCCATCATCGTGGCCTTGGGCTCATCCTCCTCGCGGATGATTCGGATCACCTCGTCGAGGTTGAGATAGGCAACGAGATAGCCGCCCAGCACTTCGAGGCGGTGCTCGATCTGGCCGAGGCGGTAGCGCGAGCGGCGGACCAGCACGTCCTTGCGGTGATTGAGCCACGCCTTGAGCACCTGCGCAAGATTCATCACGCGCGGAATCTGGCCCATGTCCAAAACGTTCATGTTCAGCGAGAACCGGCTTTCGAGCTCGGTCAGCTTGAACATCGACTCCATGAGCAACACGGAATCGACGGTGCGGGCGCGCGGCTCGAGCACCAGCCTTATGTCCTCGGCGCTTTCGTCGCGCACGTCCTTGAGCAGCGGCAGGCGGCGGGCCAGCAGCAGTTCTGCAATCTTTTCGACCAGCCGGGACTTCTGCACGCCATAGGGGATTTCGGTGATGACGATGTTGTAGGTGCCCCGCCCGCTGTCCTCGACCTCCCATTTGGCGCGCACGCGGAACCCGCCGCGGCCGGTGGTGTAGGCCTGTTCGGTCGCCGCCGGATCGTCCACGAGAATGCCGCCGGTGGGAAAATCGGGACCGGGAACGAAGCGGATCAGGTCTTTGGCCGTCGCTTCGGGATTGGAGAGGATGTGCAGGCAGGCGTCGCACAATTCGGCGACGTTGTGGGGGGGAATATTGGTTGCCATGCCCACGGCGATGCCGCTCGAGCCGTTGGCCAGCAGGTTGGGAAAGTTGGACGGCAGGACAACGGGCTCTTCGTCCTCGCCATCGTAATTGGGGCGGAACTCGACGGCGTCCTCGGTGATCGCTTCGAGCAGACGTTGCGCGACCTCGGTCATCCGGCTTTCGGTATAGCGCATGGCCGCCGCGCTATCGCCGTCGATCGAGCCGAAATTGCCCTGCCCGTCGACCATCGGGTAGCGAACGGAAAAATCCTGCGCCATGCGCACCAGCGCGTCATAGACCGACTGGTCGCCATGGGGGTGAAACTTACCGATCACGTCACCAACGATACGCGCCGATTTCTTGTAGCCCTGGGCCGGGTCGAGCTTCAAAAGCCGCATGGCGTGCAGGATGCGGCGGTGGACGGGCTTGAGCCCATCGCGGGCATCGGGGAGCGCGCGCTGTGTGATGGTGGAGATGGCATAGGAGAGATAGCGCTCTTCGAGCGCACTCCTCAGATCGACTATGCCGTCCTTTTTTCTGTCATCACGGGGCGGATCGATAACATCGGCCATTGGCCATCCTTTTCAGGGCAAGCGAATCAGATGGGCAGTATAGTCAAAGGTGCTCGAAATTGCCGGATTGCGTGGGGCTTTTGTGGAAAACCAGCCGGCATCGAACCGAAATCCGCGCCGGCGTGACCGGCGCGGTGGCAGCGTTCGATTATTGAGCGACCAGCGTGTAGCTGCCGAGTTCGCAGATATCGATTTCGAATTCTTCGAGTTCAGGGCCTTCTGCGGTCTCGAAACGGAAATCGTAAAGGCATTGGTCCGAACCGTCGCCGATGAATACGGTGCCGTTGTAGCCGGATTCGAGAACGCCGATCTCTTCAAGGAGATCGTTGCCCCAGTTTTCCTCGTTGGAGGGGGAGGCATAAAAATAGGTCAGCGTGTAGCCCGAATCGTTGGTGAGCGTGAACTCGACGTTCTGGGCAAGCGCCGGCGTGGAAACGAGGGCCGTGGCGGCCAGGATTGAAAGGATGGTCTTTTTCATTTCGTCCTCAAAAGCTGCGTGTTGCAGCGAGGCTTGGGTAGCCTGCCTTCAAGATCCGCGCCAGTGGACTTTGAATCAATCCGCAACGATCGAGCGTCTTGTCATTCCGCCGTAAGGTGCCGCACCAGCCAGTCGCGGGTGGAGGGGTGCTCGATCTGGCGCGGTGCCCAGACGTGGCGGTCGAGGAAATAGCAGGTGAGCGTGAAGGCTGCGGCGACGTCGCCGGGCGTGGGATCTGCGGAGCCGGAGAGAAAGGCCGGCAGCGCGAAAAGGCGGTCGGTATAGGGCGCTGCGGCCTCGGCACAGACTGCCCTGCCCGTTTTTGGCGAAACATGGGTCAGGTTCTCGTGCACGCCGGTCACCGCGCAGGTTTGAAGATCCAGCCCGAAGCCCAACTCTTCGAGAAGGTACATCTCGAACCGCGCCAGTTCGGCGCCGAGATCGATCGCGGCCCGTTCGTCATCGATCAGCGAAACGACGCCGCGCAGCAATTCGTCATGCGGATCGCGTTCGGGCAAAAGGCGCAGATGGTCGGCGAGCAGTTGGAGAAGATAGAGCTTTTGGCGGTCGGCAAGGATTTCGGCGGCGCGCAGGCGGGTCGCTTCGGCGGTGAAGGTGCCAAGATGGTCTTCGAGGCGGGCCCGCCATGTCAGCTGGGCTGAGTTGCCGGCCTGCAGGAACGCGGCGTGCTTTGGCGAGCGCCCGCCGCGCACAAGGCCGAGACAACGCCCGTGACCGGGCACCATGGCTTCGAGGATGAGCGCGGACTCGCCATGCCGCCTGACACCGATGATAAGACCTTCAGAGGACCATTCCATACGCATTTTCCATGGCGGAAATCGACCTTCGACGCCCCTCACCCTCGGCAACCCCGGCCGCCGACCAAAATCTCAGCGTCACCCCGGCCACCGAGCCGGGGTCCAGTACGCTCAGCGCCCAGCGTAAGCCACAAGCGCTCCCGGTTACTGGATCCCGGGTCGGGCCCGGGATGACGGTGGTTGATTTGGCGGGCACGGTGTCCACCGTGTCAGACCAAGCCCTATTTCGTCCAGTCGAGCCCCATTTCGCGGTAGCGTTCAGGATCGTCGGCCCAGTTGGCGCGGACTTTGACGAACAGGAACAGATGCACGTCGGTTTCGAACATCTCGATCAGTTCCTTGCGCGCTTCGGCGCCGATGGTCTTGATGGTCTGTCCCTTGGCGCCCAGCACGATCATCTTGTGGGTGTCGCGGGTGACGTAGATCACCTGCTCGACGCGGTAGGAGCCATCCTTCTGGATCTTGAAGCTCTCGGTCTCGACGGTCGCCTGATAGGGAATTTCGTCGTGGATGCGCAGGAACAGCTTTTCGCGCGTCACTTCGGCGGCGGTCAGCGCCATGGTCAGATCGGTCAGATGCTCTTCGGGGAAGTGCCATTCTTCGAGGGGCGCCTTGTCCCGGCACCATTGCACGAAATCGCCGACCCCGTGTCCGCGCAGGGCCGAGATCATGAAGGTGGTCTCGAAATTGACCTTCTCGTTGATCTTTTGGGAAAGCCCCAGCAATTCCTCGTGCTTGACCTTGTCGATCTTGTTGAGCACCAGAACCTTGGGCTGGCGGATATTGTCGAGTCCGTCGAGCAGCGCTTCGATTTCGCTATTGAGCCCCTTCTGCGCATCGATGATCAGGGCCACCATGTCGGCATCCCCTGCCCCGGTCCAGGCCGATTGCACCATGGCGCGATCGAGCCGGCGCTTGGGCGCGAAAATGCCCGGCGTGTCGATAAAGACAAGCTGGGATTCCTCGATGGTCAGAACGCCGCGCACCTGGGCTCGGGTGGTCTGGGCCTTGTGGGTGACGATGGACACCTTGGTGCCCACAAGCGAATTGAGCAGGGTCGATTTGCCCGCGTTCGGGGCACCGACCAGGGCGACGAAACCGCATTTTGTCGCCATATCTTTAGCTTCACTCATTGGTCGGCCTTCCACACGCCTTCGCGCAGCAGGAACTTTTCGGCCGCCTGATGCTCGGCCAGTTTTTTCGAGGTGCCGGTCGCCGCGATCGCTTCAAAGCCGCGCACGGAAACCGAGATGGTAAAGACCGGCGCGTGATCGGGTCCCGACCGCGCCGTTTCGACATAGGCGGGCGGCTCGAGCCCCTTGGCCTGCGCCCATTCCTGCAGTGCGGTCTTGGAGTCCGCACGGCGCGCCTGGGCCACGTCCAGATTATCACCGAACATGCGGTCAACGAAGGTATAGGCGGGATCGATGCCGCCATCGGCATAAATTGCGCCGATCACCGCTTCGCACACATCGCCCAGAATGGCGTCCTTGTCGGCGCCGCCGGTGCGCGCCTCGCTCTCGCCGAGCCGCACGTACGAGCCCATATCGAGCTTGCGGGCCACCCTTGCGCAGGTTTCCTTGCGAACCAGCGAATTGAGGGTTCGCGAAAGCTCCCCTTCATTGGCCTTGGGCAGCCGCTTGCACAGCATGTCGGCCACCACCAGCCCGAGCACCCTGTCGCCAAGGAACTCGAAGCGCTGATAGGAATCGGCGGTGCGCTTTGAGGGCGATACGGCGCTCGAATGGGTCAGGGCGCGCAACAGCAGGGCGGGGTCGTTGAAAACATAGCCCAGCCTTGCCTCGAGCGTCTCGCGATCGCGCGCCCTCAAGCTCATTGATAAACCGAAGTGAACATACGGTCGAACCGGACATTGCCCGGCCAGCGCCAGATCTGCCAGGGCGGAATATTGTCCTGAATCGAGAAGAAGCGCCATTGGGCCTTGCCCACGAAATTTTCGAACGGCACGTAACCGACCGAAGACAGCGAGCGGGAGTCGAGCGAACGGTCGCGGTTGTCGCCCATCATGAAATAATGTCCCGGCGGCACTGTATAAACGCCGGTGTTGTCGAACTGTGCGTTGTCGGAAATCTCCTGGGTGACGTAGCTCACGCCATTGGGCAGGGTTTCACGATACTCGGTCACCGGAATGTCGACGCCGGTGCTGTCGCGGTCGACGGTGGTGCCGACCTCTTCACGCGGCACGGTTTCGCCATTGATGGTCAGCCGTCCGTCGATCATCTGGACTTCGTCGCCCGGCAGGCCGATGACGCGCTTGACGTAGTTTTCGCTCTGGGGCACGGGCCGGATCACCGCGATATCGCCGCGCTGGGGGGCGTTGCCCATGATGCGCCCGTTCCAGGGCACCTCGGAATAGGGCAGCGAATAGCGCGAATAGCCATAGCTGTATTTGGACGCCAGAATGTAGTCGCCAATCATCAGATTGGACTGCATCGACGCAGTGGGGATGGAAAACGGCTCGAAGGCGAAGGTGCGGAACACCAGAGCAATCAGCAGCGCCTGAACGATGATGACGATGGTTTCGCGAAGTTCGCCCTTGCCGGTTTTCTTCTTGGCGGCGTCCGACATAGGGGTGCTCATGGGTTGGAAATCTCGGGAGTTTGTTACGGGAGCGGCCGGGCCGGGTCAACCGGGAGCGCCTCGATGATCACGAAGGCTTGCGCCATGCCGTTATCGTCGGTGATCGAGACATGGATATGGGGCTGATGCCCCTCGGGAACAAGCCTTGCCAGCATTGCCGCGGCCCCACCGGTCAGCTTCATCGTGGGCTTGCCGCTGGGCAGATTGACCACGCCCATGTCCCGCCAATAAACACCGCGTGACAGCCCGGTCCCCAGCGCCTTGGCGCAGGCTTCCTTGGCGGCGAACCGCTTGGCATAGGACGCGGCGCGCAGCCGCCGCCTGTCCGATTTGGTTCGCTCGATTTCGGTAAAGCAACGCCGGGTAAACCGCTCGCCGAACCGTTCGAGCGTGCGCTCGACATGGGCGATCTCGCAGATGTCGTTGCCCAGCCCGATAATCATTGCAGGCCCCTGCTCCCCGGTTTCACCGCCGGCATAGCGGCCAATTCGGGCGGCAGGTTGTCGGGCGAATAGGCGGGCACCTTGTATTGGGTCAGCGACACCAGCGGCACGCCGACATCGGCCTCCCCGCCCGAGCGGTCAACGATACAGGCCGCCGCGATCACGTCGGCGCCCAGTGCCTTGATCGCATCGATGCATTCGCGGATCGAGAGGCCCGTCGAAACGATATCCTCGACGATGATCACCTTTTCGCCCGGCGCGACCGAAAAGCTGCGGCGCAATTCGAACACGCCGTCGACGCGCTCGGTGAAGATGGCCGGCACGCCCAGATGGCGCGAGGTTTCGTAACCGGGAATGATGCCGCCGACCGCAGGCGAGACGATCTGGGAGACGTCGCCATACCCTTCGGCCCTGATCTTTTCGGCCAGCGCCTTGCAGAGCTTTTCGGCTTTGTCGGCAAACATGAACACGCGGTTCTTTTGCAGGAACACCGGCGAGCGCAGGCCCGAGGACAGGATGAAATGGCCTTCGAGCAACGCATCGCAGGAGCGGAAAATATCGAGGACTTCGTCCTGGGTCATTGGGGTTCGGTCTCCATTGTCTCTTGGGTTCCCGCTTCGAGCGCGCCTTCCATGCCCGAAATGGCATTGGACTGAACCATTGTGGCGCGCTGGACCCGCGACAGGCCCGGTGTGCGTTTGAGCGTTGCCAGGACGTCTGTCAACTGCGTCAGATCGTGCACTTCGAGCTCGAAGATGAGCTCGTGGGAATCGGCGGCAAGCGCCCGCATGGCCAGATTGGAGATATTGGCATCGCAGGCGGCAATGGCGCCGGTGATCTGGGCGAGCGATCCGGGGCGGTTCTGGGAATACATCGAAACCACGACCTTGAACCGCGCCTCGGGCTTTCCGGCCATGTCCCAGCGCACGTCGATCCAGCCCACATCCTTGTCATGGAAGGCGGCCAGTGCCTCGGATTCCATGGGATAGACTTCCATGTGGCCGGACTGGTGGAAGATGCCGATGATGCGGTCTCCGGGGACGACGCCTTCACGCGAGATATCGACGGGCATGTTGAAATCGAACCCGACCATCGTGGCGAATTTCTTGATGGCGGTGTGCTGTCCACCGGGCATGCGGAACTTGAAATATTGCGCGTTGCGTAGGGCGAACCATCCCTCGGCGTCATTGGCCACCGGCAGCACCAGCCGCCCCTTGCGCCGCCGCTTGCCCTTGAGCGCGGTGGTTTCGCGCGCCAGATCCTCGGCCGTGATGCGCCCCTCGCCGATGGCGGCGAGCATGGAATTGCGGTCAGCGATCGAAAAACGATTGGCCAGCGCGACGATCTCGTCCTCGTTGAGCTCGAGCGACTCGCGCTCGATCACCGCCATCAGCACCTGCTCGCCCAGCGCAATCGCCCGCGCAAAAGCACCCTGGCGCACGGCGCGACGAACCGCCGAGCGCGCCTTGCCGGTCATGGCGATGTTTTCCCAATTGGGCGGCGGGGTATGGGCCGCATCGCGCAGGATTTCGACTTCATCACCCGAATGAAGCTGGGTGATGAGCGGCATCACCGTGCCGTTGATCTTGCACCCCACGCAGGTATCGCCGACATCGGTGTGCACGGCATAGGCGAAATCGATCGGCGTGGCGCCGCGCGGCAAAGCGATCAGCCGTCCGCGCGGGGTAAAGCAGAACACCTGGTCCTGGAACAGTTCGAGCTTTGTGTGTTCGACGAATTCTTCGGGGTTATCGCCCTCGGTGAGCCGGGCAATGGTCGAGCGCAGCCAGTTATAGGCCTGGCTTTCCTCTTCCAGCCTGTGCATGTCGCCGGAAATGGCTTCCTTGTAGAGCTGGTGTGCGGCGATGCCGAATTCGGCGATGGCGTGCATTTCCTGGGTGCGGATCTGCAGTTCGACGCGCTGGCGGCCGGGACCGACGATGGTGGTGTGGATCGAGCGGTAATCGTTGGCCTTGGGGACCGAAATGTAATCCTTGAACCGGCCCGGCACGACCTTCCAGCTCGTGTGGATGACGCCGAGCGTACGGTAGCATTCGTCGATCGTGTCGACGATCACCCTAAAGCCGATCATGTCGGAAAGCTGTTCGAGGGCAATCGCCTTGCGCTCGATCTTCGAATAGATCGACCAGGCCGATTTGAGCCGCCAGGACACCTTGGCCTTGATCCCCTGCCCGGCCAGATGCTCTTCGAGCTCGCTACGGATTTCCGCGACGATCTCGCGGCTGGAAATCTCCATCTGCGACAGGCGCGAGGTGATGGCATTGTAGTGCTCGGGGTAGAGCGACTTGAACGCCAGATCCTCAAGCTCGTTGCGCATGTCCTGCATACCCATGCGTCCGGCGAGCGGTGCATAGATATCCATGGTCTCCTGCGCGATGCGGCCGCGCTTGTGGACGGGCATGAACTCGAGCGTGCGCATGTTGTGCAGGCGATCGGCCAGCTTGACCAGCAGCACGCGCACGTCCTGGGAAATGGCCAGCAGCAGCTTGCGCAGGTTTTCGGCCTGGGCTTCTTCGCGGGAGACGAGGTTGAGGCGCTCGATCTTGGTCAGCCCGTCGACGATCTGACCGATCTCGGTGCCGAACATCTCGTCGATCTCGGCGCGGGTGGCGTCGGTGTCCTCGATGGTGTCGTGCAGAAGCGCCACGGCGATGGTGGCATCGTCGAGCTTGAGATCGGTGAGGATGGCGGCGACTTCGAGCGGGTGGGCGAAGTAGGGGTCACCCGAAGCGCGGGTCTGGCTGCCATGCTTTTGCATGCCGTAAACGTAAGCCTTGTTGAGCAGGGCTTCGTCGGCATTGGGATTGTAGGCCAGAACGCGTTCGACGAGTTCGTACTGACGCATCATGCGCCGGGGTACTCCAGGCAAATTCAAGTTCACAAACTGCAAAGGCGCCGGGCCGGAGCCTGACGCCTTCACAAACACTATAGGGAAAGGCTTGCGCCGATCAATCGTCGCGACGCTCGGGGGGCGCCAGCGACTCGATGCCGCGGAGCAGCTCTTCTTCGGAAATGGTGTCGAACACCGGACCTTCTTCGTCCGAAGAGGTTTCGATGCGCGGCGCGGTGTCCATTTCCGGCTCGTCGACTTCCACATACTTCTGGAGCGAGTGGATCAGATCTTCCTGCAGATCGTCGGGCGAAATGGTGCCATCGCCGATTTCACGCAGGGCGACGACGGGGTTCTTGTCGTTGTCGCGATCCACGGTGATCTGGCCGCCCGAGGAGATCATGCGGGCGCGATGGGCGGCCGCAAGAACCAGCTCGAAGCGGTTCGGAATCTTTTCAATGCAATCTTCTACGGTGACGCGTGCCACAGCCGGTCTCCATTGCTTTAGGGGAGTTGCCGTTCTCTTACACGAGGGCCTTGGTGATGACAAGCGGGGGTTTGCCCCGCCCGATCATCTTAATTTGACGCCCGGAATGAACTTCTGTCGGGTTTGCCGCGTTGAGCCATGTGAACGATTGCAATTTTTCTACCGATTTTTGTTTGGAGCTTTTGTCCATATGTTCGATTCCCGGGAAAAGGTCGTGCTGTTCATCGACGGCGCCAACCTTTACGCGACGTCCCGAGCGCTTGGTGTCGATATCGACTACAAGCGGTTGCTCGGTGAGTTTCAGGACACGGCCTACCTGCTGCGCGCTTACTATTACACCGCGCTCGTCGAGGATCAGGAATATTCCTCGATCCGGCCGCTGATCGATTGGCTGGACTACAATGGCTACGCGGTGGTGACCAAGCCCGCCAAGGAATTTGTCGACGCGCAGGGGCGGCGCAAGATCAAGGGCAATATGGATATCGAGTTGGCCATCGATGCGCTCGAGATGTCCGCCCATTACGATCACCTCGTCCTGTTTTCAGGCGATGGAGATTTTACCGCGCTGGTCGCCGCATTGCAGCGGCGCGGCAAAAAGGTGACCGTCGCTTCGACGCTGACCACGCCCACGCCGATGATTTCGGACGATCTGCGGCGCCAGGCCGACTACTTTCTCGAAATCGCCACCCTGGTCAAGACGGTGGGCCGCCCGCAGGTTGACCGCCAGCAGGTCGCCAGAGAGGATGTTTCGCCCTGATTCTTGTGCGAGACTGTCCTTGGCGCTCCCGACCAATCCACCACCAGATTGTCCGCTCTGTCCGCGACTGGCCGAGTTTCGGCACGTCAATCAGCACCAGTTTCCAGATTGGCACAACGCGCCGGTGGACAATTGGGGCGATGCCGCCCCCCGCCTGCTGATCGTCGGGCTGGCGCCGGGGCTGCGCGGGGCGAACCGCACCGGGCGCCCGTTTACCGGCGATTACGCTGGCGATCTGCTCTATGCAACGCTCAAGAAATTCGGGCTGGCGACCGGCGAGTTCGAAGCCGATCCCAATGACAGCCTGCAGCTCGTCGATACGCTGATCGTCAATTCCGTGCGCTGCGTCCCGCCGCAAAACAAGCCGACCGGGCCCGAAATCGCCACCTGCCGACGGTTTCTTGTCGCCACGATCGAGGCCAATCGTCAGGCAAAGGCGTTCTTTGCCCTTGGCCGCATCGCCCACGAATCGCTGCTCAGCGCCCTGGGAGAGCGCCGCGCCGCCTTCCCGTTCGGCCACGGCCGCGCGCACCGGCTGAGTGACGGCCGCACGCTGATCGATAGCTTCCACTGCTCGCGCTACAACACCAATACCGGGCGGCTGACGACCGAGATGTTCGAGGACGCGATGAGCAAGGCGAAGGCTGCGATAACGGCAGAAGGCTGAGCGTCCACCTCCGGCGCCGGGGGTACTGGATCCCGGCTCAAGGCCGGGATGACGGTGGTGGCGAGGGCAATGTCGTGACAACTCTCACTGTCGCTGTCCCGGACCCGATCCGGGACCCAGCGGATTTTCCAGGCTACCCGTGGATATTGGAGCGCACATGGGCTCCGGCCCTCGCCGGAGTAGCGAGGGGGAGGAGAGCCGCGACCGAAGCCATCTGCGCTGCCGTTTACTGGATTCCGGCTCAAGGCCGGAATGACGGTCGTGTGGAACATTGTGCAAGGAAAGGCGACGGCTCTGCGAGGGGCCGCTTCTGTTTGGCACAGGAGCATCCCTACCCCCTTGGTCATCCCGGACTTGATCCGGGATCCAGTACGCTCGGCATTCGAGCAGGCCCGACCGTCCGAGGCCAGATCAGCCCTGCTTCAAGATCCGCTGTTTGTCGCGCGCCCAATCGCGATCTTTCTGGACGTCGCGTTTGTCGTGGGATTTTCGGCCCTTGGCGAGCCCGATCAGCAGTTTGGCCATGCCGCGATCGTTGAAATAGAGTTTGAGCGGCACGATGGTGTTGCCCTGCCGCTCGACGCCCTTGGCGAGCTTGTCGAGTTCGCGGTGCGAGACCAGAAGCTTGCGGCGGCGCTTTTCGTCGTGGTTGAAGCGGTTGGCCTGCACATATTCGGGAATGTTGGCATTGATCAGCCAAAGCTCCCCGCCCTCGGGCGACACGTAGGATTCGGCGATCTGGGCCTTGCCGTTACGCAGGGATTTCACCTCTGTCCCGCGCAGCACGATGCCGGCCTCGATGGTGTCGAGAACCTCATAATCGAACCGGGCACGGCGGTTTTCGGCCACCATGCCGGTTTCGAGCAGACCTTTTTCTTTCTTCGGTGCCATTACTTATCGATCAGTTGATGAGCCCGGCGTGGACCAGTGCGGCGTCGATGGCCGCGCGGGTGGTTTCTGTCACCGGAACCAGCGGAAGCCGGATTTCGTCGCCGAACAGGCCGAGCCTGGACGCGGCATATTTGACGCCCTGCGGGTTGGGCTCGATAAACAGTGCCTTGTGGAGCGGTGCCAGCCGATCCTGAATGGTGAGCGCGGTGCTGAAATCTCCAGCCTGACAGGCGGCCTGAAACGCCGAGCACAGCCTTGGCGCAACGTTGGAGGTGACCGAAATGCACCCCCTGCCCCCATGGGCGTTGTACCCCAGCGCGGTAATGTCCTCGCCCGAGAGCATGACGAACTCCGAGCCCAGCGCAGCGCGCGTCATTGTCGCCTTGCTCATGTCGGCGGTCGCGTCCTTGACGCCGACGATATTGGGGCACGCATCGCGCAGGCGCTTCATGGTGTCGACGTTGATATCGACCACCGTGCGGCCGGGCACCGAATAGAGAATGACGGGCAGGCTGGTCGCCTTTGCAATCGCTGAAAAATGCTGGAACAGACCCTCCTGGTTGGGCTTGTTGTAATAGGGCACGATGGTCAGAATGCCATCGGCGCCGGCCTTTTCGGCAAACTGGGCGAGATGGATGGCTTCACGCGTCGAATTGGAGCCGGCCCCGGCGATGACGGGAACGCGCTTGTCCGCTACTTCGATGGCGATCTCGATGACGCGGCGATGTTCCTCGTGGCTGACCGTGGGGCTTTCGCCGGTGGTTCCCACCGGCACCAGACCGTTGGTGCCTTCCTCGATCTGCCATTTGACGAAGCGCGCCATGGCGTCTTCATCAACAGCACCCTTATGGAACGGCGTTACCAACGCCGTGATCGACCCGGAAAACATGTGAGACAGTCCTTGATTTTCGACAGTAGGCGCGCCTGGCAGCCGCCTTTAACGAGATTATCGCGCTCCCAAAGAAAGCGCTTCAACTTTCTATTTTTGTCGCGCTTCCGAACCCAAAATTGGTCCCCACTTCTGCTGGAAGCACTCCAACATTTTGTTTTGTCGCGCTTCCGAACAGCAAAAGTGGTGCCCACTTTTGCTGGAAGCACTCCAGTATCGCCCTCGATCCCTAAGGGGATGTTTCTTGATGGCGCGGGATGACGGTTTTGTCACCCCAGAACTGGCGCACCATAATGGCACTTGCATGGCGCGACAAGGAGGGCCACGGCCTCACGCTCACCGCGATTGCCTGCGCCGCCGGGCGTGGTATGAAGCATCATGTTCAAGCGCGCAACTCCCCTGCCCCAAACACAGCTTTTTTCCGACCTTCCGGTCAGGACGATCACCTGCGGCAGTGCCAGTACACAGATTGCCGTGCATGTTCATGGCGAGATTTCCGATGATGTGGTCCCGATCGTGTGCCTGCCGGGCTATGTGCGCAATATGTCCGATTTCGCCGGACTGCCCGCCGCGATCAACCGGCTGCCCGGTACCGGCTTTAGCTTCATCCTGATCGATCTGCCCGGTCGGGGCCGGTCGTCGTACATGGGCAAGGGTGCGCGCTATTCCACGCTCGCCGATGCCGATTGCGTGCTTGATGTGATGGCGGCGCTCGACGTGCCGCGCGCCGTTCTGGCCGGCGAAGGCCATGGCGGCCAGGTCGCCATGATCATTGCCACGCGCCGTCCCCTTGCCGTTGCCGGAACCATTCTGATCGACGCCGGGCCGGTGACCGACCCGCGCGGGCTGGTGCGCACGCGCAACAATTTTCGCCATTTGACAGCGCTCAGATCGGCGCCGGCTTGCCGGGCTGCGCTACGCAAGATCCTGAGCACCGATTATCCGGGCGAGTCCGAGGCGCGGCTCGACGGGTTCGCCCAGCGCATTTATGCCGAAGACGGGCGCGGAAAGCTGCGCCCGCTTTTCGACAGCCAGTTGATCGCCCAGCTCGAACAGTTCGAATTCGACGACGTTCTCGAACCGCAATGGCAATTGTTCGATACGCTTTCCCACGTCCCGCTGATGATCGTGCGCTCGCAACTGACCGATCAGGTGCGGCGGGCAAGTTTTGACGAGATGGTGCGCCGGCGCCGCGACGCGGCAACGCTGGTCATATCCGACCAGGGATCGCCCGCCCTTCTCGAAGATGCCGAGGAACATCAGGCCATGGCGGCATTCTTGCGCGACATATGCCGGGCAGATGAGCCTGATGTCGGCGACAGGGCCGCGTCTGCCTGACATCGACGCCCCAACCGCGCACGCTCACTCCCGGCTGGCGGCCTTGGCCAGCGCCTTGGCCTGTGAGACCCATTTTTCCCGCTCGATGCGGCCCTTGAAGGACAGTCGGGCGTTCATCATGGCGATGGATTTGGCGTTCCAGGCGGCAATCTGGCTGAAATGATACACACCATTGTGGTGCAGAACCGATTCAAGTTTGGGGCCTATCCCCTTGATTTTCTTGAGATCGTCAGGTTGTCCGCCAATCGGTTCATTGAGCAGGCCAAGCGCTGGGTCGCCGAGGTCGGGCCGTTCGGGCGCAACCGGCGTTTGAGATTGATCGGGCTGGGCGACCGGTTCGGCGCGCCGGCTGGGCCCGAACATCCGCTTGAGCAGATATCCGACAAGACAGCCGATGAAAAAGGCGGCGAGCAGCAGCAGCGCGCTGGGAAGGATGTGCGGCGTGGGATCCATGGACTTGCTTTCAAATTCTTGTTTGCCGCGCTTCCGGACCGGAAAAGTCTGCAGCTTTTCCTGGAAGCATTCAACGCCCCTCTTCGGGTGCGCCGTACCATCCGGTCGCAATGCCGATCAGCACGGCCAGAACCAGAAATGGCCAGTTGATGGCGATCAGATATGCTATGTCACTCACTGCCCAAGCCCCCTCTTTCCGGTCGGAGCCCTGCCTTTGCGGCGGCTCACATCCGGCATTGCTATTGCGCAATGTCTTCGAAGCTGAAGACGATGCGCCGATTTTGCGCCTTGCCCGCCGCCGTTTCGTTGGACGCAACGGGAAGACTTGCCCCATAGCCGACGGCGAAAAGGCGCTGGGGGTCGATCCCCTGCGCCACCAACCGGTCGACAACCGCCTCGGCACGGCTGAGGGACAAAACCAGATTGGTTTCGTCGCGCCCATCGGCGTCGGTATGTCCTTCTACATAAACCGGCTGCGCAGGGCAAATGGCCAGTACTGCGGCGATATCGGCAATAAGGCTCTCGGACGACGCCGTCGGGGTCGTGCGGCCCGAGGCGAAGGAAATTGCGTTGTCTTGCGTGAGCGCGGCCAGCTGCTCACGGCACTGTGTAGCTTCCGCCTCGAGATTTGCATTCGCGGCAGCGTCCCCATCCGGAACGATCGGATCGGCGGGAGCAATGTCCTGCTGTTCCTGGACGAACGCCTGATCTTGTTGGCTGTCCTCATCGACCGGCGCTTGCCGTTCGGTCGTTCCTTCCGTGGGGACGATGTCGTCGGACAGCGGCTGTTCGCCGGTCGCGTCGTCGGCCTCGACCTCGGGCTCGGGCTCGGGCACCGTATCGGCTGTAGATTGCGTGGACGCCTCGGCATCCGCCGTTTCGATAATCTCCGTTATATCTTCGCGTGCTGGCTCGCTTTCCTCAAGCAGGCCTTCAACCGACTCCATGACATCCTCACCGATCGGCTCTGGGGGCTGGACGCTTTCAGTTTCGCCACCTCCCGGCCCTTCGACCGCCACGACCCATTCCGCACCGTCGCCGGCAGATCCAAGAGCTTCGATCAGCGCATCGCGACTCGCATCGGGCCGCAATGTGCCCGTCGCCGTCCATTGCCCCTCGCCATAGGCAATCGATCCGTCTTCCAGCATCTCGCTGGCCGCTATGGCTTTCATCGCATCACGCAGGAATCCCAGCGGCGCGCCGTCGGCAATCGTCATGCCGTCATCGTCGATCCCTGCCTGTCCGGAAAGAATCGTCGCGACCGACTGGTATGGCACATTGCCATTCAGCGTGATGTCGCCGGCATCGATCTGCACGGCCCAGACAAAGGCATCGCCGGACCCAATCTCCGCTGTCTCATCGAGTGATTGATACTGCGCATGCGCCGCCTGGATCGGGGTCAATACGATGACGGCGGGCAGGACAAAAAAGAGCAAGCGGGGAAAAGTCATTCAAAGCCAATAGGTTTACGCCGCGTGCCGCGGCAATGTCGGTCGACTCGGGATTTCGAGGTTCAGTGTAAAGCATTTTGGCCGCCGACGAAGCCAGTCCAGCCCATCATTTCCGGCTCAACGCAAAAGAAAAGGCCCGGCAAACGCCGGGCCTTTCCAAACAATCGCCTCGAGGCGAAGAGTTCTTAGAACTCTTTGGAAGCTTCGAAGGTCAGCTTGTAGTGGTCGTCGGTGTCGGCGAACACGTTCAGGCTGGTTTCGAAACCGCCGCCCGGTGCGTAGGTCACACCAGCAGCGCCGTAGATGTAGTCAGCGCCGCCGTTGTCGGTGTAGCCGAGTTCAGCGTTGGCAGCGATGGTTTCGGTGACATCAACGTCAACACCACCGTAAACGGTGAAGATATCGACAGCGACGTCTTCCTGGTAGCCGGCGCCGAGATAGACGGCAACGGTTTCAGTGGCGTCGAACGAACCTTCACCAGCAATGCCCCAATCGTTGTCGCCAGCGATTTCGTCGATGAACGCGTCAACGTCGAGCGTGAACATGTCGAGCGTTGCAGTGGCACCGAGCGAAGCAATGTAGTCACCGCTATCATCAAAGATCACAGCAGCGCGAGCTTCGAACGAATCGAACTCTGCAGTCAGAGCGGCATAGAAGTTGACCGGATCAGTGGCACCATAAAGGTCGCCAAGGAGAACGGCAGCTTCAGCCGAGAACATGCCGCCGTCATATTCGACGCCGAGCAGTGCAGTGCCGTCGCCGTCGAGGTCTTCGAGACCGGCGATGACGGTGAAGCCATCAGCAACCAGCGATTCGATGGTGATGACGTGGCCGCCCTGAGCAACGGTGTTGGACAGTTCGCCTTCGTCGAGATCCCAATCGAAATCGCCGTGCTCGTCGCCACCATAGGTGCGGTCGAGAACTTCGGTGTCGAGGATCTTGTCCTTCAGACCGGCCGAAAGAACGGTGGTGTCACCGAACTGAACATAGGCCTGATCGACAACGGGATCTTCCGAATAGGTGTGAACGAAGCCGGTAACGGTTTCGGTGTCATCATCAACGAACGAGATGAAGGCAACGGCAGCGCCGGCGTCGGTCTGGGTGGTGGCTTCGAAGGCCAGTTCCCAATCGACGTTCGAAATGATTTCGTAGCCGGTGATATCCTGGTGCGTATATTCGTACGACACTTCACCCGAGATCGACAGGCAGGTGTCGTCGGATTCGATGGTCAGGCCCGAGATGCCGTAGGCATCGCAAACGCCGAGCGACACGAAAGTCGCCGGAATCGGATCAGCGGCCTGAGCACCCGTCGACAGGGCCAGAACAGCTGCAGAACCCAGAAGAAGGCTCTTAAGTTTCATAATTGACCTCCAAAGTCAGTCATTCAGTTTGTTTGTGCCGGGCTATCCGGCAGTTTGTCGAAACGCGACCACATTATTGTTGGTGTCGTGTGTTGCCGTCGCGTTGCGACCGACAAACGATCCCATGCATGGATTCGCAAGACCCACTCTAGCGATGCCGGTTGGGTTCGCAACAGCCGTTCGCCCTGTTCAACGGCCATTCGGGAGGGTTGCGGGACCAATGTTGCAAAATGTCCACACATACGGAAACCACTCGTTAACACTTGAGGCAATCATTGTTTACGAGTCCTTTATCTATCGCCTGCGACAGACTGGGACGAACCGGTTTCGCAAAACAGCCACATTGGTGATGTGCTTGGGTTTCAAGCGCCACTTCGTATAATCGCAGGATTTCTCTTGTCCGACCGAACATCATTGTTGTCAGGCGCATTCGCTGTGCTGCTGGCCGTCTCGGTGGCCGGCCAGGCATCGGCGCAGAGTGGCGCGGCGGACGTCGACCAGATGCTGGCCGATGCAGATGCTCTGGTCGTGAGCACCGATGTCACCACGCGGTGTGCCCTTTTCGATGATTCCATCGTGTACCTCACGCCACTCGAACAGGTGGCCGCCCAGATCCGGCTCGGCGAAATCGCCACCGCGGCCGCAGAGACGATCGAGGACGCGCCGCACCGCATTGCCCGGATGCGGGCCGAGGCGGCAGCGATAGCCTGCGGCGATCCCGACCTCACGCCCTATATGGATTTCGGGCGGCAGACCGCGCGCGACGTCATCGATATCGCGCTGTTCGCCTGGCGGTCGATCGACGTTCCGGGCTGCAACTATTTCGCCGATGACGATTTCATGCGCGCCGCCGAACGGGCCACCACGGCTGCGGAGCAGGCAACGATCGAGGGCGCGGCCAACCGCGTCACCTATATCGAGCAGCGCGGCGCGGCTTGGGCCGAAATTTTTGCCACCAATTGCGCCAATCTCGGCTTTGAGCCGGTGGAGACCCTGCCGGGCCAGATCGCCCTGGCACTGCCCACACAATAGTCGCCATTCACCCCTTCCAGCCTGCGCGATATTGCGCTAAACCGATCCCCGAATGGGGCTGTAGCTCAGTTGGGAGAGCGCGTCGTTCGCAATGACGAGGTCGTCGGTTCGATCCCGATCAGCTCCACCATTTTTTCTCTCACGGGCCGCACCGCTCACGGCATGACGCGCTTGAACCGCGCTATGCCGCTCACTGGCCCTCCGAGGGGCGGCGAACGGTCGCCGGGGTCCTCGGCTCCGCCTCGTCCATTTTGTCTCGCGGCGCGCACCACGGCGGGCATGACGGCGCTGAAACCGCGCTTATGCCCTCCGCTGCGCCTGCGACGGCGCGGCGAAAACGTTCGCCGGGGTCCTCGACTCCGCCTCGTCCGTCCGTCTCAAGGCCGCTCGACGGCATGACGGGACCAGGGCCTCAAGCCTTGTCCCGGGCCGCCTGTCGCAGCTTGGTGAGAGTGGTTCGGGGCGTGATCGCCTCGGGATCGAGTTTGAGGTCGATCACCGCCGCCTTGCCCGATGCCAATGCACGCTCCATCGCCGGGGCAAACTCAGCGGTCGCGTGCACCGTTTCGCCATGCGCGCCGAAGGCTTTTGCGTAGGCTGCGAAGTCGGGGTTGACCAGATCGGTGGCCGAAACGCGCCCCGGGTAATGGTTTTCCTGGTGCATGCGGATGGTGCCCAGAATGCCATTGTTGAAGACGATGGTGACCGGTTTGGCACCGGCCGACATGGCCGTGGCGAGATCCTGTGCGCTCATCAGGAAATCGCCGTCCCCGGCAAAGCAGACCACCGGCGTTTCGGGCTGGACAATCGCGGCGGAGATGGCGGCGGGAAACCCATAGCCCATTGACCCCGAGGTCGGGGCCAGTTGTGTGCCAAGGCGGCGATAGCGATGGAAGCGGTGCAGCCAGACCGAGAAATTGCCCGCGCCATTGGTGTATATCGTTTCAGCCGGCATATTGGCCTCGAGCCATTCCATCACCGCGCCAAGCTGGATATCGCCGGGATTGGGCGGACAGACCTGCCATTGGGCATAGGCCGCATGGGCAGCCTCGCCGGACCCGGCCCAGGCCGGAGACGCAATCGGGGCAAGGATCTCGAGCGATTTGGCAAATTCGCGCGGGGTGGCGTTGATGGCCAGCGCGGGATGATAGACCCGGCCCAATTCCTCGGGATCGGGATGAACATGGACAAGTCTCTGTTTGGGCACGGGTATGTCGAACAGTGTATAGCCCCCCGTCGTCATTTCCGTCAGCCGGGCACCGACAACGATCAGCAAATCCGACGCCTTGATGGTTTCGAGCAGTTTGGGATTGGGCCCGATGCCCAGATCGCCCGCATAGAGCGGATGGGAATTGTCGAACCTGTCCGCACGGCGAAAGCTGGTAGCGACCGGCAGCTGGTTGGCTTCGGCAAATCGCTGGATGGCGGAAACAGCCTCGGCATCCCAGGGGGCGCCGCCGAGCAGCATCATGGGGCGCTGCGCCTCGGCCAGCATGTCTGCCATTGCGTCAAGTTGATCGGCGCCCGGCCAGCTTGCCAGCGGCGTATAGGCCAGCGCATCGGGCACGTCGGCCATCTCGGTCAGCATGTCCTCGGGCAGCGCGATGGCCACAGGGCCCGGCCGGCCGCTGGTTGCCACCCTGAAGGCGCGGGCGATCAGTTCAGGCAACCTGGACGTGTCATCGACCTGTGCGGTCCATTTGGTGACCTGCCCGAACATGCGGCGATAATCGATCTCCTGGAACGCTTCGCGCTCGATCTGGTCGCGCGCCACCTGCCCGATAAACAGAATCATCGGGGTGGCGTCCTGCATGGCCACATGCAGGCCGGCGCTGGCATTGGTCGCACCGGGACCCCGCGTCACCATGCAGATGCCGGGGCGGCTGGTGAGCTTGCCATGGGCCTCGGCCATCATGGCCGCATTGCCTTCCTGCCGGCAGGTGACCGTCTTGATCTGCGGTGCATCGTAGAGCGCATCGAGCACGGCGAGATAGCTCTCACCCGGCACGCAGAAAACGTGGTTGGCGCCGTGAATCCTGAGTTGATCGACGAGTATCTGTCCGCCGGTGCGGTTTGCCATGTAAAGGCTCCTGAACCCTGTGTGGTTATCCCCTACCGAGAGAGGGCAGGTCTTGTCGAGGCCGGCTTGGCATCAGGCCGCCGCGAGGACCCTCGGAACATTCAATCGAGTCCGCGACTTGGCAAGGGTTTTTCACAAAGCGATTCCAAACGGCCACCCGACAGGATCGATACTGGAAACCGGGTGCCCGAGCCGCCGGCGCATGTTTATTGCCATGAACCGGTTCGGCTGGGTCAGGATCGGATGCTCTGCCCCATCGAAGCGGAGAACTTGACTTCATTCTCCGACTATCGCGTAATGATTGAGACTTCTATCCTATCATTTTGCACATATTGAGGAGACGATTACATGGACGAGATGGATCGCAAGATACTGGCGGTGGTCCAGGACGACTCGTCCCTGTCGGTCGCCGATATGGCCGAAAAGGTGGGCCTGTCCCACACCCCCTTCTGGCGGCGTCTCAAGCGGCTCGAAAAGGACGGCGTCATCAAGGAGCGGGTCTCGATCCTCGACCAGCACAAGCTTGGGCTCGACATCACCGTCTTTGCCCACATCAGACTCAAGGAGCACGATGAGGAAACGCTTGAGGCGTTCGAGCGGGACGTGGCGGGTTACCCCGAGGTGGTGGAATGTTATTCCATGAGCGGGGAGACCGACTATGTGGTGCGTGCGCTGGTCGCCTCGATTGAGGAATATGAGCGGCTTTTGAAGCGCAAGCTGTTGCATTTGCCCGGCGTTGTGGCCATCAACTCCCATTTCGCGCTCAAATGCATCAAGCTCACCACCAAGCTGCCAATCGCTGCACAAACAGAGCGCTAGACGGGAAACGGCCTCACGTCCCGGATGACTGAATAAGAGGAGACGGCTTTGAAAATTCTAGTCCCGGTCAAGCGGGTGCTCGACGCCAACATCACCGTGCGGGTGAAGTCGGACGGAACGGGCGTCGATCTCGCCAACCAGAAAATGAGCATGAACCCGTTCGATGAAATCGCCGTCGAAGAGGCGATCAAGCTCAGGGAAGCGGGCATCGCGACCGAGATCGTCGCCGTTTCCATCGGCCCCGCCCAGTCGCAGGATACGCTGCGCACGGCGCTCGCCATGGGCGCGGACAGCGCCATTCTGGTCAAGACCGACGAGACCGTAGAGCCACTGGCGGTGGCCAAAATCCTCAAGAAGATTGCCGAACAGCAAAGCCCCGATCTTGTCATCATGGGCAAGCAGGCCATCGACGACGATTCCAACCAGACGGCGCAGATGCTCTCGGCTCTGCTCGGCTGGCCGCAGGCGACCTTTGCCTCCAAGGTCGAAATCGCCGACGGCAAGGCCACAGTGACCCGCGAAGTCGATGGCGGCCTCGAAACGCTCGAACTCGCCCTGCCCGCCGTCATCTCCACCGATCTGCGGCTCAATACCCCCCGTTATGCCTCGCTGCCCAATGTGATGAAGGCCAAGAAAAAACCGCTCGAGGAAATCGACGCGGCCAGCCTCGGCGTGCCGCTGGCACCGACCTTGAGCGTCCTTTCGACCGCCAAACCGGCTGAGCGCAAGCCCGGTTCGATGGTGGGTTCGGTGGCCGAACTCGTCGAAAAGCTCAAGACGGAGGCACGGGTGCTATGAGCATTCTCATCCTCGCAGAACACGACAACTCCACCCTCGCCGTCGCGACCGCCAAGGCCGTTGCCGCTGCGCGCAAGATCGGTGGCGACATCGATGTGCTGGTGGCCGGGTCCGGTTGCGGCCAGGTCTCCGAGGCTGCGGCAAAGCTCGATGGGATCGCAAAGGTTCTGGTGGCCGACAGTGACGCCTACGCGCACCAGCTTGCCGAGCCGGTGTCTGAACTGCTCGTCCATCTGGCGGCTGGTTACAGCCATATCGTTGCCGCCGCGACGACCGCGGGCAAGAACGTTATGCCCCGCGTCGCGGCATTGCTCGACGTGATGCAGGTGTCCGATATCACGGCGGTGCTGTCCGAGAAGCGCTTCGAGCGGCCCGTTTATGCCGGTGCGGCGATCCAGACCGTCGAAGCCACTGCAGACAAGATCGTTCTCACCGTGCGCGCCTCGGCGTTCGACGCCGTGGGGACAAGCGGTTCGGCCGCTATCGAAGCTATCGATTTTGCCCCCTCGGCGCCGAAGGTCAAATTCGTCTCGCGGGACGCGGCGGTCAGCGCCGGGCCGGAACTCGCCAATGCGCGGATCGTGGTTTCCGGCGGGCGGGCACTGGGCTCGGAAGAAAAGTTCAACGCAATCATCAAACCGCTGGCCGACAAGCTCGGTGCCGCCATGGGCGCTTCGCGCGCCGCCGTGGACGCCGGCTATGCGCCCAATGACTGGCAGGTGGGCCAGACCGGCAAGGTCGTCGCCCCCGATCTCTATATCGCGGTGGGCATTTCCGGCGCGATCCAGCATCTGGCGGGAATGAAGAATTCCAAAATCATCGTCGCCATCGACAAGGACCCCGAAGCTCCGATTTTCGGCGTGGCCGATTACGGGCTGGTGGGCGATCTGTTCGAGCTGGTGCCGGAACTGACCAAGGCGCTTTAAGCGCCCTGTCTTGTCGCAAAAGGGCGGCGCCATAGCGCCGCCCCTTTCTTTTTTATTCCACGGTGATCGGGGAGCGTCCCAGCACCGACTGGTTGGCAACATCGAGAAAGCGCACCTCGTAGGTGCCCGGCTCATCGGGGATGGTCAGTTTGGTCGCCTTCTCGCTGCTCGCGGACTGCGCCTCGATCCAGGCGAAATCGGCCTGATCGGCCCGGGCCAGCGAGATGCGCGCGCCCTCGACATCGGCGGTCCAGGTCACAAGGATCGTTTCGCCCGGCGCTGCCGAAGGCGGCACATCGAGGCCGGCACCGAAATCGATGGCACTGCCCTCTTCGAGCACCTCGACGGGCGTCGAGGCCATGGTGAGACCGCCTTGATCGAGCACGTAGCGCACCTCATAGAGCCCCGGATCGGCCGGCGCCGTGAGGTCTTGTTCGGACGCATCGCTCACGCGGCGGTAGTCGGTATAGCTCCCTTCCTCGGCTCCGGCGGGGACAATCGTCACATAGTCGCTGCCGTTGATCGCGCCGGTATAGCCGACCGAAAAGCGCTCATTGGCGATCACCACGGTGGGGGCCGAAACGCTCACATCGCCCGCCACGACCTCGACCGGGGTCGACGCCATGGTCCGTCCGCCCTCGTCGAGCACATAGCGCACTTCATAAAGGCCGGTCTCGGCGGGCGCCGTCAGCTCCTGCTCGGACGCATCGCTTACACGTCTGTAGTCGGTATAGCTGCCTTCCTCGGCTCCAGCGGGGACGATTGTGACATAGTCGCTGCCGTTGACGGCTCCCGTGTAGGTCACGGTAAACCGCGAACCGATGGTCACCGTTTCGGGGGCGGAAACCGTCGTCTCGCCCTCAACGACCTCGATGGGCGATGAGGCCAGGGTCCGCCCGCCCTCGTCGAGCACGTAGCGCACTTCATAAAGGCCAGGCTCGGCGGGCGCCGTCAGCTCCTGCTCGGACGCATCGCTTACCCGCCGATAGTCGGCATAGCTGCCTTCCTCGGCCCCCATGGGGACTATGGTGACGTAGTCGCTGCCATTGACAGCCCCTGTGTAGCCGACAGTGAAGCGGGCGCCCACCGTTACGGTTTTGGGAGCGGAAACCGTGGTTTGCGGCTCGACCACCTCGATCGGTGTCGAGGCCATTGTCCGCGCGCCCTCGTCAAGGACGTAGCGCACTTCATAAAGGCCGGCGTCCGCGGGAGCGGTCAGTTCCTGTTCGGACGCATCGCTTACCCGCCGATAGTCGGCATAGCTGCCCTCCTCGGCCCCGACCGGAACGATGGTGACATAATCGCTGCCATCGACAGCGCCTGTATAGCCCACTGTAAACCGGGCCCCGGTGGTGACCGTTTCGGGTGCGGTGACGGTAACGTCGGCATCGACCACCTCGACCGGGGTCGAGCCGGCCGTTTCGCCTGTGCTCTCAAAAACATACCGCACTTCGTAAAGCCCGGTTTCGGCCGGCGCCCTCAATTCCTGCTCGGAATCGTCGCGCACGCGCTGATAATCGCCATAGCTTCCTTCATCGGCACCGACCGGGACGATGGTGACATAATCGCTTGCCTCGAGCGTCGGCGCCCAGCTCACGGGGAACCGCATGCCGACCGTTACGCTGGCCGGCGCCTTGATATCGACCTGAGCGACTTCAGGTTCGGGTTCCGGCTCTGGCTCGGGTTGCGGCTCGGGCAAGGGCGCCTCCTCGATCACCTGCTTGACCTCGGCCAGGGCGTCGGCCAGTTCGCCGGCATTGGATGCGGGCACGAAGATGCCGCCCGTGTTTTCGGCTATGCAGGAAAGCTGAGCGTATTCCTCGGACGCCACGTCAAACCCGATGACGTGGGTGGTGAACGCGATGCCGCGCTCTTCAAGATGGGTCGCGAGCGCGCAGGGGTCGGCCTCGCAATTTTCGATGCCGTCTGAAATCAGAACCACAGTGGCGGGGTTTTCGAGATAGACCAGTTCTTCTGCTGCATGCTCGACGGCAGCCGAGAGCGGCGTGCGGCCCAGCGGGTTGATGGCGTTGACCGCATCACTGAAAGTGGCGGGCGAAATCGGTTGCGGTGCAATTACCGTTTCAATGTCCCCGCAATCGCCCTCGCGGCGATGGCCGTAGGCCACGAGTCCAAGATTGGTCTCGTCCGGCCACTGGTTGACAAGGTCCCCCAGCACCTCGCGGGCAATCTCGATCTTGGTGACGCCCTCGATCTGGCCCCACATGGATCCCGAAGCGTCATAGACCACCATGACGTCCTGTGCCGGAGCCTGGCCAGCCCCCAGCCCGACAGCGAGCGCTGCTGCCATCACAAATGTTTGTATGCGTCTCATCCTCGTCCCCTTGGCGATGCGAAGTCCTCGCAGTGCAGCGGCCAAAATGAGCACAAGCAAAAGGCAATTCAGGCCGCGCGCGCAGTAAACGCAATTTTTGAACGCCTGACAATCGCTGCGGGCGGGACCGCGGCACCCCAAGACAAGGGACCTCAAAAGAGCCGCCGTTAACCAGGAGTTGACGGCCTCTGTTTGGTAGGCGTACGATCAAATCGTACTAGCAAGGGCCTTGTCTGCCGACGCTACTGTGCCGGCCAAACATTTCAAGGGAGAGAGCTAGTAACTTCAGGCTTTGGAGGAGGCCTCTTATGACCAGAACTAAGATTTTACTTGGCTTTTTGGCGGTCGCTGCGTCATCGGCATCATTGTTGGCCGTGCAGGCGGCAAGTGCCCAGGACAGCCCGATCGACAACCTCACACCGGTCACCGACGAAATGTTGGTCGATCCGCCCGATGGCGACTGGCTGATGTGGCGACGCACCTATGACGGCTGGGGCTACAGCCCGCTTGAAGAAATCAACAAGGACAATGTCGGCGATCTGCAGCTGGCCTGGGCCTGGGGCATGTCGCCGGGCGGACGGTCGCAGGAAACCCCGCTGGTTCATGACGGTATCTTGTACCTGCAGAATTCGACCCACCTCATCCAGGCCCTCGACGGGGCCACGGGCGACTTGATCTGGGAGTATGAATACGAGCTGTCCGAAGGGACCAACCCCAGCGGCCAGCGGTCCAAGGCGATCTATGAAGACAAGCTGATCATCGCAACCCGCGATGCCCATCTGGTCGCGCTCGACGCCAAGACCGGTCAGTTGATCTGGGACAAGCAGGTCGCCAATCCTGAATTTGGCTACAGCTTTTCGAGCGGGCCGATCGTGGCGAACGGCGTTGTCGTTCAAGGCATGACCGGCTGCGGCGGCGGACAACCCGGCGGCTGCTTTATCACCGGTCACGACGTCGAGACCGGCGAGGAGCTGTGGCGCGTCAATACGATCGCGCGTGGCGATACGGCCGAAGGCAACAGCTGGAACGGGCTTCCCGTGGAAAGCCGCCACGGCGGTTCGGCCTGGATCAGCGGGTCTTACGATCCCGAACAGAACCTGATCTTCGCCGGTGTGGGTCAGCCCTACCCCTGGATTGCCGAGATCAGCGGGCTGCTGCCTGAAAGCTCGGAAGAAGGCGTTACCAACGACGCTCTCTACACCAACTCGACCCTGGCCATCGTGCCGGAAACGGGTGAGCTGAAATGGTATCACCAGTACCTGCCCAATGACTCGCTCGACCTCGATTATGTCTATGAGCGCATGCTCATCGACCTGCCGTTCAATGGCGAGGACCGTCAGATGGTGGTGACGACCGGCAAGCTCGGCATCATCGAAGCCATTGACCGGGTATCGGGCGAATGGCTGTGGGCTCAGGAAACCGTGCCCCAGAACGTGGTGGCCTCGATCGATGAGGAAACCGGCGAAAAGACCATCAATCCCGACACGATTCCCCATATCGGGGAGACGACGTTCAACTGTCCGGCCGATCCTGGCGGACGGGCCTGGCAGGCGACAGCCTACAGCCCGCGCACCCAGATGCTCTATCTGCCGACAGTCGAGTTCTGCTCGAACACGACGCCGAACCCGCTCGATCCGGGCGAAATCTACACCGGCGGCGGCATGGCGACCTTCGCCCGTGTGCCCCATCCCGATGGTGACGGCAATATCGGCCAGGTCCGTGCGATCGACATGACCGACCAGTCCGAAGCCTGGCAGTACCGCCAGCGCCCGGCAGTCACCAGCTCGACGCTGCCGACCGGCGGTGGGGTGGTGTTCGTGGGCAGCCTGGACCGCAAGTTCATGGCGCTCGACGACGAAACCGGTGAAGTGCTGTGGGAAAGCGGACCTTTGAGCAACTCGCTCGAATCCTTCCCCATCAGCTACGAAGCTGACGGCAAGCAATATGTTGCCGTCGTTGCGAACTGGGCCTCGGGTCTGGGCCGTCTTGCTTCGCTGACCCCGGACATCCGGCTGCCACCGGACAATCCGGCAACGCTGTATGTGTTCGCACTTCCCGACTGATCGGAAGGTGTAATCTGAGAAGTGGGGCGGGCACGGAAATTTCCGGTCCGCCCCGCCTCTCTTAAGGAGGCCCGGTTTCGAAACTGTCTGTTCTCCACACCGATCGCTTCCCCGGCGAAAGCCGGGGCCCATGGGGGGCCGCCGCAAGCGATGGTGGCTCGCCTCTTGCTGCTAGACCCCGGCTTTCGCCGAGGAAGCGAAGAGAGGGAGGGCGATCCGTATTAAGGGAGCTCGAACTTGCCCATTGCTTTGCGCTCGACATTACCGCTTTTGTTCTCGGCGCTAGCCATGCTCGCAACGAGCACCGCCCCCGCGCAACAGCCCGAATTCTATGACGTGCCCTTCGCGCCCGGCCAGTGGAACATCGGCCAGCCGCTCGATGCGTCCCATCTGCGCTATTGCATCGACGAGCGCGACCCCGACTGGGAGATTGCTGGCGATATCGCCGATGCCATAGCGGCGGGGTTGCTGCTCGAGCCACAGCGCTATGTGGTGCAAAGTGACATGGTGCGTGAAGACATCACCAAAATCTACCAGACCCTGCTCGAACATTGCGACGTTCAGATGGGCTTCAAGCTCATCCCGGACGGTCTGCCCGAATGGGTGATCGCCACCCGGCCCTACTATGAAGCCGAGTATGTTTTCGCGACCACCGACCCCTCCATCGAGACGCTCGGTGATCTGGCACCGGCAACCCCCATCGCGGCGACGATGGGAACGTCGGCTCACCTGCAATTGTTCACCTATGTCCAGACGCTGGCGCCCGAAGAGCGTTTGCGGGTCTTTCCAATGGGCACCAACGAGCTTTCTCTCGATTCGCTGCTCAACGGCACCGCTGACGTGGCGCTGGTCTGGGGACCCAGCCTGTGGGCAGCGGAACGCGAAAATCCCGATCTGCCTCAATTGCACCTGGTCGACCCCAGCCCGATGCGGCCCACGACCCTTGGCGTGGCCGGACTGTTGCTCTCGCAGAACACCTATCTGCGCACCGCCATCGACCAGGCGATTGCTGCGCTGACAGCGGATGGCACGATTGGCGCCATCCTCGAGAATTACGATTTTGCGGCTACGCCGGCCCGGTGAACGGCCGGCCCCCGGCCCCTTACTTCTGGACGATCAGGTTGTTGAGCGATTCCATGTCCGAGGGGAGCGGTTCGCCGTCCGGAAAGCCGTTTTCCTGGAGAATATAGGCCATCAGATCGGCATAAACCTCGGGCGTATAGCGGCCCGGGGCATTGGGCGGCATCAGGGCGCTCATAAACCCGAACATCGCCGAGGCGGGCGCGCCATCGGCGAATTTCTGTTCGAATGCCAGGCCGCGCAGGGGCGGCCCCCCGATCAGCCCGCCGCGCAGGTCGTCGCCGTGGCAGTCTTCACAGTCTCTCTCAAATCTCTCTTCGCCGCGATCGGCTTGTTCGGACGAATAGTGCACAGGGCTGGTGGTGCTCTCGTCCTGCGCATAGCCCTGGACCGGAAGCGACAGCCCTGAGGCAAAAAGCCCCCCGCTCAGAACCAGCACCGCGACAGGGCTGCGAGTAAACATAGTCATAAATTTCCTCCCTTTGCAGACCAGCTGCCACAGAGGCCAATCATGAGAGAAGGCATCTTCAACTGGGGCGAGATGGTCCTTGCCTGCCCAGAATGGGCCGACACGAAGGGCATTTGCAAGCACTATATCGATGGCCGGAGCGTGCCGTGACCGAAGATCGGCATGCAGCGCAGTGGATGCCCGTTCAGAGCGCCAGTGGCTGCGCGCCGAGCCGCGATACCGCCCGCGCGCCTGCCGCAATGGCGGCGGCCATGGCGCCAGCCGGCGTTTCTCCGCGCAGATCGGCGGCAAGAAAGCCGGCCAGAAACGCGTCTCCGGCGCCGGTGGTATCGACGATTTTTACCGCCTCGGCCGGCAGCGCGATGGTGTCCATACCTCTTGCGGCGTAGATGGCCCCTTCCCCGCCGCGCTTGAGCACCACACGGGGAAAGATATCGAGCAGAGCCGCGATCTGGCGATCAGGGTCGGTCTGCCCGGTCAGAAGTTGAGCCTCGTCGGCGTTCGGGAAGATGATTTCGGCATCTTGCGCCCAGCCAGGAAAATTGCCGGGCCCTGCCGCTGCAAGAAAGCCCGTGGAGGCCGGGTCGATGCTCACCGGAATATCTCTTGCCTTGGCCCGCGCGGCGAGCGCCATGACGGCGGCGCGGGGTTTTACCTCGAACAGGGCGTAGCCCGAGATGTGCAGGCGATCCATGCCCTCGAGCAGTTCGAACGGCAGATCGGTTTCACCCAGATGGGCATTGGCGCCGCGGTCGGTGAGAAAGCTGCGCTCGCCATCGGTATCGACCAGACAGATGAGCGACCCCGTGGGGTTGGCTTCGTCCCCCGCCAGATGGGCGGCGACGCCCTGTCCTTCGAAATGACGGCCGAGCCGGACCAGGTCGGAGGCTCCGACGCGGGCGGCGAAATGGGCATCGACGCCCATTGCGGCCAGCCATACCGCCTGATTGGCGCCCGATCCTCCCGGCATCTGCCGGATTGTTGCCGGCGTATCGGTGCCGCGCGCCACCGGCCCTTCAGGCACAGCCAGAATATCGGTGATGACGTCGCCGACAACCAGGATACGGCCCGTCATGGTCAGTGACGCTTGACGAGGGCGGCGGCGATCTGCGCGGCGACCTTGGCGTTGTTCTTGACCAGGGCGATATTGGCCACCAGCGATTTGCCGTCCGTCAATTCGAAAATGCGGTTGAGCAGATAGGGGGTGAGATCCTTGCGGGTAACGCCCTGCGCCTCGGCATCGGCGATGGCGGCGGCGATGCGCTCGTTGATCTCGTCGGCATCGAGCGCGTCGGCCTCGGGTATCGGGTTGGCGACCAGAACACCCCCAGTCATGTTCAGCGCCGCCTGCGTCGCGATCAGGGCCGCAACCTCCTCGGGACTGTCGAGCCGGTAATCGACCCCATACCCGCTTTCGCGCGCGAAGAACGCCGGGAAGGCGTCGGTGCCATAGCCGATAACCGGAACGCCATTGGATTCAAGCACTTCTAGGGTTTTGGGAATGTCGAGAATCGACTTGGCGCCCGCGCAGACCACCGCCACCGGGGTTTGCGAGAGTTCGGTCAGGTCAGCGGAAATATCGAATGTGGATTCGGCACCGCGATGCACGCCGCCGATCCCTCCGGTGGCGAACACCTTTATGCCCGCCATCGCCGCGATCTGCATCGTGGTGGCGACGGTCGTCCCGGCGGTCAGACCCTTGACCAGAATGGCCGCAAGATCGCGCCGCGAGGCCTTGGCTGCATCCAGACCCGTCTTTGCCAGTGCCTCGAGCGTCTCACCCGCGACGCCCACATGGCACCTGCCGCCGATAACCGCGATGGTGGCCGGCACCGCGCCATTGTCGCGCACCACCTGCTCGACGGCCAGCGCCGTCTCAAGGTTCTGCGGATAGGGCATGCCGTGGGTGATGATCGTGGATTCAAGCGCCACGACCGGCTGACCATCGGCCAGCGCGTATTTGATCTCGGGAGAGATTTCGAGGAAATCGGACATGAAAGGACCTTGTGCGTTTGCGCGATGCAAACCACAGCTTTGGGGGATGCGCAAGCGCCGTCGGGCCTGGCTGGTCAGCGCCGCGGCAGGGTGGCGAAGAAATCGGCGTAGCCGCCGGCGCGGACTTTCTCGAGAACGGTCGAGAGGTCGTCGAGGGGATTGAGAGAATAATCAATCCGCACGTCGATGGCCGGATAGGGTTGGTCGGAATAGGTCTTTATCGCCGCCGACTGGATGCCGCGCGCATCGCCGCCCGCCACATCGCCTGCGGTGAGCGCGGCAAGCAGGCGCAGCTCAAGCGGGCCGCCGGCGCGCGCAAACGCTTCGGCCATGGCGGGGACGACATCTGTGTTGGCGAGGAGATTTCCGGCGATGGCGATGTCGGTTTGCAGATGCAGGCCCACCGCCTCGGTCAGTCCCTGCCCGCTCCAGCCGGCCGTTGCGCCGGTGCGGTCCATGACGATCAACTGCCGCCGGTCGCGTTCGGAATCGGCGGTGGTCAGCGCATAGACCACGGCCTCGGCGCCCTGCCCGGCGTCCAGCGCCGCCAGCCCGTCAAAGGCATAAAGCGGGTTGGTGTAGCCTTGCGTTGCCAACGCCCCCACCCCGGCCCGCGCGTGCGGCACCAACGAGCCGACGGCCGGCCCGCCCGTCGCCGTTGCGACACCGAACGAACCGTTTGTACGGTCATGGGCGAGAATTGAGAACGTCATGGGCAGTTTTTCTCCCTGATTGAATTTATAGCGATAAATGTATTGCCATGTCCATTTATGCTGATAAATTCATTAGGAGACCAGCGCCTCCAAGGCAAGCTCCGGGGGCCAAGTCAGAACCGGGCAACGATCCGGAATACGTAATTAAGTCGTCGCGTTCCCGAACCGAAAAAGTGGGAGCCACTTTTTCTCGGAACGCCAGAAGCTGCCAAATCGCGTTCCCGAACCGGAAAAGTGGGGGCCACTTTTTCTGGGAACGCTCCAAAGGAGAGGTTATCATGAAGAAGCTTTTAGCCGGGGCCGCAATCGCCGTGCTCATGGCCGCATCGCCGGTTGTTGCACAGACCCCGCCCAATGTCCTGATCGTGGGCCAGATCGCCGAGCCCCAGACGCTCGATCCGCAGGTTTCCACCGCGGCCAACGATTTCCGCATTCTGACCAACATGTTTGAAGGCCTTGTGCGCTTTGCCGAAGGCACGCTGGAAGTCGAGCCGGCCCTGGCGACGGACTGGACCATTTCCGATGACGGGCTGGTCTATACCTTCACCCTGCGCGAGGGCGTCACCTTCCACGATGGCACCCCGTTCAATGCCGAGGCGGTCAAGTTCACCTTCGATCGCATGCTCGACGAGGAACACCCCTATTACGATACCGGCCCCTTCCCGCTTTCGTTCAATTTTGCCGACGTGACCTCGGTGGAGGTGCTCGACGAGTACACCGTCGAATTTACCCTGGGCACCCCGTTCGCGCCGTTCATGACCAATCTCGCCACCAACACCGGCGTCATCGTGTCCCCGACCGCCGTTGCCGAATATGGCGAGGATTTCGGGCGCAATCCGGTGGGCACCGGCCCGTTCAAATTCGAGGAATGGCAGTCCAACACCCGGGTCGTGGTTTCACGCAACGAGGATTATTGGGGCGATCCGGCCGGCATGGAAACCGTGGTCTTCCGCCCGATCACGGACGCCAACACCCGCGTTGCCGAAATGCTTTCGGGCGGCATCGACATCATGGTGGAAGTGCCCCCCGACAACGTCTCGATGTTCGCCGAGGACCCCAGCTTTACCGTTTATGACGCCGTTGGTCCGCACACATGGTACGTGATGCTCAACGCCAAGGAAGGCCCGTTTGCCGATCCGCTGGTGCGCCAGGCCGCCAACTACGCGGTCAACAAGGAAACGCTGGTCAACGACGTGCTTTCGGGCACTGCCGACGTATCCGCCGGCCCCATCCCCCCGGCTTTCGCCTGGGCCTATAACGATGCCGTCGAGCCCTACCCCTACGATCCGGAAATGGCCGAGCAGCTGCTCGAAGAATCCGGGGTCGAAGATCTTTCGGTCACCTTCTATGTCACCGAAGGCGGCTCGGGCATGCTCGATCCCATCCCGATGGGCACGGCGATCCAGGCCGATCTCGAAGCCGTCGGGTTCGATGTCGAAATCGAGACCTATGAGTGGAACACCTTCCTTGCGAACGTGAACCCGGGTCTCGAAGGCAAGGCGGACATGGCCGAAATGGCCTGGATGACCACCGATCCTGATACCCTGCCCTTCCTCACCCTGCGCACCGCCGCATGGCCGGAAGACGGCGGGTTCAATTCGAGCTATTATTCCAATGTCGATGTCGACGAAATGCTCGATCAGGCCCGCATGGAAACCGATCCGGAAACCCGCGCCGCGCTCTATCGCGACGTCCAGCAGGTCGTTCATGACGATGCGCCCTGGATCTTCGTTGCCAACTGGAAGCAGAACGCGGTCTCCACGGCCAATGTGCAAGGCTTTGAACTCCAGCCGGACTTCAACCTGCTCCTACGGACCGTGACCAAGCAGTAGCGGCCTTGGGGGTGGGGCTGCCGGCCAGGCGCTTGCGGCCCCGCCCCACCGCTCGCTCACCCACCAATGTCATCCCGGGCGAAGACCCGGGACCCAGTACCCGGCAGCCTTCGTGCTAATCCACAAGCGCTGCCGCATACTGGACCCCGGCTCAGGGCCGGGGTGACCAAGGGGGGCATAAAGCACCGCTCGCTTCCCCAACGAAACGAGCCCCCGCCGCAAAAGAGGAAATGCAGACATGCCCGGCTATATCCTCAAACGCCTCGTCTCGGCCATTCCCGTCATCATCGGGCTGTCGGTGATCGTGTTCGGCATCATGGCGCTGATCCCCGGCGATCCGGCGCTGGCCATTCTGGGCTCATATGCCACCCCCGAAAACGTCGCCCGCATCAATCGCGAACTTGGGCTGGACCGCCCGGTCTGGGAGCAGTATTTCGTCTGGGTGGGGAATCTGGTGCAGGGCGATTTCGGGCGCTCGTTCATCCTCAACCGCCCGGTGATCGATGAAGTGCTCGAACGCTTCGGCGCAACGCTGATCCTGGCCGGTGCCTCGCTGGTGCTGTGCTCGATCCTGGGCATTTTCGCCGGGGTCGTTTCCGCCGTCCGCCAGTTCGGCTGGACCGACCGGATCGTTACCTTTTTTGTCCTGATCGGCATTTCCACCCCCGCCTTCTGGTTGGGGCTGATCTTCATTCTGCTGTTTGCCGTGCAATGGCGCGTGCTGCCCGCTTCGGGCATGTACGCGGTCTATGGCGGGGGCGACCTGCCCGACCTTCTGATCCATCTGATTTTGCCCGCCACCACGCTGGCCATCGTCGCCACGGGCGTCATCGCACGTCTCACGCGGGCGGCGATGCTCGAAGTGCTGCGCCAGGATTTCGTCCGCACCGCCCGCGCCAAGGGCCTCAATGAACGCGCGGTGATCTATCGCCACGCGTTCAAGGCGGCGCTGGTGTCGATCATCCCGGTGATCGGCATTCAGGCCGGGTTCGTCATGGGTGGTGCCGTTTATATCGAGACCGTGTTCCAGTGGCCGGGCATCGGGGCGATGCTGGTCAACGCCATTTCCACCCGCGACATCCTTCTGGTGCAGGGCGGCGTGCTGGTGGTTGCCGTCACATACGTGCTCATCAATCTTCTCGCCGACGTGGCGCAGGCCATTCTGGACCCGAGGCTCAAGACATGACCCAGGCAATCGCGACCGCAGACAATGCGCCTTCGTCGGCCCGGCTCTCAAGCTGGAGCCTGTTGCTCAACAACCGGCTGGCAGCCGGCGGGCTCGTCGTTCTCGTTCTGATCGGCGCCATGGCGCTGCTCGCCCCGCTCCTGCCCATCCCCGACCCTGACGCCACCCTGCCCGCCAACCGGCTGCAGCCGATCTTTTCGGATGGCCATTTTCTGGGCACCGACCATCTGGGCCGCGATATTCTCGCCCGGCTCATCTGGGGTTCGCGGGTCTCGATTGCCGTGGGGCTATCCGCCACGCTGATTGCGGCGCTGATCGGCTCGCTGATCGGGCTGGTTTCGGGTTACGCGCGGGGCATCACCGACAACATATTGATGCGCGGCATCGATATGCTGATGGCCTTTCCCTATATCCTGCTCGCCCTGGCCATCGTTGCCGTGCTCGGGCCGGGGCTGCTCAATGCGCTTTACGCCATTGCCGTCGTCAATATCCCCTTCTTTGCCCGTAACGTTCGCGGCATCACCGTGGGGCTGGCCAGCCGCGAATTTGTCGATGCGGCCCGGCTTTCGGGCAAATCGCATACGGCGATCCTGTTTTCCGAAGTGCTGCCCAACGTGTTGCCGGTCATCGTCATCACAATGTCGACGACCGTGGGCTGGATGATCCTTGAAACCGCAGGGCTGTCCTTCCTCGGGCTCGGCGCGCAACCACCCCAGTCCGATCTGGGCTCCATGCTGGGCGAAGGCCGGCGGCTATTGTTCAATGCGCCCCATGTTTCGATCATTCCCGGGTTGATGATCTTTGCCATCGTCATGAGCATCAACCTGCTGGGCGATGGCGTCCGCGACGTGCTCGATCCGCGCCTGCGGGCCGGCGATCTCACCCGCCCGCTTTCGGTGACGCGGATCGAGCGCAAAAAGGCTGCCGAGTCCCAGGACAAGGCAACTGCCATTCTCGACGTCCGCAATCTCGAAACCAGCTTTCAGCGCGGCCGGGCCACCATCCCGGCGGTCAAGGACATCTCCTTTACCCTCAACAAGGGCGAATGCATGGGGCTGATCGGGGAGTCCGGGTCGGGCAAGTCCGTCACTGCCCTATCGCTGCTCGGGCTTGTCGCCTCTCCGCCAGGCATCATCACCGGGGGTTCGGTATCCATCGAGGGCGAGGACGTCTTCTCGCGGTCCGAAAGCGGCATCCGGGCGCTGCGCGGCTCCAAGGTCGCCTATGTGTTTCAGGACCCGTTGACCACGCTTCATCCGCTCTACAGGGTCGGTGAGCAGATCGCCGAAGCCATCACCACCCATCAACCGGTCGGCAAGAGTGAAGCCAAAGAGCGGGCTATCGCTTTGATGGAACAGGTGGGCATCCGCGATGCCGCCGAGCGGGTCGATGCCTTCCCGCACGAAATGAGCGGCGGGCAGCGCCAGCGCATCGGCATTGCCATGGCGCTGGCCAACGATCCTGACATCATTATCGCCGACGAACCGACAACGGCTCTGGACGTCACCGTCCAGGCCAAAATTCTCGACCTGCTTCAGAATTTGCGCCGCGAACGCGGCATGGCGCTGTTGCTCATCACCCACGATTTCGGGGTCGTCGCCCAGGTGTGCGACCGGGTCGCGGTGATGAAGGACGGCGTTATCGTTGAAAGCGGGACGACGCCGGACGTGCTGCGCGACCCCCAGCACGACTACACCAAAAAGCTCATCGCCTGCGTGCCCGAACTGGGCAAGGGCAAGGATTTCCTCGCCACTGTCCGGCCCCTGTTTGCGGAGGGCAAACCATGAGCAACGCCATCGTCGTAAAAGACCTGGTCAAAACCTTCGGGGGCAACCGCACCCTGTTTGGTGGCAAGAGCCACGCGGTTCAGGCCGTCAAGGGCGTGACGTTCGAGCTCAAACAGGGCGAAACGCTGGCCATCGTGGGTGAAAGCGGATCGGGTAAATCGACAATCGCGCGCATGCTGGTCGGGCTCGAAACACCGACCTCGGGCAGCGTCGAAATCGGCGGCAAAGCCTATGATGCGCTGCAATCGGAAGGCTCGCGGGCCTTCGGGCAGATGATCCAGTATGTGTTTCAGGACCCCGTCGCTTCCTTGAATCCACGCAAGACGATAGACAGGATTCTTGACGTGCCACTCAACCTGTTGCGCGGCTATGATGCCGACAGGCGCAAGGCGCGAAAACGCGACCTGCTCGACGCGGTGCAGATGCCCAAGGACACGCTGGAGCGCTATCCGCACGAATTTTCCGGCGGCCAGGCCCAGCGCATCGCCATTGCCCGCGCCCTGGCGGCGGAAGCGAAAATCATGGTTCTGGACGAACCGGTCTCGGCGCTCGACGTTTCGGTGCAGGCGCAGGTTCTCTTGCTGCTCGACGATCTCAAGCGCGAGTTCGGGCTGTCCTATTTGTTCATCAGCCACGATCTGGCGGTCGTGGAATCGGTCTCGGACCGGGTCGCGGTCATGTATCTGGGCGAGATGGTGGAACTGGACACCGCCGAGAAACTGTTTGCCGCACCGGGTCATGACTATACAAGGGAGTTGATTGCCAGCGCGCCCCGGCTGGCCGCAGCAGCCCAGTAAGATGTTCCCGACAATCGCGATATCCCCAATCATCCCATCCTCCCCACCGCCGTCATCCCGGGCGAAGACCCGGGACCCAGTAACCGGCAGCGTCGGCATTTCAGCCGCGAGACCTCAGTGTACTGGACCCCGGCTCAAGGCCGGGGTGACCGGGTGGGGGGTGGAGCAAAAGTTATGAACGCCCTAGACACCCCAATCCCCCTCCGCCGCAAGCGCACCGACGAAATCGTCGATGCGATCAAGAAGACCATCATCGAGCACGGGCTGCAGCCGGGAGACCGGCTGCCCCAGGAGCGCGAATTGATGGAGCAGTACACAGCGTCCAAGGGCACGATCCGCGAAGCGCTCAAATCGCTCGAAGTGCAGGGGCTGATCCGCACCCGCACCGGGCCGGGCGGCGGGGCCTTCATCGACACCATGTCGGAAAACCGGGCGATGAGCCTTTTGTCCAACTATCTGTTCGCCAAGACGGTGACGATTGGCGATATCTACGCGCTGCGCAAGGTGCTCGAACCGCTCGTTGCCGTGAGTGCGATGGCCAACATGAACGAAATGGCCTACGAGCGGCTCAATGGCATCATCGCAATCTACGATCACGAACCTGCCGATGCCCAGGAGCGCTGGGACCAGCGCATGGCCGAACTCGATTTCCACGCCGTGGTGGCAGAATACGCCGACAACGCCCTGCTCGCCTTCACCTGCCGCTTCCTGCAGCGGCTTTTGAAGGATCTGGCCGTCTGTCACGACATCTATGTCCAGCCCAAGCCCGTGCTGCGTGCGCAGGGGATTGAATACCAGCGCAAGATGATCGCCGCCATGCAGGCGGGCAATGCCGACGCCGTTCACAAGATCATGTCGGATCATATGGCCTACGCCGAGCGTTCCATGCTCGACCTGCAGGCCGAGTTGAACGGGGATTTCCTCCACGACCCCGTGGCCCGCGGTGGAACCGAGAAACGCAAAAAGAGCATTAAATGATCGACACCGGATACCTCCAGCGCTGTCTGGAGGACCTCGTCAACACCCCCTCACCGGTCGGGATGACCGAACGCGCCGCCGTCAAGGTCGCCGCATGGCTCGAAACCATGGGCTATCAGGTCAGCTACACCCGGCGAGGCGTCCTCAGCGTCACCATCGGCAATGGCCAACCGCGACGGGCGCTGGCGGCCCACATCGATACGCTCGGGGCCATGGTCATCGGCTTCCATCCCAACGGACGTCCAAAGCTGCGCAACACCGGAACATGGGCGGCGCGGTTTGCCGAAGGGGCGCGCTGCACGATCTTTACCGATACGGGAGAATTGCGCGGCACCATTTTGCCGCTCAAGGCATCGGGCCATCTGTTCAACACCGAAGTCGATACCCAACCGGCCGATTGGGACAATCTGGAAGTGCGGATCGACGCATTTTCGGAGGCGGACGGAATATTTCCGCAAAGTTCAGCAATGTCGGGTCACCGAGAGCACAAGTCCACACCTTTTGGCGTCAATGTTGGCGATGTTGTCGCCATTGATGCGCAGCCCGAATTCCTCGAAAACGGCTTCATCGTCTCGCGCCATCTCGACGACAAGGCGGGCGTTGCGTGCCTGCTCGCGGCGCTCAAACACTTCTCCGACGACGGTATTTCACCCTCCGTTCCTGCCCAGGTGATGTTCACGATTTCCGAGGAAGTGGGAATCGGGGGAACGCACGGATTTGGTGAGCAGGTTCAAGAACTTGTGGCCGTCGACAACGGCGTCACCGGCCCCGGCCAAACCACAAATGACGCCGCCGCAACCATCGCTTTCCGCGATCGGACCGGCCCGTTCGATCTGCCCATCACAAGGCACCTTCTCGCGCTGGCCCAGGCCAATGACATCGCCCATGTGCGCGACACGTTCCGCTCCTACCGCTCCGATAGCGCAGCGGCAATCGATGCGGGCTGGGATCTGCGGGTCGGACTGATCTGCTTTTCGCTCGACGCCTCGCATGGCTGGGAGCGTACGCATATCAAGTCACTGGAAGAACTGACGAAATTGATCATCGCCTATATCGGCAGCGAACTGGTTCCCCTGCCCGTCTGAATGGAACGCGCACCGCTTATCCCCGTTATCGCCCTATCTGTCATAATGGATGGGCGACCGGTGGTCACGCGCGCGGAATCGAAACAGGAGCAGGGCCCGTTTCCTTTGGGTCTGTTGCGCGGGGCGGGCGGCGCACTGATTTTTGCGCTGCCCATGCTTATGACCATGGAGATGTGGCAGCTTGGCATGACGCTGGACCGCTGGCGTCTGCTTGTTCTGCTTGTCACCGGCTTTCCGTTCATGATGCTGCTTTCGCGCGAGATCGGGTTCGAAAGCACCCGCGACTGGCGCCAGGATCTGCGTGATGTGACCATCGCCTATGGCCTCGGCATAGTCACCAGCGCAGCCGTCATGACCGTTCTGGCCATTTTCGGCAATCCGGCCAGCCTGAGCGAAACGGCGGGCATGATCGCAATTCAGACCTTTCCAGCGGCGCTGGGCGCCATGCTGGCCCGCGGCCAGTTCGGCGACGATTCCGAACCGGCAAAAAGGGACGAAACCTTCAACGGCCAGATGCTCATCATGGCTGCGGGAGCGCTTTTTCTCTCGCTCAACGTGGCGCCAACCGAAGAGATGCAACTTATCTCTTTCCGCATGACTCCGTGGCACGCGCTGGCGCTCATCCCGTTGTCTTTGGCGCTCATGCATGCCTTTGTCTTTGCTGCCTCCTTTGCCGGCGGCAGCGAAATCTCGCCTGAGACGCCGTGGTGGAGCGCGTTCCTGCGCTTTACGGTTTCGGGCTATGCGATGGCGCTGGCAGTCAGCCTGGCCAGCCTGTGGCTGCTCGGCCAGCTTGATGGGATGAGCTTGCAGCGCGCACTGCGCGTCACCGTCGTCCTCGGCTTCCCAGCAGCCATCGGGGCCGCCGCGGCCCGACTGATTCTTTAGGAGCGAAAGATGGCATCTGGCGCGAGACAATCAGGCGAGCGGATCGAATGGATCGTTGCGGCGGCAAGCGTGGTGCTTGTGCTGGCTCTGGCGGGCTTCATTGGCTTTGAGGCCCTGACCCGATCAGGCGGTGAGCCTCGGGTGGAACTCGCACTGGAAGACCGCCTGCCCATCGCAGACAGCCATGTGGCGAAAATCAAGGTCCGCAATCGCGGATATGTCACGATCTCGGATGTGGTGATCGAAGGGGTTGTTGCTCTGGAGAGCGGCGAGACCGAAACGGCCTCGGTCACGCTCGACTACCTTCCCGCGGAAGGCAAAACCGAGGTGGGGCTGGGGTTCTCGCAAGAGATCGATCCGGAGCGGCTCACGCTCCGGATCGCTGGCTATACTTATCCCTGAAGATCTGCCGGCAGCAGGGCGTCGGGGATGTTCTGATAGCTGACGGGCCGCAGGAAACGGCGGATCGAAAGCGTTCCGACCGAGGTATGCCCGAAATTGGTCGAGGCCGGGTATGGGCCGCCATGCACCATGGCATCGGCGACTTCCACGCCGGTCGGGAAACCGTTGGCCAGCACGCGGCCCGCCTTGCGCTCGAGGATGGGCATCAGGGAACGGCCCAAATCGGTATCGCCCGCATCCATGTGGATGGTACAGGTCAACTGCCCCTGCAACGACTTGGCGATCTGGCGCATCTGGTCGGCGTCCTTGACGGTTACGATCAGGCCGAGCGGGCCGAACACTTCTTCGCCGAGGTCGTGGTTGGCCAGCCAGGTGTCGCCATCGGTCTCAAACAGATAGGGTGTGGCGTTGCGCAGGTCGCAGGTCGAAGTCAACAGCTCCTGGACACCCTGTGAGGCGGCAATCCTGTCGCGGCCATCGCGAAATGCCTTGGCAATGCCGTCGGTCAACATTGTTTGGGGGCCGACTTCGGAGAGGGATGCCTTGGCGGTATCGATAAAGCTCCGGGCCTCATCGCCCTCGATCACCACGGCAATGCCGGGATTGGTGCAGAACTGGCCCGCACCCATTGACAGCGACCCGGCCCAGCCCTTGCCCATCTCCTCGGCCCGCGCCTTGAGTGCTTCGGGCAGAACGAACATGGGATTGACCGAGCCCAACTCGCCAAAGAACGGAATGGGTTCGGGACGGGCGGCGCACAGATCGTAAAGCGCCCTGCCCCCACCGAGCGAGCCTGTGAAGCCCACGGCCTTGATATCGGGGTGCTGGACCAGCGCCTGGCCAACCGAACGGTCACCGCCCTGGACCAGCGAAAAGACGCCAGGGTGAAGGTCAAGCTTCTTGCGTGCAGCATCGATTGCCTGCGCGACGATCTCGCCGGTGCCCGGATGAGCGCCATGGCCCTTTACGACAACAGGACAGCCTGCAGCCAACGCCGCTGCGGTGTCGCCACCGGCGGTGGAGAAGGCCAACGGGAAGTTGGACGCGCCGAACACGGCAACCGGGCCGATGGGACGCTGGACCATTTTCAGGTCAGGGCGCGGCGCGGGCTTGCGGTCGGGCAGCGCCGCATCGTGACGGCGATCGAGATAATCGCTCTTCAAAATGTGATCGGCAAACAGGCGCAACTGACCGGTGGTGCGGCCGCGTTCGCCTTCAAGGCGGGCGGCGGGGAGCCCGGTTTCCTGGGAGCCGATTTCGGTGATGTCGGCCCCGCGCGCCTCGATCTCGTCGGCGATCAGATTGAGGAACGCCGCACGATCCTCGCGCGACGAATAGCCATAGGACCAGAAGGCCGCTTCGGCGGCCTTTGCGGCTTGATCAACCAGTTCGGGCGTTCCGACCGCGAATTCGTGGCTCGGACCCGATGCGGGCTCGGATGCGAAGGTCCCCGCGCCGGAAACCCATTCGCCCGCGATCAGATGCTTGCCGGATGGGGTGAAACTCATGGAAAATCTCCGAAAATGGGGGTGGATGGCTGCTGAAAAGCGACCGAGATTAAGTATGATTTATTGTCCGCGGAGCCTTTTTACAACCCCGCAATTCGCGCCAGGTCATAAGTTTCCGCTCAGATACGGGCGGCGGTCCATTCCACGATCTGACGCAGGATGGCATCAAGCGCGGTGTTAAGGGCGGCGACGACATTGGCCTGATCGAGTGATGGCGAGGGAACATCGGCGCTGAAGGTCTGACTGGCAATCACCGTGCGGCTGCGGTCGCTGACGAGTTGTATGGCCAATGCCACGCGGGCCATTGCACCGCCGGCACTGGTATCGAGTTCAAAGGCACGGATATCTGTCGACAGGATCACATCGAGCGCGATGGGGTCGGTCGGCCTGCCGATATTGGTGACCCCTGCGTCGCGAAACGATTGCAGCATGCGGGTCTGGACGAGCAGCGGCAGAGTATCGGACCACTGGGACTCGCTAAGGTAGCTGAGAACGCCGCCCGGCTGGCGCACAACGATGCGCTGGGTATCGTATGTCGAAATGGTCGCAGGCTCACGCACAACGATAGTGCGGTTGCTCCGGCGCGGAACAGGGCCGGGAGCACCTGGGGTCAGATCGTAGGTGACGGGCGCGCTTGCGCCCAGACCAAGGCATCCGGCCAGGGTCGAGGTGAGCCCGATGGCAGACATCGAGAGAAAGGCGCGGCGGCCGATTTTATTACGCATCTGGCTCGTCCCTTGTTTAACTTTCTTTATCGCGTTCCCGAACCGGGCCGTTAGTCACGGCGCGAAATCGCGCACGGTTTCTCCACCAAACACCAGTGACTGAGGATTGCGTTCGATTTGTTGCATAACGCGGTTGAACAGCTCAAGGCTCCGTACTGCCTCGTTGGCGAGGGTCGTATAGGCGCCCAATCCGTTGTTGGTGAAATTTGAAAGTTCCGCCGACAGGGCCAGTGTGCGCTCGTCGAGCGCGTTGGCCAGACTTTCAATGGAATTGGCCGCAGTTGAAATGTCGGCGATCACCCGCTGGCCTTCAGGTGAGGCGGCGACGGTATTTAGCGTATCGGACAATTCGCGGATCGAGGTGGCGGCTGCGCTGAAGTCGGCAAACAGCGACTGGCCGTCGTCGGACGCGACCATTCCGTCCAAGCGGTCGATGAGTTGGCGCAGCGCTGTTGCCGTGGCACCAAATTCCTCGAACAGCATGCGGCCGTCCTCGGTGGTGATCATGCCGTCGATGCGGGCGATGATGGTATCGGCTCGCTCGGTGGCATTGCCCAGCGTTTCAGTGAAGGTGCGCGTGTTGGTGAGGATCTGATCGACATTGACGGCATTGCTGCCCAGCGCGGTCGAGAAGGAGTCGATATTGTCCATGGCGCGGGCAATGACGTCGGGGTCCACGGCCGCCGAAGCGCGATCGATCAGGTCCAGCGTGCCCTGCAGACCGTCCGAGACGCCCGAAAGGTTGGTGGCCAAGGAGCGGGCATCGTCAAAAAAGCCCTGGATGTTGTCCGTGTTATTGGCGAGCGTCTGGGCGAAGGCACCGACGTCTGCCACCGTCGAGCGAACATCCTCGGGGGGAATGGCCGCCACGATCTCGCGGACCTGAACAGTCAGATCGCGCAATTCGTCGGCAAGCGGACCGATGCGTTCGCTGGTCGCCGTCATCGACGACAGGAAGCCGTCGACACCCTCGGAGTTGGAGGCCAGCGCCGCAGAAAACGATTCAGCATTGGCAATCGTCCGCGAGAGGTTTTCGCGGTTGTCGGAAACCAGAAGCTCCAGCTCGGACAGCGTGGCAGTGGCGCTTTCGAGCGCCGTACTGACATTGGAAACGACGGTGTCGAAGTCCGAGCCCTCGCCTGCCCCCTCGACCAGACCTGCCAACCCGCTGGACAAATCGTCGATGCTGGCAAGGGTGGAGGTGAGCCGCTCTTCGTTGTCCGCAAAAAAGCTGTCGATGCGCTCGAAGGTGGATTCGGCGTTGGCGATGATGTCGCGCGCGCCTTCCATTATCAGTTGGAAGTCGGACGCCTCGCCCTGCATCACGGCGATCGTCTGGCCCGCCTGTGGTTCGAGCCGCCCCGCTTCAAGCGTGCCGCCGAGAAGCTGAATATTGGCAAAGCCCGTCAGCCCTTGCACCTCGAGTATGGCGCGGGTGTCGTTCATCACCGGAGCGTCTGCTTCCACCGCGATGCGCGCGAGGACCTGGTTGGGGTCCTCGGGATTGATGGAAACCGCTTCGACGGTACCGACCGGGAGGCCATTGAACAGCACATTGGTGCCCGGCGTCAGCCCCGTGACGGCGCCATCGAAGACGATGCGGTAGGCAGCGCGTTCGGTTACCTGTCCGGCGATCGAGAACCAGTAGACAAAGCCCATTAACCCAGCGATGACCAGGGTCACAAAGGCGCCGACGATGGCGTAGTTGGCCTTATTTTCCATCGATCAGGTCTGCTCCAGATGGTGCTCGGCGCGTGGGCCGTGGAAGTAATCGACAAGCCAGGGGTCTTCGGATGCCTGCAACTGGGCGAGCGTGCCCACCTGCAACAGTTTTCCCTGACCCAAAGCGGCGATACGGTCGCAGACTGTAACAAGGCTGTCGAGATCGTGGGTGACCATATAGACGGTAAGCCCGAGCGCCGTCTTGAGGTTCAACACAAGTTCATCGAAGCGGGCCGCGCCGATGGGATCGAGGCCGGCGGTCGGCTCGTCGAGAAAAATGATATCGGGGTCGAGCGCAAGGGCCCGGGCCAGAGCGGCACGCTTTATCATCCCGCCCGACAGTTCGGACGGATATAGGTTTTCCGAATCCGGGCCGAGACCGACGAGATCGATCTTGAAGCGGGCGATTTCGCGGCGCAGCTTTTTTGGGATGTCGAAATGTTCGCGCATCGGAAATTCGACGTTTTCGAGCACGGTCAGCGAGGAAAAAAGCGCGCCCTGCTGGAACAGGACGCCCCAGCGGCGCTCTATGGCGACGCGCTGGCTATAGGACAGGCTCGCATAGTCCTCGCCGAACACTTCGATGACGCCGGCGCGTTTGGGCAACAGGCCGATCAAGGCACGCAGGGTTACCGACTTTCCCGAGCCTGAAGGGCCGATGACGCCAAGCACCTCGCCCTTGCGCACATCGAGGCTAAAGCCGTCGATGACGTTTTGATCGCCAAAGCCGACGACGAGATCGCGGATGGAAATAATGGGATCCGGCGTTGCAGCATCGACCATTGGTCAGACTCCGATGGCCGCAAAGAACATGGCAAACAGGCCATCGGCGACGATGACCAGAAAGATCGACCGCACGACCGAGGCCGTTGTGTGGCGGCCCAGGGATTCCGCGCTGCCCTGCACCTTGAAGCCCTCGTTGGCCGCGACCAGCCCAATGATGACGGCCATGAAAGGCGCCTTGACCATGCCGACAAGGAGAGTTTGCATGTTGAGAGCACCCTGCAACCGGTCGAGAAAGATATCAAAAGGGATGCCGCCATAAACCAGTGCGACGATGGCGGCGCCCACGAGGCCCGAGAGAGCGCCAATGAAAGCCAGGAAGGGCAGGCCGATCAACAGCGCGATCATGCGCGGCAGGATGAGCACCTGATAGGGATCGACGCCCATGACCTTGAGCGCGTCAAGTTCCTCGCGCATCCGCATGGAGCCCAGTTCGGCGGTTATGGCCGAGCCTGATCGTCCGGCGATCATGATAGCGGCAAGCAGGAGCCCCACTTCGCGCAGCATGAGGATGGCAGCGAGATCGACGACATAGATCGCAACGCCGAAATTGTTAAGCTGGAGGATGGATTGCTGAGTGATTATGGCGCCGACCACCACTGAAATCAGCACGACAATGGGCACGGCCCGAAAGGCGATCAGATCGAGCTGGTTGACCAGTGCGGCAAAGCGGAACGGCGCACGAAAGGTGAGCGTGGCGCCGGCTGCGGCCATCACCCGCCCCAGAACGGCATGAATGGCCACCACATCCACCAGCGCGTTGGCCGTCATGCGGCCGAACCCGTCGAATGGCCGTAAGAGCCAGGGCAGCGTGGGCTTGGCCACGGGGGCGTGCGGCTCTATAGCATTGACGTGGCTGAGCAGCGCTTCCTGCGCCTCGGTGGTGCCGGTGATTGCGGTTTGGACGCCCTGTCCCATCTCGTCACGGCGTCGCGCCAGAAGGAAGGCCCCGACCGTATCGAGCGCAGTCACGCCGGTCAGGTCGAACTCGAGCCGGGCCGGCACGGAACGGTCCGCAAAGGCGGCCTCGATTCGCGACTGGATCTGCTGTGTCCATTGCGTGGTCCACGCGCCGGACAGCCGCGCGACAAGAGCACCGTCAGCATCGGACATCTCGATCTGGGGTTCATCCACCTGACTCATGAAGTGCGCGCTTGTCGTTCCGTGCTGGTCGAATCCGAAGCCCTTGGGGCCGTTCATGTTTTCTTAACATGGAGGAACAGGCTTGTCCTGACCGGGGTGGCACCGGCGCCCGCGCGCAAGAGAGATGACCGGCAGGTGATGCATTTGTGCACGTCGTAAGGCACCGCTCGGGACATGGCGCCCGGCGTGGTGTTCTTGCGGTTGGCTGGGAAAATGGCGGAGAGGAAGGGATTCGAACCCTCGAGACAGTTACCCGCCTACGCCCTTAGCAGGGGCGCGCCTTCGACCACTCGGCCACCTCTCCGAGGCGGGTGGTAGCCCGGAATGTCGCGGAAGTGCAAGGGGTTTTTGTCGCGAGAGGTGAAAATGGACGGGCGGGGGGCAATTTGCGGTTCGTGGAACCGGCGGGGCGGGCAAACCGTTTTGAAACCAGCGAACAAAAAGGAGAAGACAAAATGAATCGCGATCAGATGGAAGGCAACTGGAAGCAGTTTACCGGCAGCGCCAAGGAACAGTGGGGCAAGCTCACTGATGATGACCTTGATGTCGTAGCCGGAAAGCGTGAGCAGCTCGAAGGAAAGATCCAGGAGCGCTATGGCAAGTCGAAAGACGAAGCCAAAAAAGAGGTCGATAACTGGTTCGACCGCAACGGCTGGTAAGCGCCAAACAGCGCTGAACGAAAAAGGCGGCACCGGTGGGTGCCGCCTTTCTTTTGTTACTTAGCGCGTTGATTGAAAAGAACTTTTTGCGCTTCCCTGTCGTCAGCGAGGTTCATCTGCTGATCCTCGGGAAGCTTGACCGCCAGACCGCGTTCGACCGCAGGGCGGGCCTTGAGGCGCTGCTGCCAGGCGGCCACATTGGGAAATTCACTTAGGTCCATGCCCTGCTTTTCCCAGCCGAGCGACCAGCTCAGCGAAGCCATGTCGGCGATGGAATACTCACCAGCGATGTAGTCCTGGCCTTCAAGCTGCTTGTTGAGCACGCCATAGAGGCGGTGGGTTTCGTTGACGTAGCGATCGATCGCATATTGAATTTTTTCAGGCGCATATTGCTTGAAATGATGGTTCTGACCGAGCATCGGGCCGAAACCACCCATCTGCCAAAACAACCATTCGTCCACTTCTACCCTGGCGCGCGGGTCACGGGGATAAAACCGATCGAATTTTTCGGCGAGATATTTGAGGATCGCGCCGGATTCGAAGACCGAAATGGGCGCACCGCCGGGGCCTTCGGGGTCGACGATGGCGGGAATCTTGTTGTTGGGAGAGACCGCGAGAAACTCGGGCTTGAACTGGTCCCCCTTGCCGATATGGATGGCGTGAACCGTATAGGGAACACCCAATTCCTCGAGCATTATCGAGACCTTATGCCCATTGGGCGTGGGGAAATAATAGAGATCGATGGGTTTGGTCTGCTCGGACATGGGGACTCCAATCTGCCGATTTCAGGTGTTGGACGGCACATCATCGTAATTGACCGATGAATGCAAGGCCCGGCAAGGAAAAACCGGGGCGCTGGGGCGCCCCGGCATGGTTTCAGGCGCGGGCCAGGACCATGTGCGGCTGGCCGTCGCTGGTGCGCGAGGGGGTTATTCCGTCGCGGTTGACCGTTGCATCGACGCGATGCCGGAAGGCGGAAAAGCTATCGAAAGCAACGACATCGACCGGCTCGTCGAACTGGATGGTCAGGCGGAACATCTCCCCTGCCCCCAGCGCCTTGACGCCGATGATGGTTCCGGTAAAGGGCTGCTTGAGATAGGTGCCGGAGACCTGCTGGCTGACGGCATAGGCCGGGCCGCGGGTGACGGGAAGCACGCCGGCGGCGGTGTTCCAGTCCCGGAATCCATGAAATCTCGCAACCATTTCAAGGGCTTGCGATTGCGTTAGAGTTCGACCGGCGTCGAGCTGGGCGGCACGATACTTGCGCGCCTCGGTCTTGAGGTCGGTCGTGGTCAGATGGGATGCAGGTTTACGCATCGTCAAAGTCTCCACGGCGGAATTTTCGTCTTGGGAGCCCGCATTGCCAAGCACCGCCAATGGGTTGGGACGATGTTTGCTGGTTCGCGCGGCCCGGAAAAGCCGGGTTGGCGTGGAAGACTTCACCGTAGGACATGTGCCCTTGCGGACGGCAGGCGCTTCAACCGAGTGCTCAGATAGGTATGCCGCGACGCTTTGTCAACATGGGCAACAATGGCGCCAAAATGTATGGACTTGTGCGTTCGGGAGCCACAGATTGCGCAACATTGTGGGTATGTGGGAATCCCGAAATTGACGTATGTGCTGCTGTTCGCCGCCGGCTTGCTCGGCGGGATGATCAATTCGCTCGCCGGGGGCGGCTCTTTTGTGATTTTTCCGGCGCTGTTGTTTGCCGGGGTGCCTCCGGTGCTCGCCAATGCGTCGAACACCTATGCGTGCCTGCCCGGATATGTGACCGGGGCGATCGGCTACTGGAAGCATATCGCGCCGCACAAGGGGCGGCTGGCGCTTTATAGCGCGCTGGGGCTGGTGGGAGGATTTCTGGGCGCCGAGGCGCTGATGCGGATTTCGGACGAAGCGTTCTCGGTCATCATTCCCTGGCTGATGGCGTTCGCGGTGGCGATCTATATTTTCGGGCAACGGATCAACCGGTTCTTTGCCGCCCGCTCGGTGGGCTCGAAACGCGCGGCGCGGGCCGGCGCCATCGGGCTTTCGGTGCTGCTTTTGGCCATCAGCTTTTATGGCGGGTTCTTCAATGCGGGGCTGGGCATCGTGCTGCTGGCCTGGCTGGCGCTGGCCGGGTTCGAGGACGTTCATGCGATGAACGGGCTGAAACTGCTGATCTCGGCCGTGGTGTCGGTGGTGGCGGTGCTGCGGTTCGCTGCGACCGGGTCGATTGCGTGGGTCGAGGGCAGCGTGGCGCTGGCCGGGGCGATGGTTGGCGGGTTCGCGGCGGCGTATTTTTCGCACCTGGTGCCGGCCAAGGTGATCCGGGGGTTTGTGGTTGTGTATGGGGTGGGGCTGACGGTGTATTTTTTCTGGGGGGTTTATGGGTAGGCTCGCCTGTTTCCCGTTATCTCAGATGCGGGCGGCGGCGGCGCGCATGCCATCGAGGTCCGGCGCGTCGACGTGGCGATACCGGCCCTCGATGATGCTATAGACACCAAATGCCATGAGCCCCAACGAGATGGCACCGTAGAGGATACGGCCAAACGGTAGGGCATAGACATAGTCCAGGGCTTCTTTGGTCCCTGCGGCCTGATCGGGTGAGACGGTCAGGGCCGCGTAGAAGAGAAAGCCGCCGATGATGGCGAAGATCGTGCCGCGCGCGATCAAACCGATTGCACAGATGGGGTCCATCCAGCGCTTGTGCTGACCGGGCAACCGCACGCGCTTGCGATAGCCGCGCAAGGCGCCGTACCAGACCTGTACGCCACCGGCGAAGAGAACACCGCAGGCAACAAGACCCAACAGGAACGGGCCGAAGGGCTGCTGGAGCAGCCAAGCCGAGGCCTGCTCCTCGGTAAGCGAGAAGCCCACCCCGTCTGGTGACGGCCGACATCCGGCGGTATTGGCACCCGAGAATTTGTGATGGGTGTTATGTTCTATGTCTACGACTATGCCTGGAGATGGAAGTTTTCATATGATCGAGGCGGTGCCTGATCGTATGGAGGGCGCGCCTGTCGCTCGGCGGCGCCGGTGGTCGGATGCGTTCAAGGCCGAGATGGTGGCGCGCTGTCTTGAGCCTGGGGCCAACGTGTCGGCGCTGGCGCGCGAGATCGGGATTTCTCCTTCGCAGTTGTTCGGTTGGCGCACCGAGGCATTCAAGCGCGGCGAGGTCGCAAAACGCGATGACGATGCAGGAGTGGTAGCCGCCGCAAGGTCTGAGCGCGGTATGATCGAGATCGTGGTCAGTGACACGGTGGTCCGGGTTGGCTCCGATGTCGGAGACGCCCATCTGCGGCGGGTAATCCGCGCTGTGCGGTCGGCATGATCCCTACGGGTGTAAAGGTTTATCTGGCCAGCCAGCCCGTGGACTTTCGCAAGGGGCCAGACGGTCTTGTTGGTCTGGTGCGCGATGCTGGAGCGGACCCCTTCAATGGCGCGCTCTATGTCTTTCGCGCCAAGCGGGCCGACCGGATCAAGATCGTGTGGTGGGATGGCACCGGACTTTGCCTTTACGCCAAGCGGTTGGAGAAGGCGGCGTTCTGCTGGCCGCGGATTGGTAATACTCGGGTGCAGATGAGCTACGCACAGCTGCTGGCACTGATCGAGGGGATGGACTGGAAGCGGGTGCGAACAGTGCCGGTGAACCGGCCGCAATCTGCTGGGTAAACGTCTGCGGCAGACTGACTCAGGGAGCGCAAAAAGCCAGGCAATCGGGGGTGTTTTGTGCCATGATCGCGGCATGAACCCGGCCGATTTGCATGCGCTCCCCGATGACGTCCACGCCCTCAAGGCGATGATCGTGGCGGCCCAGGACAGGGTGGCGTCGGCCGAGCAGCGGCGCCGGGCTCTGGAAGCTGAAATCGCCGCGCATGAGGCCGAGATTGCCGCCATGAAGGCGGACAAGGCTGCCGACGCGGAAAAGATCGGCCGGCTGGAATCCATCATCGCCCTGCTGCAGCGGGCCCAATACGGCACTCGCTCGGAAAAGCTGCGGATCGCCCCCCTTGATGACGAGCAGATGGCTTTCGCCTTTGATGAGTTGCGGACCGGTCTTGGCGAGATCGAGGCCAAACGCGAAAAGCAATCCGGACAAGCCGCGCTCCGTCCTTCGCGTCCCCGGAAAGGGTTTGCACCGCACCTGGAGCGGATCGAGGAGGTGATCGAGCCCGAGGTGCCGGCCGAGTGCGAAGGCCTTGATGCCGTGCGGATCGGTGAGGACGTCACCGAGCGCCTCGATGTGACGCCGGCCAGGTTCCGCGTCATCGTCACCCGTCGCCCCAAATACGCCTATCGCCTGGCGGACGGCCAGGATCGCATCGCGCAGGCTCCGGCGCCCAACCATCTCATTGCCGGCGGCATTCCCACCGAGGCGGTGCTGGCCCAGGTGGCGGTCAGCAAATACGCCGATGGCCTACCGCTCTATCGCCAGGAAGAGATTTACTCTCGTGATGGGGTGGAGCTGGATCGGTCTCTGATGGCGCAATGGATGGGGCGGCTGAGCTTCGAGCTCGAGCCACTCGCCCACCATGTTCTCAAAACCATCAAGCTCGGTGAGCGGGTTTTTGCCGACGAGACCCGGCTTCCGACCCTGGCGCCTGGCACTGGCAAGGTGAAAACAGCTTGGCTTTGGGCTTATGCCCGGGACGACCGGACCTTTGGAGGATCAAGTCCACCGATGGTGGCCTATTGCTTCGAAGACAGCAGATCAGGCGAATGCGTCGCCCGGCATCTGGACGGCTATCGCGGGATCCTGCAGATCGACGGCTATGCTGCCTATAACCGACTGGGCAAAGCGAGTGGCGCCAACGACGCCATGACGCTCGCCGGGTGCTGGGCGCACGCACGGCGCAAGTTCTTCGATCTCCAGGCCAGTGACGGTTCGCCCTTTGCCGGTGCCGTGGTGACGGCGATGGCACCGCTGTGGGCCATCGAAGACGACATTCGTGGTCACGACCCCGATCTGCGCGCCGCCATCAGAGCCGAGAAGTCCGCGCCGATCGTGAGCGACCTGCTCGCCGTTCTGGACCGGGAACTGCCCCGCATCTCGGGGAAATCGAAACTGGCCGAGGCGATCCGCTACACGCTCGCCCGGCGTGCCGTGCTCGAACGCTTCCTCTCGGATGGCCGCATCGAGCTCGACTCCAATATCGTCGAGCGCGCCATCAGACCCCAGACCATTACGCGCAAGAACAGCCTTTTTGCCGGCAGTGACGGGGGCGGCCGCTCCTGGGCAACCATCGCAACGTTGCTCATCACGGCCAAGATGAACGATGTCGACCCACATGTTTGGCTCACCCAGACCCTCGAGCGTATCGCCAATGGCTGGCCCAACAGCGACATCGACGCCCTCATGCCCTGGAACTACGCCGGCTGAACGGTCCTGCCTTCTCGCTTACGCTCCTCGCCCTCGCCACCGCCACCCTGACCAAGGCTCAAAGCCAGGCGCGCCGCGGTCAAGGTGAGGAAAAGATTGGCGCCACCGCTGATCAGCTGGCCAGCACGCGTCGCGAAGCCCTCGAGGTCATCGTCGCGATTGTCGGCATTGAGCAGGCCCTGCGCCAGCTTCCAAAGCACATAGCCGAAAAGTCCGATGGCGACGAGGCCAAGCAGGATGCGACCGAAGGGCAAACCCAAAAGGCTCGAGAGGGCTTCGGACGACCCGTTCGAATCGCGCCCGCCCCAGATCGCCGAGGTCAGGGTGAGCCCGCCCAGCAGCAGATACACCACACCACGCGCCGCGTAGCCCCACCGGGCCAAGGTCTCGAAATGGTCTGACATGCTCGCCGTTATCCGTTGAAGACTGGTCGATAACGGTTTTAGGGGTGTTGGTGTTCCGTGAGGTGGCGATGGCGGGCGGATTGGCGGCGGCGTATTTCCTGTGGGGCGAGTTGGTGGCCAAGTCGTTGTCGAAATCGGTAAGTTCGCAACTCGCACTGTCTCGCGTCGAAGCATTCACGTCAGAGGCAGACCCCTCCCTGTCTAATCGTTGCCGTGCGCAGTCTGTCGCTGGCATCGTAAGTCAACGTCAAATAGAGTTCATTCCCGCAAACGACGCCACGGGAACCCGCCGCAAGGCGGAAAACCTGTATCGAAGCGGCTCCTGACGGAAGATCCTGAACCGGCGTATTCCACGCCTCTAGGCCGGCGTGTGTCAGCTCTCGCTCGATTTCCTGTTTTGGCTCGCCGCCCACAAAGAAACCAGGGATCATGTTCACATCACCATCTCCCCGCCCGACCTCCCTGTATTGATACAGGCGCCGTGTGGTTTCGTTCAGCAAGAGATGCGGCGCGTAGGCCGAGTAGGCCATCCAACCCACCGGGAGGGCGAACAGAAGAGTAGTACCGGTGAGCAACCACAGCGCAACTTTTCGGGACATGCTGATCGTCATCATTCATCGCGAAAGCTTTAGCAGCTATATACAACTCCGGTCCTAGGTGCCACATGCAAGACTTGGGATAGGAGCAGCGGCAGATCGAAAACCTGCCTCAAAACTTTAGTTTCAATCAAAGCTAGAAAGATGGGGTCGGTCGGGCCGCTCACGGGACCCGGGTCAAGCGGAGCGCTGGGGGTATTGGATCCCGGGTCAAGCCCGGGATGACAGGGGGCGTGGCGGCCGAGATGCTCGTCGCTGAGATAGCGAAGAGATTTTCGCGGTGCTGGTCGGCTCTACATCTAGTGGGCGTGGGGCCGCAGCCCGGTAAGCTCAGGTCTTGCGCCCGTGGCTCGGCTTTGGTCCTGATACCGACGAGAGGATAACAAACCATGCCCATGCGCCCTATACACACAGCACGCATTTTAACCTGTTGGGCAGCAATCATATGTTGTCTGTTCGCTGCTCCCATATCGACACGGGCAAACGACGGCCTTTCCGAGCTTTCGGAACTGGACAAGGTTGCAGTGATCGTCAACGGCAGTATTCCGGGCCGATATGAAATTGGTGACGTCGTGTGGATAACCGAGCGCGTAAGCGATGGGGTTTACCGCAGCAGAAACGATCCGCCTTCGGCACCCGGCTATCGCGAGTTCATCGTTCAGGAAACCAGGCCCTGCTACTACAAGTTTGTGTCTTCTTTGGTCGACGGCGATGGCAATAGCTACAGCCGGCACGGTGGCTTTGCGGACTTAAAGTCGTTGGAAGCGATTTCGTATCGCGCCGTGCCTGGCCATTCCCATATCTATCGCAAGGTGATGGTCAACGAAGGCCTGCCATATTATTGGGGCGATATGCTGGTGATGGCCGCTCTTGAACTTGACGTCATCAACCACCTTGCGGCCGAATTTCTGGAAAACGAATGCTAGGCAGATGTGGTGGTGCCCTTGCCGTAACGATCCCGTGAACCTCGACAAGCTGGCTCGCCCTATATCTTCTGCGCGTGTGGCCGCGGCCCTACGCTTACGCTCCGGGTCAAGCCCGAGGATGACGAGAGGGAGAGTGAGGTGTCGGGGGTCTTTCGCCCGCCCCTACTCCGCCTCCGGCTCCAGCAGCATTTCATCGAGCACTTGCGCGGCGCATTGGTTGGTGAGGTCGCTCAGGGCGATGTCCTGTTCGGGGGTGCGCTGGGGGGATTCGAGCATGGGCCAGAGGTTTTCGGCTTCTATGCTGTCCAGGGTGCAGGAACAGTAGGCCGTGCAGTAGGCGGCGTCGGGGGCGGATTGGGCGCAGCTGGTTTGGCAGCTTGCGAGGAAGTTTTCGGCGCGGCGGGTTTCGCTGATGCCGCTCAATGAGGCAAGGCCCATGAGGATGCCGATGAGGATGGGCTGGTGCAGGACGTAGATGACGAGGCTCCAGCGGCCGAGTTTGGACAGGGCGCGGGCGGGCGTTGAGGTGCCCTTGAATTGGGCGAGGCGGTCCGTCAGGCCGCTATTTATGGCCCAGCGGGTGGCGGCGATGCCGAGGAGGGCGACGCCGAACCAGGGGAAGATGGGGACCAGATCTTCTGACGGGGGCGGCGCGTCCCAGAGGCCGATCCAGGACCAGAGCTTTTCGCCGAACAGCGGGCTCTGGATGAAGAGTTGAAGGCCGATGAGGACAATTGCCAGCGCGAGGATCAGGACCAGCGGCGCTTTGAGGAAGGCCAGGCCCAAAAGGGAAAACAGGGCAATGGCATGGAGGACGCCGAAATAGACGAAGGTGGATGGATTGAAGGCGTAGGTGCCCGCAGAGATGAGGAGCGCGGCGCCGAGGATGATGGCGAAGCGGCGCCAGAAGGGGCGCCAGCGGATTGTTTCGCCATGGCCGAGGACGAGGGACACGCCGGTGAGGAAAATGAAAGTGCCGACGATGGATTTCTGAAAGACCACCCAGGGAAGCGACTGGGTGGGATCGAAATTCACGAACCCCAGAAAGGCCAGATCCCATGAGAAATGGTAGATGATCATCGCCACGATGGCGACGCCGCGCGCGACGTCGATGGCGGCGATGCGCGGGCGGGATGCGGGGGCGATGGAGGTCATGCGGCAGACGCCCGGACCCAGACGGCCGCATCGTGGAAGGCGGCGCCGCCAAAGGGTTTGACCGGATCGGAGCCGATCAGGGTGTTGATGCCCCTGCCCTTGCGGTGCGCCTTGTGGGGGTGGAGGCCCTCGGCGACGACGACACCGGTGCGCAGACCGTCGAACAGGCGCAGGGTCAGCTCGACCGAACCGCGATGATTACCGATGGTGACGGGCGCGCCATCTTCAAGCGCCAACCGGGCGGCATCGTCGGGGTGCATGAGCAAGGACGGGGTTCCTTCGCGCTTCTGGCTGGTTGGGGTTTCCCCAAAGGTGGAATTGAGAAAGGTGCGGGCCGGAGACGTGGTCAGGCGGAACGGGACCGTTTCGGTGGTCGGCTCGTTCCAATCGAGAAAATCGACCATGGCGGGCATTTCGGAGGGATCGCAGACCCAGTTGACGCCGCGCTTGATGCGGGTGGCTTCCCAATCTGGCTTGAAGCGGAATTTGCCATCGGGCCAGGCAAAGCCATCGGTGTAGCGCGATTTGTCGTCGGGCAGCGCGCGATCGACGAAGCCGGAAGCCGCTTCGATTTGATCGAGATCGCCATAGCCGGAGCGGGAAAAGGTTTCGGCGACCATCTCGCGGTCGGTCTTTTCAGTGACGGCTTCGGGCGCCCCTACCCGTTTGGCGATTTCGTTGATGACGAAATGATTGGGCATAGCCTCGCCGGGGGCGTCGACGATCTTTGGGCCGTAGAGGACGCGGGTGTGGCCGCCGCGGGTGTAATAATCATTGTGTTCGACAAACATGGTGGCGGGCAAAACGATATCGGCCATCTGGGCCGTTTCGGTCATGAACTGCTCGTGGACCACGGTGAACAGGTCCTCGCGCGTGAAGCCCTCACGGGTGAGAGAATGATCGGGGGTGACGACCATGGGGTTGGTGTTCTGGATCAGGAGCGCCTTGACCGGGCCGCCGCCTTCGAGCGCCTGGGGATCGCCGGTGAGGATGGGGCCGATGCGGCACATGTCGAGTTCGCGGACGCGGGATTTCTTGAGCGATGCGCCGGTGATCTGGGATTTATCGAGCGCCCAGGTGCCCGAATTGGAATGGAAGGCGCCGCCGCCGCGATATTTCCAGGCGCCAACCATTGTGGGGATCGAGAGCGCGGCGTGCATGTTGAGCGCGCCATTGCGCTGGCGGGAAAAGCCATAGCCGAGCCGGAAATAGGCGCGCGGGTTTTCACCGACCAGATGGGCGAAGGCTTCGATTTCGGCGGGGGTGAGGCCGGTGATTTCGGAGGCCCAGTTCGGGGTTTTGACCGCAAGATGTGATTCAAGAGACGAATCGAAGTCCGAGTGGGACTTGAGAAATTCACGGTCGGCGAGGTTGTCGCGCAGCAGGATATGCATGACGGCGAGCGCCAAAGCGCCATCGGTGCCGGGGCGGATGAGCAGCGCCATATCGGCCTGCTCCATGGTGGCGGTGCGGTAGATATCGACAACGACGAGCTTTGCGCCGCGTTCCTTACGGGCGCGGATGGCGTGGGTCATCACGTTGATCTGGGTGTTGACCGGATTGGTGCCCCAGATGACCACGCAATCGCTCTCGGCCATCTGCTCGGGATTGGGGCCGGTCAAAAGCCCGGTGCCGGCGATATAGCCGGTCCAGGAAATCATTGTGCAGATGGTGTCGTATTGCTCGGAATAGGACTTGGCGTTGCGCAGGCGGTTTATGCCGTCGCGGTGAACGTGGCCCATGGTGCCGGCATAGTAGTAGGGCCAGATGGATTGGGGGCCGTGTTCGGCTTCGATTTGCAGGAACCGGGTGCCGATTTCATCGAGGGCTTCGTCCCAGGAGATTCGGGCGAACTGGCCCGAGCCTTTGGGGCCGGTGCGGCGGAGGGGGTAGAGCACCCGGTCGGGGTGATTGGCACGCTCGGCGTAGCGGGCGACCTTCTCGCAGATCACGCCCGCCGTATAGGGATCGTCCTTGGCGCCGCGGACACGACCGATGACGCCGCTATCGAGGACTTCGACGTCCAGCGCGCAGGTCGAGGGGCAATCATGGGGGCAGACGGTGCGGGCGGTGCGGAGGACGAGTGGCTTGGTCATTCAGGTCAGGTTCATTGTGGAGGGGGCAATACTAGTTGGTATCGGGGCCTGTGTCAGCCGCCTGCGGCGATGTTGCAACACCTTGTTTTGCAAAGGCACTTATCCCGGAACCAACACATTCGGGCCGCATTATCGACCCGAGAGCGGGGGCTCACTCGACCATGACCACCAAGGAGGGTAAACCCCGTGACTACCAAACTTTTCGCTCTTTCCGCCGCAGCAGCGGCGCTGCTCGTTTCCGGCTGCACAAGCTCCAGCTCGCTCCCGCCCTCCCCGCTGAACTATTCGGCGGTGGGGCTCAATGCCAGTGGGACGGGCACGGGCAATGGTTCGTTTTCGGCCAATACAAACGACATTACCGTAGCCGTCGATGGCCGGAACTATACCGTCGGCAATGGCGCCGCCACGCCGGGACTGCCGGGCGGGCTGACGGGCTATACATACGCTGACGCCAATGGCGATGCGGCCTATATCGGGGGCAGTCATGCGGCGACGGCGCTGACCAGCCCGGCCGGAACCAACAGCGTTTATGCAATCGTTGACGGGCGCGAGACGACGAGCGGCCAGATGCAGTCCCTGCCCATGCAGGCGGCCAATTATGATGGCGTGTGGGGCATTTCGAGCTCTTCGGGCCAGCAGGCGGGCGGCACGTTCCAGGCGGGGGCCAATTTCGATTCGCGCACCGTCGGGTTCGAGCTTTCCGATCAGTCGGGCCTTGTGGGCGGCGGCAATGGGCGGATTATCGGGACCGGGTTTACCAGTTCGCTCAATACACGCGGTGCTGTCGACCAAGGACCAAATAACGTTCAGGTCAACTCGAACAACACCATCGATGGCCAGTTTTATGGACCGAATGCCGATGAAATGGCCGGGCTGGTGCGTGGCAACACCACCGACGGCAATGGTGCGACCGCCGGTTATCTGATCGGCACACAGTAAGCGCTGCCGGAGGCGGTGCATCGTTTTAGCTCGTCGCGTTTCCGAACCGGCCAGGTGGTTTCCACTTGGTCTGGAAACGCTCGGGGCACCGTCTCCGCCTTTGTAATGCGTACGCCCAAAGCGGCGAAGAACGGGGCTTTCATGGGGTTTTCCAGAATTCTTGCGGCAGCGCTTCTGACTGGCGCTGCATTGGTCGGGTCGGTGACGGGCGCTTATGGGCAGACCGCCTCGCTGGCCTCGCTCGACGAGGCGATCGGGGCGCGGGACTGGGCGCGGGCCGATGCGCTTGCCGCCCAGCTCGACGCAGAGGCCGGGCAAGGCGATGTGATGGCGGCCTATGCGGCGTCGGTTCGGCATGCGCTTGATGGCGAGTGCGCCGAGGCTGTGGTGCTGGCCGATCTGGTGATCGGGGCGGTGCCGTTTTTCGTGCCGCCCTATCTGGTGGCGCATCGGTGTTATTCCGATCTGGGCCAGAGGGATATGGCGGCGGCGCGGCTGGGCTCGTTGCAGGCCATATTGCCCGATGGGCCGGAGCGCGACGTGGTTTCCCAGATGCTCCAGAACGCGCAATCGCAGGGGCGGCCGGTGTTTTCCGGCTATTTCACGATGGCGCCCTCGACAAACGTCAACCGGCAGACCGGCGAAGACACAATCGATGGCGGGGTGTGGGGACCGGGGGAAATTCCCGAGGAAGCGCGCGGCAAGCGGGGCGTTTTGTTCAGCCTGGGGGGATCGGTGGCGGTGGAACTGGCGCGCAGCGAGGCGGCGAGCCTTTCGGGCGTGCTGCGCACCGACATCCGGTTTTCAACGGTCGATGAGGTGTTCGAGCCGAGCTTTACGGCGGAGCTGCCGATAACGTTTGCGGTTGGGGAGACTGCGCGGGCGGTGGTTGCGCCTTATGTGACGGTCGGGCTGGAAGAGGATGTGCTGGAGCGGACCGAAGCGGGCGTACGCTCGAGCCTGTCGGTGCCGCTCGACGCGTCGCAGCGGCTGGCGTTCGATCTGAAACTGGCGGCGGTGGAGCGGCATCTCGATCCGGGGCGGTCGGGGCTATTGGCCGATGGGGCGGCGTCGTATTCGACATCGCTTTCGCCCAACATGAACCTGACGACGACGGCGCGAGCGGTTTACAATCATACCGACGACGAGACGTTGCGCACGCTGGTGGGGACCCTACGGGCGCGGGTGGATACGCTGTTCGACAATGGATTGCTGGTGGGTGTCGAGGGAACGATCGGGCAGCGCTGGCACTGGCGCCCTGCCCCTTTCCAGCTCGAGGATCAGGTGGACCGGTTTGCGACCGGGCGGATCGAGGCGAGCCATCGCGACATCACCATCGGGCCGCTGATGCCTTCGATCTATTACGAATACACCAACAGCTGGTCGGACAATGTGTTTTACACCTATGACAGCCACGATATCGGGCTGACGCTGCGGGCGAGCTTTTGATGGCGTTTTGCCGTAGGGCGGGTCTGGGTTTTGACGTTTGGTGTGGGGTACTGGATTCCGGATCAGGTCCGGGATGACGAGGGTGACCAAGGCAAGGCTGGTGCGCAAGCTCAGGTTCCGATTCAATCCATTGCGGGATTGAATCGGGAACGTCTCGTAAGTGCCTGATGCTGAGTCTTATTCCGCCGCCTGCGGTTCGGCATCGGCATCCATAGCGGGGGCCGGCTTGCGGTCCGAGAGGGGGATTTCGATGAGGAACCAGCCGATGATGCTGGCGACGGCGGCCGCGGCGGCGGCAACCCAGTAGATGGGATGCAGGGCCGAGGTATAGGCCTGCAGCATGTCGAATTGCTCGGGCGCCGGCATGGCGGCGAGCGCGGCGGCATTAAAGCCTGCGGTGCCTTCGGGGTGACCGATGGCGGCAGTCTCAAAGGCGAGCCGGTTGGCGAAGATGGCGCCCAGTACCGCAACACCGAGCGAGCCGCCGATCTGGCGGAACATCTGGGCGCTGGCGGTTGCCACACCGAGGACGGTGTGGGGCACCGCGTTCTGGATGGCTGTGACGCCCACGCTCATGACCGGGCCGATGCCGAGGCCGACCAGCAGCATGTAGAACATGACGAGCGGGAACGGCGTATCGACGCCGAGCGTGCCGAGCAGCAGAGCGCCGACGGCAAGGATGGCCGTCGAGATGATGGGCAGCGCCTTGTAGCGTCCGGTGCGGGCGATGAAGATGCCCGAAAGGGTCGAGGAACCGATGAGCCCGATCATCATGGGCAACAGGGCAAGCCCGGCCTGGGTCGGGGCGAAGCCCTGAACGATCAGCAGGTAGGAGGGCATATAGGTGATGGTCCCGAACATGGCCGTGCCGACGATAAAGCCCACGGCGTTCGAGACGAGGAACGCATTGTTGCGGAACAGATAGAGCGGCAGGATCGGTTCGGCAGCACGTTGTTCGACCATGAGGAAGGCGACGAGCGCGACGGCGCCGATCACCGGCAGGACGAGCGCTTCGGGGGCAAACCATGGCAGAATGGTCCCACCGACACTGGTATAGATCACCAATGCGGAGAGTGCCGTGGTGAGCAGCGCGGCACCGGCATAGTCGATCTTGCGCTTATGGCTCTTGGTGCGGCTTTCAAAGGCGATGGCGATGACGGCAAAGGCCGCGATGCCGACCGGGATGTTGACGAAAAACAGCCAGCGCCAGGACAGGGATTCGACGATCAGGCCACCGAGCAAGGGACCGACCACGGTGGACAGGCCAAAGGCCGCACCGAGGAATCCCTGCGCCTTGCCCCGCTCACGCGGCGGCAGCACGTCACCGATGGCGGCCATGGCGGTGACGATCAGCCCGCCCCCGCCGATGCCCTGAACAAAACGGCAGAACACAAGCATGTTGAGATCGACCGACATTGCCGCAAGGACCGAGCCGGCAAGGAAAATGCCGATGCCCGACTGCAGCATGAGCTTGCGGCCATACATATCGCCCAGCTTGCCGAAAACCGGCGCGGCGACCGTGGCGGCAAGCAGATAGCCGGTGATGGCCCAGGAAATATGTTCGATGCCGCCGAGATCGGCGACAATGATGGGAAGCGCGGTCGTAATGATGGTCTGGCCCAACGAGGCCAGCAACAGGGTCGCGACCACCGCACCGATCACCAATTTGACATTGGGATCGGATAGCTGCGGCGCAGTTGGTGCGGGTTGCGACATTTCTAACTCCGGAATATTTGTCGGCTTGATATATCTGCCCGACGCAATTATATGTCAAGAGCATGCAATTGCTTTTGGCATGTATTAAGGATCGCCTCCCATGCCCACACGACAGGACACATTGCGGGACCTGCTGACCAGAAGCGGCAAGAACGCCGATCTGGCGGACGCCCTGATCCGCATAGATATCGTGGTCCAGAACTGGCGGCGGCAGATGCACAAGCGCGAACTTGGCCATCGCGCCACGCGGGCGCTGGGTCTGGATATGGATCTGGCGCAAATCGATGTGCTGTTCGCCATTGCCAACCCGCCCCTCCCCTCCGACGCCAACGCCGATGACGAGACAATGGTTTCAACCGTCGCCGAGCGGTTGCATATCGACCCGTCACGGGCCAGCCGGCTGGTGGCAGAGATGGTCAACTCAGGTTATGCCCGCCGCGCGGTGTCCCAACGGGATGCCCGACGCACGATCCTCGAGTTGACCGCTGCCGGCGAAGCGGTGATCGATGCGGTCCGGGGATACAAATGGCTGTTGCTGGGCGAATTTTTCAGCACCTGGCCGGCCGAAGACGTCGCCGCGTTCGTGCCGCTTCTCGAGCGCTATTCGAGCTGGATGAACAGCAGCGAAGTGGCCGAAGAAAAGTTTGCCGACGAAATCGATGAACTGGCGCGCTCGATCGAGCGGGCGAAAACCGAGATTTCCTCAAGCAGCAAGAGCGGGTGAGTTCAGCTCGGACTTCACATGAGCGAGAAACGCATCGAGCACGGGATTTGACGCAGCCGAGCCGCGCTTGATGCCGATTTCGGCCACACCCAGTGGATAGCGCGCATCCATTTCCTCGAGAATGCGCAGGCCGGGGCCGACGAACCATGAGGGCGCGACGGCGACACCGAGGCCGTCGAGCACGGTGAGCGTAATCAACGCCGCATTGGACGTGGTGACCGCAAGGCGCCATTTGCGGCCGTCCCGCACCAGCGCGGCCGAAGCCATTTCCCGCCACGAGCAGCCCGGCGACCATGCGCAGAATGGCAGGGGATCGTCGAAATGGGGCGAGACTTTTTCGCTGCCGATCCAGTGCAGCCTGTCCGAGCGCAGGGTTTCGGTATCGGCATCGCCCGTCCGGCACGAGATGATCGCCGCATCGAGTTCGCCATCGGCCAAAAGATCACGCAACTGACCGCTGGTGCCCGTAACGACTTCGACCTGCACGGCGGGATGGGCGGCGCCGAAGGTACGAAGCGTGCCCGGCAGGAAGGCCTGTGCATATTCATCGATGGCGCCAAGGCGCAGGCGCCCGCTGATCTCGAGCGGCTGGAAGGCGCGCAGCGCCTCATCGTTGAGCCGCACCATGGACGCAGCGTATTCGAGCAGTTTCAGCCCGTCCGGAGTGAGAACGTTGCGCCGCCCTTCCCTTTCGAACAGCGGCACGCCGATGATCTCTTCAAGACGTTTCATCTGGGCCGAAACCGTGGACTGGGTCTTGTTCACCCTTTCGCCGGCAGCGCCGAAACTGCCGGTTTCGGAAATGGCCAGAAAGGTGCGCAGAAAATCCGGATCGAGTGAAAACACGGCGATTTCCTTTCATCAGCAATTTCGATGGGTTTAACAAAAAACATTCGTTAGATCAATCCATCCGGCCAATCCATGATGGGCGTCATCGAGCAAGGAGAAGACAGATGACGCTATATGAACGGGATGATTTCGTTGAACGGCTGCGGTATCGCGCCACGGTGTGGCGCTACCTCAAGCTGGTGGTCTCGGGCTGGTGGGCCGACCGGCAAGCATATGCCCGGCGGCGGCGGGGGATGATCGAACTGGCCGAGATGGAAGACTGGCAATTGCGCGATATCGGGGTCGAGCGCAGCGAGGTCGACAGGCTGCTCCACCAGTATGGTGTGGCACGCGAGCAGATAAAGGAAGACGCGGCGCGCTAGGTGTCTGGACCCTCAGTAAACGTAGACGTTCAGCACGGACCCTTCGGTGGCTATTGCAAAAACGTCCTCGGGCCCGTGCGCGGCGCGCTGAAGGGCCAGCGAGACCAGTTGATCGCCGGCTGCGGCGCCGCGCACCGCTCCGAGCCGGCCACTGTTTTGCATACGGCCTTCAAGCGCCTGACGCGTATCGGTGCAAAAGCCCATTGAAACGACACGCACATTGGGCACCCGGCCCCAATCGCCAAGCGCGGTGTTGTTGAACAGGAACATGGCCCAGTCGGGGCTGGCGGTATCGCAATTTTCATCGGGCGTGGCGGTAATTTCGGGCTCAACCACGGGCTCGGGCTCAACCACGGGCTCGGGGTCCGCCGGGGGCGCATCGGCGCGATTTTCGGGCGGGTCGGCCAGCGCAACCTCGGCAATTTCAGTCTGCAGACCTTCAAGGGTCGGTGTCATCCCGGCCATTTCGAGCCATTGCGGCGCATCGGGCTCAGGCAGCGGCGGTTCGGGCCGGATGACGGGACCCTGTGGCGGTGGCTCGGGCGTGAAACTGACAAAGGACTGGCGGATGACGTCCTCATGCACGGGCGATGGCGGCGTCTGGGGCGCCGGTTCTTGCACAAGCTCCTCAGCGAGCGGTTCAGCAGCGATCCGGACCACCGGGGGTTGAGGGGGCGTTTCGACGGCCGCAACCTCGGTTGCCGGCTGTTCGGCCACGGGCGGTTGGGCGGTCGACTCGGTGGCGGCGCTCTGGCTGGCGGGGGTTTGCGTCACCGGCTCGGCGACAAAATCGGCCACTCCGGGCGCAGTGTCCGCCGGCCCTGAATCCTGCAGCCGGACGATCGCCACGGCCGCAATCGCTCCGAACGCAAAGGCCGATACAAGCACCAGCATCGCTATTCGCAACGCGTAGCCGTGTATGCTTTCCATTAGCCGCGCCTTCCCAAAAAGGCATGGCGCGCCCACCCAAAAGATGCGCACGCAGCCGCAAACTTATCCCGACCATTCCCCTTACGGCTTTTCAGCCGGTACCGCGGCGGCAATCGTTTGGCCTCTTTGCCGCCCGGCGCGCGAAGGCCAAGGCTCTTAATGCAGCATATTTGGTATCGGCACCTTGATGCAACTCGCAAAAAAACGCCGCGTCCATGCGAACGCGGCGTCGATGATACTGGTTTGGCCCTCGCCGCAGGCTCGGGCGTTCGGCCCTTCGCTCAGGCTCAGGGCGTTCGTGCCTCAAATCGCTCCACTGGAGCGATTTGACCTCGCGTTACCGCGAGGTCGGCACTCACCCAACGATTTCGTCGTCGCTAAAGAAGAACTTGATTTCTTCGGCGGCGGTTTCGGGAGCGTCCGAGCCGTGGACCGAGTTTTCGCCGACCGAGAGGGCAAATTCCTTGCGGATGGTGCCGGCATCGGCGTTTTCGGGGTTGGTGGCGCCCATGACTTCACGGTTTTTCGCGATGGCGTCTTCGCCTTCGAGGACCTGAACGACAACGGGGCCGGACGTCATGGATTCGACCAGTTCGCCAAAGAAGGGACGTTCCTTGTGGACCGCGTAAAAGCCTTCGGCCTGTTCGCGGGTCATCTGGATGCGCTTGGAGGCGACGATGCGCAGGCCGGCATCTTCGAATTTGGAGATGATCTTGCCGGTCAGGTTGCGCTTGGTGGCGTCCGGCTTGATGATCGAAAAGGTGCGCTGAATGGCCATTGTGTCTGGTCCTTATTGGAGGATGCAAAGAAAGTGGGGCCTTTTAGCGTCAGGTTGTGGCGGTGGCAAGACGGCTTGACGCGCATGGCGCGGACCTGCCCTGCAGGGACACCACTTGCGCGGGCGGGCAGTCAAGGTTACTCACCGCGCCATCATGCTTACGATTACAAACCTTCATTACAAGATTGCCGGGCGTCCCCTGTTCGAGGGGGCGTCTGTGACGTTGCCGACCGGGGCCAAGACCGGGTTCGTGGGCAAGAACGGGTCGGGCAAGACGACGCTGTTTCAGTTGATCCAGGGGTTCTTGTCACCCGAGCAGGGATCGATCGAATTGAGCAAGCGGGCGCGGATCGGGGCGGTGGCGCAGGAAGCGCCGGCCAGCGAGATGAGCGTGCTCGATATGGTGCTGTCGGCTGACACCGAGCGCACGGCGCTGCTCGATGAGGCGGAAACCGCCGAGGACCCGCACCGGATCGCCGATATTCATATGCGGCTGGCCGATATCGATGCGCATACCGCAGAGGCGCGGGCCAGCGCAATCCTCAAAGGACTGGGGTTTTCGCTTGAGCGCCAGCATGGGCCGTGCCGGGAGCTTTCGGGCGGGTGGCGGATGCGCGTGTCGCTGGCGGGGGTGCTGTTTTCCCAGCCCGATCTTTTGCTGCTGGACGAGCCGACCAACTATCTCGATCTTGAAGGCACTCTGTGGCTGGAGAAATATCTGGCGACCTACCCTTATACGGTCTTCATGATTTCCCACGACCGCGACCTTCTCAACAAGGCGGTCAATTCGATCATCCATCTCGAGCGCGGCAAGCTGACCTTTTACAAGGGCGCTTACGATACGTTCGAGGAAACGCGCCGCATGCAGCGGGAGCTGCAGAACAAGGCGCGGGAGAAAACGCTCGCCCAGATCGAGCACATGCAGAAGTTCGTGGACCGGTTCAAGGCCAAGGCGACCAAGGCCAAGCAGGCCCAGAGCCGGGTCAAGGCGATTGCAAAGCTGCGGCCGCCCGAGGCGCTGTTCGATGAATTTGCGGCGCCGTTCAGCTTCCAGCAGCCCAAAAAGTCGCCGGCCACACCGATGATCACCTTCGACAATGTATCGGTGGGGTATGGTGAGACGGTCATTTTGAAAAAGATCACCAACCGGATCGATCCCGACGACCGGATTGCGCTGATCGGGCCGAACGGGAACGGGAAATCGACCTTTGCCAAGCTGTTATCGGGTGAACTCAAACCGATGGGCGGGCAGATGCTGCGGGCGAAAACGCTCGATGTGGCCTATTTCGCCCAGCACCAGCTCGACCATCTCAAGCCCGAACAGACCCCTTACGAGCATGTGATCGATCTGATGCCGCTCGAAAGCGAGGCCAGGCGCCGGGCGCGGGTGGCGCAGATGGGGCTTTCGACGACGCGGATGGACACGAAAGCGAAAAATCTTTCGGGTGGCGAGCGGGCGCGGCTTTTGATGGGGATCATCACGTTTGGCGGGCCGGGCATGCTGGTGCTGGACGAACCGACCAACCATCTCGACATCGACAGCCGCGATGCGCTGGTTCATGCGCTCAACGACTACAAGGGCGCCGTGCTGATCATTTCGCACGACCGGCACCTGATCGAAGCGACCTGCGATACGCTGTGGATCGCCGAGAACGGCACGGTGAGCGAGTTCGAGGACGATCTGGACGGGTATCAGAAAAGCCTCACCGCCAACGGGGCGAGCGGGGCTGGCGGGGGCGGCTCGGCATCGGACCGCAAGCGCGAGCGGCAGGAAGCAGCGGCAAAGCGGGCCGAGTTGGCGCCGTTGCGCAAGGAGATCAAGGCGCTCGAGCAAAAGCTGGACTGGAAACGCAAGGACCTGGCCAAAATCGACAAACAGCTCGACGATCCGGGCCTCTATACCGGCGATGCGGACAAGGCGATTGCACTGGGGATCGAAAAATCGAAATTCGAGAGCGAGATCGCAGCGCTCGAGGACCAGTGGCTGGAGAAAAGCGCCGAACTCGAGGACGCGCAGGCTGACGCCTGAGCGGTTTCTTTACCGAACCGGCCAACGCGGTCTGGAACACGTTTATGCCCCGCGCTAAGGTGCTTCCGGACGATGCGGGACGAGGATCGAGCATGGCAAAACTGGTGATTGCGGCACTGCTGGCGGTATTGGCCGGGGCCGCGCCGGCGGTTGGGCAGCAATTGACCAATGCGCAGCGCGATGCGGCCATCGAATTTGCGCTCAACAACACCCGCCACACCATGCTGCACGAAATCGGGCATCTGCTGGTCGATCAGCTCGATCTGCCAGTGCTGGGGCGTGAAGAGGATGCGGTGGACATGCTGGCCACGCTGCTCATGCTCAATACGGGGACCGAAGCGGATGTGATCGGGCTGCAGGATACCATAGACGGCTGGCGTTATTCGGAGAGTTTCCGGCCCTCGCGGGGCTACGTCAATTCGGCATTCTACGGCGCGCACAGCCTCGACATCCAGCGCTCCTACGCCATGGCGTGCCTGATGGTGGGGAGCGATTACGAGCGGCACACCCAATATGCGACGCGGATTTCGCTGCCCATCGACCGGCAGAAAAGCTGCGCGGAGGATTACCGGATCGCCGAGCGGGGCTGGTCGAGTGTGCTCGAGCCGCATCTTCGCGAGGGAGCACCGGCTTCCGATGTTACGGTGCAGTATCGCGACACGCGCGGGCAGTACCCTATCGCGCAGGCGCTGCTGGAACAGTCGCTGGTGCTCGAAACCTATGCCGACTGGGTGGCCAAGAATTATGTTTTGCCCCACCCGGTGCAGATCACGGCCGAGAATTGCGGCGAGGTCAACGCATTCTACGACCTGGAAAGCCGGGAAGTGATCCTGTGCTATGAGTGGGTCGATTTTTTCTATGAGCTCTATGTGTCCGACATCATGCCGGTGCGCGAACATTTCGAAATGATGCGCAAGCTCAAGCTCGAGAAACTGGGACGGGTCGAGTAGCGCGTATCGAGGCTGGCGCGGGAGGGCGTCGGCCCTTTATGGGGCCCATCGGCTCGGCCAGGTCGAGCACATTTTGCCAGCGCTGCCGTGTACTGGATCCCGGGTCTTCGCCCGGGATGACCAAGGTGGTGGATTGCCTCGCTAACTGACCCCCATATACCGTCCCGGCTTGTGGTTTAAGATGATGACCAGGCTCATGAACACCGCGCCGACCAGCGAGAGCAGCACCCTGTCGAAGGGCAGGATGAAAAAGGCGGCGATCAGGATGAAAAAATCGATGCCGAACTGGACATAGCCGGCCGGTATCTTGTGATTGTCCTGCAGATAGAGCGCCAGAATGTTGACGCCGCCCAGGCTGGCGCGGTGGCGGAACAGGGCGAGAATACCCATGCCCATCATGGCGCCGCCGGCAATGGCGGCAAAGAACGGGTTTATGCCCGAAATGTTGAGCCAATTGGGCATCAGCGCCGGATAGACCGAGACGAGCCCCACCGCGACGAAGGTCTTGAACGTGAATTGCCAGCCCATGCGCAGAAACGCCAGAACGTAGAACGGTAGATTGACCACGAAGAACACCGCGCCGAACGGCAGACCAGTGGCGTATTGGACGAGCAGGGCCAGACCGGCGGTGCTGCCGGTTGTGATCTGAGCTTCGGAATAAAAGGTTACGCCGAGCCCGACAAACAGCGTGCCGAGCAGGATGGCGAGAAAATCTTCAAGCGGGGTGTGCCTGACCTTGGGTTCGAACGAAGAATCCATAGGTTCCGATTTCGGTTCGTGGAATCGAGATCGGAACTAAAGCATTGTTTGGTGCCAGATCGAACCGAAAAAATCTCAGTGATTTTCAGGCCTTCTTGCTCCAGCGACCCCCTTCGTCCTGCTGCCAATAGGTGAGATCGTAAACCGGCTTGAGGGTGCGCCACACCTCCCGCGCCTCGGTGACGGCGTCGGGGTCGTGGCCGTTGAAGATATAGACAAGCCGCTCATAGCCATCGAGCTGGCGCGGGGTGGCGCGATCGACGAAAAAGCGGATGGCGGCGCCGTTGGGGTTTTCATCGCCGCCGGTCAGCAGCACGGGCTGGATCGCATCGCCCTCCTCCCCCCGCGCAACAGCGTGGGGCAGAAAGCTGTCGTCGGAATAGGTCCAGAGCGCGGAATCGATGATTTCGAGCCGCTCGGCGCTGCCCACCTCCACCACCGCCCGCCAGCCGCGCTCGATGGTCTTTTCGAGCAGCATGGGCAGAACGGATTCGAGCGGGCGGGTTTCGAGGTGGTAGAAGAGAAGATCGGTCATGGCGATGTTATCGCATTGGATGGGTGGGGGCGCTAGGGGATGGCGTAAGCCAACTATCTTTCGACCGTTTCGTGAAACGGCCCCGCCGCTGTGTCGAGTATAAGGGCTACAAAGTCCCGCAGACTTTGTTCGACATAGCGCTCCACCGATTGTTTTGGATCGAATCCCCACCAAAGCAAGGCGCCTTGCCAGTGTGTTGCCGCAAGCAATCCGACGCCGGCAGGAACGCCGGTTTGCGCGAAGCATGCATCAAGGGCGGCGCAGAGTTGGTCTCGCCAGGCGGCGCCGCGCGCCCGCAACTGGGGGTCGCGCAAATCCTCGCGCAGGATCAAAAGACCTTCCGCATAGGTGTCGATGGTACCGTATTGCCCGGTGAGCCCCACGAGAAGTTCGATTGCCCCCTCGGGTGTCCGAGGAACCGAACCGGCGAGGCGTGCGGTATCAGCGTCCAGCCGATCCCAGGCAATCAGGAGTGATTTTTGCTTGAGGACGGCCTTGTTGCCGAAGCGCTGGACGAGGGTTGCCCCCGAGAGGCCACACCGTTTGGAAAGAGCGGCGAACGTCAGCGCCTCGGGCCCCTGCTCGTACATCAGGTCCAGAGCATGGCGCAGCACAAGGTCATCGGACTGCGTTTTTTGGCGGGGCATCTTGACTCCGATAAATAACCGAACGATTGTTTATATATACAAATCGCTGAGAAAGCCAGCCTAGCAAAGGGAGGTCGGCAATGACACTTTCAGGAAAGGTTGCGCTGGTCGCCGGGGCGACACGCGGCGCGGGTCGCGGCATCGCAACAGAACTCGGAGCCGCCGGTGCCACCGTGTATGTGACAGGACGCACCACTCGCGAGCAGCCATCCGAATATGGCCGCGCGTCCGAAACGATCGAGGAAACGGCCGAACTGGTGAGTGCAGCCGGCGGCAAGGGCATTGCGATCCAGGTCGACCATCTGGTTCCACAACAGGTCCAAACGCTGATCGAGCGAATTCGGACCGAACAGGGCCGTCTCGATATTCTCATCAACGACATCTGGGGCGGAGAGAAACTGTTCGAATGGGACAAGCCGGTCTGGGACCACGATCTGGATAACGGTTTGCGGCTGCTCAGGCTGGGGATCGATACCCACCTCATAACCGCCCATTTCGCCCTGCCGCTGATGATCGAGCGACCGGGCGGTCTTCTTGTCGAGGTCACCGATGGAACGGCGGACTATAATGCCGACCACTATCGCCTCTCCCCCTTTTACGATCTTGCCAAGGTTTCCGTAAACCGCATGGCCTGGGCTCACGCCAAGGATCTGGAAAAGCATGGCGCAACGGCGGTGTCATTGACGCCCGGATGGTTGCGGTCCGAGATGATGCTGGAAGCGTTCGGGGTTCGCGAGGACAATTGGCGCGAGGCCACGGCCAAGGTGCCGCATTTCGTGATTTCCGAATCGCCCCGCTTCGTGGGCCGGGCCGTCGCCGCGCTGGCCGCAGACACCGAACGCATGCGCTGGAACGGCCAATCGTTATCGAGCGGGGGACTGGCGCAAATCTACGGGTTCACCGATCTTGATGGCTCACGCCCCGATGCGTGGCGTTATCTTGTGGAGGTTCAGGAAGCCGGTATGCCGGCGAACGATACTGGGTACAGATAGGTCCCTTCGATGCCCCACTCCGAAAACCCGCCACAGGATCGCTTCGACGCTGCACCGGTCGGTGATGTGCGGAATGCAGAGATGGCCGAGATCGAACATCTTGCCGGTCTTTGGCACTCTGGCTGGCAGGACGCGCACGCTGCGATTCTGCCGGCTGAACTGTCGCGATATCGGACGCCGGCGAGTTTCCGGCAGCGGATTATCGACAATCTTGCGCTTACGCGGGTTTCCGGTCCACTGGGCAATCCGTCCGGCCTGTGCATGATCAAGCACGATGAGCTTTACCAGCTCTTTGTCGCGCCGGCGGCCAGAGGCTCGGGCACCGCAGCGGCACTGCTTGCCGATGGCGAAAGGCGGATCGCCGCGTCCCAAATCACCACGGCTTGGCTGGCCTGTGCTATCGGGAATGAACGCGCCGCACGATTTTATGAAAAGCATGGATGGAAGCGCGCGGGCCAGATGACCAACCGGCTGCCAACGCCCGATGGCATCTTTGAACTCGAGGTCTGGCGCTACGAGAAGCGCCTGTAGCTCAAATGGTCCGCCGGTTGGGGTAAGGATTGCAGTGCGAGCAACTCCGCCTGAGATTATCGCCTACCCTCCATCCTCATAGCCATCCCTGGTCAGCCTATCAAACAGCGCCACCCCGAACCCCGTTGCCCATGAGGCGTTGGTCTCGGTCGAGGCCTTGCCGAAGGCGGTGGAGGCGATGTCGATGTGGGCCCAGGGGGTGTCGCCCACGAAGTGGGAGAGGAACTGCCCGGCGATGGACGCGCCGCCCAGGCGGCCGCCCTGGTTCTTGATGTCGGCGAAGCGGCTTTCGATGAGTTTGTCGTAAGCCGGGCCGAGGGGGAGGTGCCAGACTTTTTCGCCCGAGGCGCGGCCGGCCTGCTGGAGTTTGGCGGCGAGAGAATCCGTGTTGGTGAAAACGCCGGCATACTCCTCGCCCAGCGCGATGCGGATGGCGCCGGTCAAGGTCGCGATATCGAACATGGCCTTGGGTTTGAACCGGTCCTGACAATACCAGAGGGCATCGGCCAGAACCAGGCGCCCTTCGGCGTCGGTGGAAATGACCTCGATGGTTTCACCCGACATGGCGGTGATGACATCGCCGGGGCGGTAGGCGTTGGCGTCGGGCATGTTTTCAGCCAGGGCCAGGATGCCGACGGCGTTGAGTTTGGCCTTGCGGGTGGCGAGGGACTGCATCAATCCAAGAACGGCGGCGGCGCCGCCCATATCGCCCTTCATGTTTTCCATCGAAGCGGCGGGCTTGATGGAAATGCCGCCGGTATCGAAAACGATGCCCTTGCCGACAAAGGCCAGGGGCGGCTGGCCCTTCTTGCCGCCGTTCCATTGCATGACGACGAGGCGTGGGGGGCGGACCGAGCCTTGCCCTACGGCGAGGATGGCGCCCATGCCGAGCGCTTTCATCTGGGTTTCGTCGAGCACTTCGACCGACAGGCCACGATCGGCCAGGGTGTTGGCGACATCGGCCATGTCGGACGGGCCGAGCAGATTGGCGGGCTCGTTGACCAGATCGCGCGCCAGAATGGTGCCATCGGCGACGGCGAGGGCGTCGTCAAGCGCAGCGTTCATGCCCGATGCTTTCGCGACAACGAAGGTGAGTGCGGTGGGATGGGTCGCACCATTCTTGCGGCGGGTGAGGTATTTTTCAAAGCGGTAGGAGCGTAGCCGGGCCCCTGCCCCCAGCGCGCCGACCAGATGGGGGGCCAGCCCCGCCTCGTCGAGCACCACGGCGGCATCGGAGACGCCGGCGGCGTCGAGCTTGGCAAAGAGCGAGCCGCCCCTGTCGGACCATGCGGCGGCGTTGTCCCCTTCCCCATCCGCGCCACGGCCGAGCACCAAAAGGCGGTCGCAGCCAAGGCCGGCGGGGGCGGCGATATCGATCATGTGGCCGGGGCGGCCGGAAAAGCCCGTGGCCTTGGCGATGCGGGAGAAATCGAGACCAGTGCGCTTCCAAAGGCCTGCGGCCAACTGGCCCATTTCTCCCTCGCCATTGGCGTAGAGCACGAGCGCTGAGGGGGAATCGGGCAGGCTTTCGGTGAGGGAGATCGAGAGCGTTTGCGGCATGGGCGCGGCAACCTTGAGTGGCGAGGGCATAGGCGGCGAAGATTCGCCGGGCTGGACGGGTCGAGCATTGTCCGTGGCGGTGGTTGCGTCAATGCGCAGCCATCATTTGGCATCCTGTGTTGCCACGCTGCGCTTTTTGCGGCCACACGAACAGGGTAAAAGCACAACTGACTCGCCGGCACAGGACCAGACCCGCCCCTTGGACAGACTTTCGCGATATCTGCAGAGCCAGTTCTTTGCGCAGGCGCTTACCATTTTCGCGGCGGGGGGCGCGCTGATCTGGCTGATGCAGCTGTTGCGGCTGTTCGATCTGGTTTCGGCCAAGGGGCAGAATTTTCTCACCCTGATGGGCCAGAGCGGGCTGACGACGCCGACCTTTGCGCGCTCGATCCTTTATGTGTGTTTCGCCATCGGGCTGGTGCGGGGGTTGCGGGCGCTGCAATCGTCGCGCGAATTGCACACAATCCATGCCGGGCAGCGCACCGATGCGCTGTGGAAGGCGATCATTTCGTTTACGCTGGCCGGTGCGGCCATCGTGACGCTGGTCACAAATTATATCGAACCCCATTCACGGCGGATTTCGGCGGACTGGTCGGCCGAAATTGCCGCCGATGTGGTCGGAAGGGCACTGGTGCCGGGGCGGTTTACGGAAATCGAAGACGGGCTGGTGTTTTCGATTTCGGCGCGGCGGCGGGACGGAACGCTTGTCGATTTCTTTTTCGACGACACGACCAACGAAACCCGGCGGACCTATTTTGCCGAAACGGCATCGGTGTTTCAGGATGAAACCGGCTATCAGCTGATCCTCAACAATGGCGCCATCCAGTATGAAAGCGCCGAGCGGCAGGGTTTGAGCCAGATCCGGTTCGCCCAATACCATATAAGCCTTGCGAGCCTGATCGATGCGGCGTCGCGCGCCACGAGCGCGGCCCAGACCGACAGTTTCGGGCTGATGGCCAAGGTGCTGGAGGGCAGTGCGACGGGCGAAGAGATCAAGATGCTCAACGAGCGGTTCGCCGATACGCTACGGGCGCTGGCCATCTGCGCGCTGGCGGCGGCGTTCTGCGCCTATCCCGATGGCGGGCGCGGGCGGCGGCGGATGCCGATGGAACTGGTGATCCTGCTGGTGGCGTTTGCCGAGCAGGCGGTGAGCGCGTTCTCGGGCGGCGGGGGCCGCCATTTCATCGCGCCAAGCGTGATCCTTGCGTTCTCGCTGAGCCTGTTGTGGCTGCGCAGCCGGCGCGCCTTCATCTTTCCGCGCTGGAGGGTGGCACGATGAACCGGGTCGGACGCCTCGTTTGCATTCGGCTGGCGGCCCGGATCGGGCTGGTGGTGGGGATCTTTTTCGGCATCATCCTGCTTGTCGAATTTCTCGATACGGGACGGTTCAACCAGACGGCAGCGCTGGCCGGGCCGTGGACCTCGACGGGGCTGGCGTTTCTGAGCGCTTTGCGCTGGAGCCTTCTGGGGCTGCCGGTGACCGTTCTGATCGGGGCCATCGTGGGGCTGATCGATCTGCATTCGCACCGTGAGATGGTGATCATCAGTGCGTCGGGGCGCTCGATCTGGTCGACGATGCGCTGGCCGCTCCTGATGATCATCCTCTCGGGCGTGATCGTGACGACGGTGGTCGACAGTTTTGCAATCAGGATCTATCAGCAGCTCGACGCCGCACAGATCGGCTGGGGACGCGCCTATGGGGTGCAGAACCGGGAGACGTGGTTCAACCAGACCGGCGCGGATGGCGACTACATGCTCTATGCGCGCTCGGTGACGCAGGGCGGCACGCGCCTGCGGGACGTTTCGATATTGCGGCCGCAGCCCGAAGGCGGGGGCGGCACACGCATCCATGCGCGAATGGCCGAACTCGAGCCCGGATACTGGCGCATCACCGACGGGATGATCCTCGACATCGACCGGGCGCCGCGCGCCTTTTCCGAAATGACACTGGCTACGACCGCCACGGGGTCCGAGTTGAGCCTGCAACTGGGGACCGCCGAGGACATGTCGTGGTTCGATTTGCGAGCGGCCCTGCGCAATGGAATCGCCGACCCGTTCGCGCGGGCGGCGGCGGAGACGCGTTTTCAAAAACTCAATGCCGTTCCGTTCGTTCTTGCGGGTGCTTTGCTGATTGCGTTTGCCTTTACCGGCGGTTATCGAAGAACAGGGCATTATGGGTGGACCATCGTCTATGGAATCGTCCTGGGCCTGGTCGTGTTTGTAATCACGGAGATGGCTGACCGGGCCGGCTCGGCAGGCGTTCTCGACCCGATTGCGGCGGCGTGGGGCCCTGCCCTTGTCGCCATCGTGATCGGTCTGACCGTGATCCTGCGTAGAGAAGACGGGCGCGTTTGATGGACAAACCACCCCTGGGGGCAACATCGGTGCGGCGTGGCGCACTTTTGGCCAGCGTGCTGGCCACGGCGCTCGCGTTTGCGCCCGTGGCAAGTGCCCAGCAGCTCGTTCCCGCAGATTTCTTTTCGCGCATTCCCTCGGGCAGTGCCGGCGACATGGCGGTTTCGGCCGATACCATGGTGTTCGACTCGCGCGACGATACTGTCGTGGCGCAGGGCCGCGTGGGGATCAGCTTTCAGGGCTTTCGCGCATCGGCTGACCGGGCGATCTATTACCAGCGTTCGGGACGGGTCGAACTTGTCGGCAATGTCGCGGTGATCGATCCCGAAGGGATCGAATACGTCGCGGAACGGGTGGAGCTGGAAGACGGCTTCCGCGAAGGGTTCTTGCGCGCGCTGACCGTGGCGTTTCCCGATGGCAGCCGGTTTACGGCAGCCGAAACAAATTTCGACGAAGGCGTCGAGCGGGTTTACGTCGATGGCAGCTATGCGCCATGCGGCACCTGCATCGATGCGAACGGCAACCGGATCGGGTGGTCGGTCAAGGCGGCCCGGATCGTCACCGACGAAGCCGAGCAGGTTATCTATTTCGAGCAACCCTCACTGCAATTGCTGGGGGTTTCGGTGATCTCGCTGCCCTGGCTGACGTTACCGCAGGACGAAGGGGTCGAATTTCCGGTCCTGAGCTATAACGACCAATACGGTGTCGCGCTGTCCCTGCCCTTTTTCCGCTACCGGATGGCCAATGGCACGCTGGCCGTGACCCCGATAGCCTATTTCAATCAGGGACCGGGCGTGTCGGTCGACTGGCGGCAGACCGTGGGCGATCTGAGCTATTCGGTGAGTGCATCGGGGGTCTATCAGTTCAATCCCGGCGCCTATAGCGGGCTGGCCAACCGCAATCTGCGCGGGGCGGTGCAGACCAGCGGCACATTTACACCGACCGCCGCGTGGACGCTGGGGTGGTCCTACACCGCGTTTACCGATCCGGGCTATCTGCCCGATTACGACATCGACAGCGGAACGGCACGCAATCAGGTCTATGCCCAATATCTCGATGCCGACACCTATGCCGATATCCGGGTGCAGCAATTGGTACCGCTCGACAACCAGCCGAGCCAGGCGGTGTTCGAGGCGCGCCAGAACGAGCAGGCCCTGACCCATCCCAATGCGGTGGCCGATCACATTATCGATCTTGAAAACGGGGCCGGTCGGGTTGAACTGAGCAGCCGGCTTTTGGGGTTGACGCGGGCGCTCGACGATACGAGCCATGGCTTTGTGCACGGCTATGAGGGCCAATCGGTCCACGCCATGATGCAGGCGAGCTGGTCCAACCAGTATGTCGTGCCGGGCGGGCTTCTGGTTTCGCCTTATCTCGGGATGCGTGGCGATGCGGCGTCCTATGACGGGGCAAGTTCGCTGGCCGGCGCGCCGGCGGCGCAGAGCCTGTTTTCAGCGACCCCGATTGCCGCTCTCGACATCCGCTATCCGCTTCTGGCGCGGACCGTTGGCGCTGCGCACGTGATCGAACCGATTGCGCAACTGGTCTATCGCGACGGCGAAGCAGTGCCCGGCATCACCAACAATGACTCCCAGGGATTCGTTTTCGACGACACCAATCTTTTCAGCTTCAACCGCTTCTCGGGGGCCGACAGGCAGGAAACGGGATTGCGGGCCAATGTGGGCGGACAGTTCCAGACCAGTTTCGACAATGGCGGATGGCTGAGCGGGCTGATGGGGCAATCCTTCCACCTGGCCGGAGCCAATGGCTTTAACGCAACCGATGGCAGCACGGCGGGCATCGGCTCTGGGATGAACGCTGACGCCTCCTATGTCGTTGCCGGCGTGCAGGGCGGCTATGGCGGGCTGGCCGGCGGGGCAAAAATGCAACTGGACCCCGCGACCGGCGACATACCGCGTGTCCAGCTGTCGGCCTCGGGCGAAGCTGATGGCTACAAAGTCACCGGCGATTACGTGTTCATCGCGGGCCAGGCGGCGCTAAGCCAGCCGCAGGACCGGCACGAAGTTGGTTTGGGCGCCGAAGTGCCGGTGGCCGATTACTGGACGGCCAATGCCGGGGTGGCCTGGGATCTCGACGCCAATGAATGGCTGCAGGCGACAGCCGGGCTGACCTATGACGACACGTTTCTGGCCTATGGCGTGCAGACGCGGTGGACGGGGCCGACACACCGGACGGCGAACGACTTCCGGGTCGGGGTCACCTTCAGCCTGAGCGGGCCGGAAAATTCGGACGTCGTCGATCTCGATGGCGGGTTCTGAACTCAACCATAAAAGCCAATTCCATTCCGGACCGGAACGCTTTAAACAGAACGCCAATCGCAACTGCCGAATTTGGCCGCATTTGTGCTAGAGGACGGCTTTGGCTAAAAGACGCTTTTAGGGAGCGGAACACATGAGACAATGGCTCGTATTGAGAACCGCTGGCATCTGTCTGGCTCTGGGATTGGCTTTCATGGCGGCTGCGGTGCAGGCGCAGGGCGCGCGGGTGACCGTGGACGGCCAGCCGATAACCGACCAACAGATCAACGACCGCGCAAATCTGTTGCGCCTCGAAGGGCAAGGGTCGAGCAATTCGGCCCGGGTGCAGCTGGCAACGGACTCCCTGATCGACGATACGATCAAGCTGGCAGAAGCCTCGCGCCTCGGTATCAGCGTTTCCGATGAGCAGGTGGATTCCGCGTTTGCCAATATCGCGACCAACATGCGGTCGAGCGTTTCCAACCTCAACAGCATCCTGACGCAGAACGGGGTCAATCCCCAGAGCCTGCGCGACCGGCTCGAAGCGGCGATTGCCTGGCAGCAGGTGGTGTCCCAGGTGCTGCGTTCGCGCATCCAGCTTTCCGAACTCGATCTGGAGATGCAGGCGGCCGAACAGGTGACCCCGGCGCTGGGGTTTGACTATATCCTCAAGGAAGTGCTGTTCGTCATTCCGCAGGGGTCGGGCATTTCCGCCTCGCGCCGCACGGCAGAGGCCAACCAGTACCGCAGCCGCTACAATGGTTGCGACGCGGCTGTCGATCTGGCCATCCAGTATACCGATGCCGCGGTGCGCGATCTGGGCCGGCGGCACGCCACCCAGCTTCCCGAGGCCATTGCCAACGAATTGGCCGGGCTGACCGTGGGGCAGATTTCGAGCCCGCGTGTCGTCGAGAACGGCGTTTCGATGCTGGCGATCTGTGAAAAGGCCGAAGCGGAGGATCTGACCTTCCTGACCGAAGAGCTGCGCCAGGAAGCAGGCACGGACGCCTTGCAGGCGGAAGCCGAAGCCTATCTGGGCCGTTTGCGCTCCAGCGCTTCGATCATCCGCCGCTAGCAGGCGAGGAACCGTGACCCCGCTTGCGCTCACCATGGGCGAACCGGCCGGTATCGGTCCCGACCTGATCCTGCAACTCTACGCCGACCGGCGGTCCCTCGGGCTGCCGGTCTTTGCCGTTTACGGGCATGCCGGGTTCCTCGCGGCGCGAGCCGATCGGCTGGGCCTCGATATCGAAATCAGGGCGGTGGCGCCCCAAGATACGACGGCGACTTTCGAGAGCGCCCTGCCGGTGATCGATATTGCCGGGGACGTCGGGGACACGCCCGGCGAGCCTGATCCCAACACGGCGCCGGTTGTGGTGGGGGCCATTGCCCAGGCCGTCGAGGCCGTGCGGACCGGGATATTCCGTGGGATGGTTACGGCGCCCATCCACAAGGCGGCACTTTATGGGGCGGGGTTCGAATATCCCGGCCATACCGAGTTTCTGGCGGCGCTCTGTGCCGAGGACGATGCCGTCCCCCTGCCCGTGATGATGCTTGCCCATGACGATCTGCGCACGGTGCCGCTGACCATTCACATTCCGCTGGCCGAGGTTCCGGGACAGATCACGCACGAATTGATCCTTGAAACGATCCGGGTGATCGCGCGCGATCTTTCGGCGCGGTTCGGCATTGCCAAGCCCAGCATCGGGGTGGCGGGGCTCAACCCGCATGCGGGGGAAGACGGGATGATCGGGAGCGAAGAGGTCGATACGATCATTCCGGCACTGGCCGCCCTGCGCCGGGAGGGAATCGACGTGTTCGGACCGCTTTCCGCCGATACGCTTTTCTATCCACCGCACTGGCGCAATTATGATTGCGTGGTGGCGATGTATCACGATCAGGCGCTGATCCCGATCAAGACCGTGGCGTTCGATGCGGGGGTCAATGTGACGCTCGGGCTGCCGATCGTGCGCACATCGCCCGACCATGGCACTGCGTTCTCGCTGGCGGGCACGGGCAAGGCTTCGCACAATTCCATGCTGGCGGCGATACGGTTGGCGGACGCGATTTCATGAGTCAGATCGATGGTTTACCGCCGCTTCGTGAAGTGATCGCGGAGCATGACCTGCGCGCGAAAAAGGAGCTGGGGCAGAATTTCCTGCTCGATCTGAACCTGACGGCACGGATCGCGCGCAGCGCCGGCGATCTGACCGATGTCACGGTGATCGAGGTGGGTCCAGGACCCGGCGGGCTGACGCGGGCCTTGCTGGCGGCGGGGGCGAAAAAGGTCATCGCCATCGAGCGCGACGAGCGCACGCTGCCTGCGCTTGCCCAGATTGCCGAAGCCTATCGGGGGCGGTTGGAGGTGATTTCCGCCGATGCGCTGGAGGTCGACTACGGCGCGCTGGCCGAGGGGCGGACGAAAATCGTCGCCAATCTGCCCTATAATATCGCCACGCCGCTTCTGACCGGCTGGTTGTCTCAGGAGCCCTGGCCGGCGTGGTTCGAGAGCCTGACGCTGATGTTCCAGCGCGAAGTCGCCGAGCGGATCGTGGCAACGCCCGAGGACAAGGCTTATGGACGGCTGGGCGTTCTGTCGGGCTGGCGGGCCGATGCACGCATTGCCATGAACGTTGACCGGAATGCCTTTACGCCGCCGCCCAAAGTTACCTCGTCAGTTGTACACATTGTACCCAAGCCGGTTGAATCCGATGTTCCGGTGCGGGCTCTGGAGGAAGTGACGCGGCATGCCTTCGGGCAGCGTCGCAAGATGATAAGGCAGAGCATGAAGGGATTGGGCGTGCCGCTGGAGGCGCTGTTTGCCGCCGTGGGTCTCAAGGGTGACGAGCGGGCCGAGACGCTGCCGGTTTCGACCTATATTGCCTTGGCGCGGGACGTGGCGCGGCTGCGCGGTTAGCCCAGCGCGTCGATCTGAGCCTTCAGTTCATCGACAAAACCTTCGAGTCTTGTCTGGCGGCCGCGCTGGAGGCGGGCGCTGGCGAGGATGGAGCGGACCATCTGGACCGATTGTTCGAGGTCTTCATTGACCAGCACATAATCGTATTCCGAATAGTGTTCCATCTCCTTGCGGGCGTTGCGCAGGCGCTTTTCGATGGTGCCCTCGCTGTCCTGGGCGCGGCGTTCAAGACGGGCGCGCAACTCGGCAATCGAGGGGGGCAGAATAAAGACGGTGACCATGTCGTCCCGGCAGTTCTCGTAGAGCTGCAGGGTGCCCTGATAGTCGATATCGAACAGGATATCCTTGCCGGCCGAGAGGCGCTCTTCGACCTTTTCGCGGGGGGTGGCGTAGTAATTGCCGTGCACCTCGGCCCATTCGAGTAGTTCGCCGCGCTCGCGCATTTTCTCGAACGTGGGGACGTCGATGAAATGATAATGGGTGCCGTCGATCTCGTCGGTGCGGCGGGTGCGGGTGGTGATCGAAACCGAAAGGCGGATGTTGGGATCCTGAGCGAACAATTGCCGTGAGATCGAGGATTTTCCGGCCCCCGACGGCGAAGCGATCACCAGCATGACACCGCGGCGCGCAAAATCCATCATTGTCGTTTTCCCTGCCCTGCCCCGTCCGGCGTCTTCCGGATTACTCCAGATTCTGGACCTGCTCCCGTAACTGATCGATAGCCGCCTTGAGGTCAAGCCCGATGGCGGTCAGGCTCACATCATTGCTTTTCGAGCACAGCGTATTGGCCTCGCGGTTGAATTCCTGGCTGAGAAAATCGAGCTTTCGTCCGACCGGACCGCCCTTGCCCAAAAGATCGCGGGCGGCGGTGATGTGGGCGGTGAAGCGGTCGAGTTCCTCTGCGATGTCGGCCTTGGTGGCCAGAAGCGCCGCTTCCTGATGCAGGCGCTCTTCGGACAGACCCTTGTCGGCATCGCGCAGGGTGGCAACCTGATCGCGCAGACGGGCCAGAATTGCGTCGCGCGAGCGGGCCGGATGGGCCTGCGCGGTGTCGGCGAGAAAAGCGATTTCCTCGATGCGCTGGGCGATGATGGCGCCGATGCGTTCACCCTCGCCACGACGGGATTCGACAAGGGCCGTGAGGGCCACGCCAAGGCAATCGAGGACCGAAGCGTGGAGCCGTTCTTCCACATCGGGCGTCAGTTGCGGCTCTTCGGCCTCCATGATGCCCTTGAGGGCAAGGATGGCTTCGATCGAAGGCTTGCGGGCGTCGATGCGCTTTTCGAGGCTCTCGATCAAAGTGAGGACGCGATCAAGGGCGCGTTCATTGACGACGAGTTCGGTATCGGCGGCCTGGCGCTGAAGGTTGACGAAAATCGAGACCGAACCGCGCGCCAGCTTCTCGCCCACCATCCGGCGGATATCGCCATCGAGCACGTCGAGGCCGGGCGACAGGCGTGATCGGACATCGAGCCCGCGTCCGTTGACCGATTTGATTTCGACGAGAATGGAATAGCCGTCGCTCTGGGCGCTGGCGCGCCCGAAACCGGTCATCGAAGCGAGCGGGCTTGCCATCACTGCTGGCTTTCGGCTGCGGGTTCCTGGGCGGCCGGATCGCCCGCCTCGGCGGCTTGATCGGCCTCTATGGCGTCCATTTCGGCCTGCGCTTCGGCATCGGCGGCATCCTCGGCGGCCTGGCGCTCTATCTCGCGATAGGCGGCGACGTTCTGCTGATGCTCGGCATAGGTTTCGGCAAAGACGTGACCATCGGAGGGCACGGCGCCCTTGGCGACGAAATAGAGATAATCGTGTTCGTCGGGGTGGGCGACGGCACGCAGGGAATCGATGCCCGGATTGGCGATGGGGCCGGCGGGCAGACCGTCGATCTGGTAGGTGTTGTAGGGGGTGACCTGATCGATCTCCGAACGGCGCAGACCGCGCCCGAGCGCCCCCTGCCCGAGTGTAATGCCATAGATGATCGTGGGATCGGACTGGAGGCGCATGCCGACACGGAGCCGGTTGACGAACACAGCGGCGACCTGGGGCCGTTCGCTGGCCAGCCCGGTTTCGCGCTCGACGATGGAGGCGAGAATGACCAGATCGGCCGGGTCGTCGATGGGCAGATCCTCGTCGCGGCCTTCCCAGATTTCGGCCAGCGCCTCGTCCATGGCGGCGGTCATGGCGTCGATCACCGACTGACGGGTATCACCGCGGCGATAGGAATAGGCGCCGGGCAAGAGGCTGCCTTCGGGGGGCAGGACGTCGATGTTGCCGGTCAGGTCAGGGTCATCATTGACGCGTTCGACCACCTGCCAGGAGGTAAAGCCTTCCGGGACCACCACCTGATGCTGGATCGGGGTGCCTTCGGTCAGCTCCTGGATGATATCGAGCATCGATGCGTTGGCGGCGATGTTGAACTCGCCAGCGCGCAGATCGTCTCCGCGACGCAAAAGACGCGAGCCGTAATTGAAGACATCGGCGTTGGAAATGAACCCCTGTTCCTCAAGGCGCGAGGCAACCGTGCCAAGAACATTGCCGGATTCGACAACGAAGCTGCGGTCCTCATCGAACGGCCCGTCGGCGTTAAAAACCGTGACGCCATAGATGAACACGCCGGCGATGCCCAAAAGAGCGAGCAGAATAAGGGTCAGCAGGCCATTGAGGGCCTCGAAAAAGCCATTGGACGAGCGGCGGCGGTTCTTCTTCTTGCGGTCGGCCATGCGGTCGAGTTCACCCCCTTCAGTCTGGCGCGGGCCTTGGGCCCGTCATATCAAGGATAGTCTATGCGTGCGAATCCGCATGGGCCGCATGGTCATATGGGCCAAAAAATCGGGCGAAAACAAGGGTCAAATGGGGGATTGGGTCCGCTGACCCGGCATTTGCCGTCACCGCTGTCGGGGCATCGGAGAAGTAGCGGGTCCCCGGGTCAAGCCCGAGGACGACGAGGTAAAAAGCATTGGGCGCTAAGGCTAGCCGACCTTGGAAAAGATCAGGGATGCGTTGGTGCCGCCAAAGCCAAAGGAATTGGACAGCGCCACGTTGATTTCCTTTTTCACCGGCGTGTGCGGGGCCAAATTGATGACGGAGTTCACCGAGGGATTGTCGAGATTGATGGTCGGCGGCGCGATATTGTCGCGCATGGCCAGCAGCGAAAAGATCGCTTCGACAGCGCCGGCCGCGCCGAGCAGATGGCCGACGGCGGATTTCGTCGAACTCATCACTGCATTGGACGCGGCATCACCCAGAAGACGGGTGACAGCGCCCAGTTCGATTTCGTCGCCGAGGGGCGTGGATGTGCCATGGGCGTTGATGTAGTCGATTTCGGCTGGTGCAATACCGGCGCGCTTGAGGGCGGCGGACATGGCGCGGAAGCCGCCATTGCCATCCTCGGCGGGCGCGGTGATGTGGTGGGCATCGCCCGACAGGCCATAGCCGATCACTTCGCCATAGATATGGGCGCCGCGTGCCTTGGCGTGCTCGTATTCCTCGAGAACGACGATACCGGCGCCCTCGCCCATGACGAACCCGTCGCGGTCCTTGTCATAGGGACGCGAGCCCTTTTCCGGGGCATCGTTAAAGCCCGTGGACAGCGCGCGGCAGGCGGCAAAGCCGGCAAGCGAGAGGCGGTTGATCGGAGATTCGGCGCCGCCGGCCACCATCACGTCGGCATCGTCGAGCGCGATCAGGCGGGCCGCATCGCCGATGGCGTGGGCGCCGGTGGAACAGGCGGTGACCACCGAATGATTGGGACCTTTGAGGCCGTGCTCGATGGAAACGTAGCCGGATGCCAGATTGATGAGGCGGCCGGGAATAAAGAACGGGCTGATGCGGCGCGGGCCTTTTTCAGCCAAGGTGATCGAGGCATCGTAGATGCCGCCAACCCCGCCGATCCCCGAACCGATGAGAACGCCGCTGCGCTCCTGCTGTTCGAGGGTTTTTGCCTCATAGCCGGAATCGCAGAGGGCCTGGGTGGACGCCGCCATGGCAAAGACGATGAACGGATCGACCTTGCGCTGTTCCTTGAGCTCCATCCAATCATCGGGATTGAACTTGCCCTCGGCGGTGTCGCCCATTGGAATGCGGCAGGCGATCTGGCATGCCAGATCGCCAACCTCAAAGTCGGTAACACGCTGCGCGCCAGATCTGGACGCAAGAATATTGGACCAAACGGTTTCGTGACCAACGCCCAGAGGGCTGACGATACCGAGACCGGTGACGACGACGCGGCGCATTTTCATGGGCGTAAAGCTAACCGGCGAAGCCGATTATGCAGTTGCCTTGGTGAGGAAGGCGACGGCGTCACCGAAAGTCTGGATGGACTCGGCAGCGTCATCGGGGATTTCCACGCCGAATTCTTCTTCAAAGGCCATCACGAGTTCGACCTGATCGAGCGAATCCGCTCCCAGATCGTCCATGAAGCTGGCCTTTTCAGTGACCTTGTCGGCCTCGACGTTGAGATGCTCCACGACGATCTTACGGACGCGATCTTCGATGTCGCTCATAGTGTCTTCCTTTTTTGCAGACTAAGAGTTCGTTGTTTAACGCTCTGCCTCTGGGCAGGGAGAGCTCCCTTTTTGCGCAGCGGCGGATTTTCCGGGCTTTTTGCCCTATTTTTTTAACTGCCGGCTACAGTGTGCCGGCGCAACTATCACACTTTGTTGTGCATGACCATATCGTCAAAGCAAGCGGACGCAAGTCCCTTTACCCATCAGATCATCACCATTCCACCATTGACGTTGAGGGTGTGGCCGGTGATGTAGGCCGCGCCCTCGCTGGAAAGGAACACGGCGGCGGCGGCAACTTCCTCGGCGGTGCCGAGCCGGCCGGCCGGCACCTTCTGAAGAATGGTTTCCTGCTGCTTTTCGTTCAATTCGTCGGTCATGGCCGAGGCAATAAAGCCCGGCGCAATGGTGTTGACGGTGATGCCGCGGCTGGCCACTTCATAGGCCAGGGACTTGCTCATGCCGGCAAGACCGGCCTTGGAGGCGGCATAATTGCCCTGGCCGGGATTGCCCACGACGCCGACCACCGACGTGATCGAAACGATGCGGCCAAAACGGCGCTTCATCATGCCCTTGATGGCCGAACGGGTGAGGTGGAAGGGGGCGGTCAGATTGATCTTGAGGACGTCGTCCCACTCCTCGTCCTTCATGCGCATGAACAGATTGTCGCGGGTCATGCCGGCATTGTTGATGAGAATATCGACGCCACCCATGGCCTCCTCGGCCTGCGGTACCAGACGTTCGACCGAATCGAGATCGGAAAGATTGCAGGGCAGAATGTGCTTTTTGCCCGAAATGCCCTTGGCAACCTCTTCGAGCGCTCCGACGCGGGTGCCCGAGAGGGCCACTTCGGCGCCCTGAGCGGCCAGAGCTTTGGCGATGGCCGAGCCGATGCCGCCGCTGGCGCCGGTGACGAGTGCGCGTTTTCCGGAAAGATCGAACATGGTGGTGCTCTCCTCGTTCATTCAGGTTCGGGCGGCCAGAAAGGCTTCGATATCGGCCTGAGTGCCGATGGCCTGGGCGGCGACATCCTTGCTGATGCGCTTTGCAAGGCCGGTGAGGACCTTGCCGGTGCCCAGCTCGTAGAGTTCGGTGACGCCGCCTTCGCCTGTGAGCCAGGTCACCGATTCCGTCCAACGCACCATGCCGGTGACCTGTTCAACGAGGTGGCGGCGGATTTCGGCGGGGTCGGTGATGGGGGACGCCAGGACGTTGGCAACGAGGGGCACCGCCGGGGCTTTCATATCGACCATGGCGAGCGCTGCTTCCATGGCTTCGGCGGCGGGCTCCATGAGCGCACAATGGAACGGTGCGCTGACCGGAAGCGGCAGGGCACGCTTTGCGCCGCGGGCCTTGGCCAGCTCCATGGCGCGCTCGATGGCGCTGGCATCGCCGGAAATGACCACCTGGCCCGGAGAATTGTCGTTGGCCACATCGCAGACCGAACCTTCAGCTGCAGAGGCGGCGATTTCGCGCACCGCATCCATTTCCAGACCGAGGATGGCGGCCATGGCGCCCTGCCCGACCGGCACGGCCTGCTGCATGGCGCGGCCACGGGTCTGGAGAAGGCGGGCGGTGTCGGCGAGCGAAAAGGTTCCGGCGGCGCAAAGGGCCGAATATTCGCCGAGCGAATGGCCGGCGACGTAGCTGGCAGCGTCTGCGACGGTGACGCCGTTGGCTTCAAGCACGCGGATAACGGCGATGGACGCGGCCATCAATGCGGGCTGGGCGTTTTCGGTGAGGCGGAGGGTGTCCTCGGGGCCTTCGAACATGATTTTCGAGAGCGCGACGCCAAGCGCATCATCGACTTCCTCGAAAACGGCGCGGGCCTGGGGATAGGCCTGGGCCAGATCGTGCCCCATGCCGACAGCCTGGCTGCCCTGTCCGGGAAAGGTGAAAGCCGGTTTGGTCATGACGTCCTCTCGCGCAGTTCTTTTTCTGGCGGCAATTTGGAGTTGCGGCTGGTCGATGACAAGCGCCCCGCTCCAGGTTGGCGGGCGAGGTGCCCGCAAAACCGGGCCAAGTCAAGGCGAAGCGGGGGAAAGGAGCGCTATTTCTGTGCGAAATCGAGCCCCGCTTCCTTCATCGCGTCCTCAACGGTCGGTAGCGATGCCGGGCCAACGCCATGCAGGGCGAGGAATTGTTTCCGGGAGAGTTTGGCGAGGTCTTCGAGGGTTCTTATGCCCGCGTGATCGAGAGCGCCGGCGGCGGGGCGGCTGAGTTTTTTGGGGAGGTCGGTCATTGTCATTGTTCTCCAAGCAATAAATCTGATCGCATGCGCCGGCAGCGTAAGAGCCCAAGGAAACCCTTGCAATCGGGCCCCATCCGCTATAGATGACGCCTGCATTCGTTTGGCCGGGGGCTGAACGGAGGGTTGTTTTTTGTGTCACAAACGCAAGGAACAATGGACCGATAGTTTGCTGGTCCGGCCTCCCGTGTTCCCGCTCTTTAGTAGAACCTTTGTCGCCTTTCCATGGCTACAAGGAGGCTCCGCGCCGGCGATGCTTTTTGAAGCTGAATGTGAGAAAGGCATTCTATGCCCCTTTATGAGCATATCTTTCTGTCGCGGCAGGACGTCTCCGCGCAGCAGGTCGAAGACCTGACCAAGACCTATACCGACCTTCTGGCCGAAAACGGCGGCAAGGTTGCAAAGTCGGAATACTGGGGGGTCAAGTCGCTCTCCTACCGCATCAACAAGAACCGCAAGGCCCATTACACGCTGCTCAACATCGAAGCGCCGGCTGTCGCCGTTGCCGAGATGGAGCGCCAGATGCGCATCAACGAAGACGTCTTGCGCTTCATGACCATCCGCGTGGACGAGCATGAAGAAGGCCCTTCGGTGATGATGCAGAAGCGTGACCGCGACGACCGCCCCGGTGGCGACCGTCCCCGCGGCCCGCGCCGGTTTTAAGGAGTAGATGAGTCATGGCTATTCGTGATCTTACCCAGTCGCAGACCCGTCGGCCCTTCCAGCGCCGCCGCAAGACCTGCCCGTTCTCGGGCGCCAATGCACCGACCATCGACTACAAGGATGTTCGTCTGCTCCAGCGCTATGTTTCCGAGCGCGGCAAGATCGTCCCCTCGCGCATCACGGCCGTTTCGGCCAAGAAGCAGCGCGAGTTGGCCCGTGCCATCAAGCGTTCGCGCTTTCTGGGCCTTCTGCCCTACGCAGTGAAATAAGCAGCTGTCGCTGCATTCGTTGGGGGCTGGAAATGGGTCCGGCCCTCTAACCGCCCTTGATGGCGGGACAGCATTGGAGAAAACAAATGAAAGTCATCCTTCTCGAGCGCGTGGGCCGCATGGGCACCATCGGCGACGAAGTGACCGTCAAGGACGGTTTTGCGCGCAACTTCCTTCTGCCCCAGGGCAAGGCACTCCGCGCATCGGACGCCAACCGCGCCAAGTTCGAAGCCGAACGTCAGACCATCGAAGCGCGCAACGCCGAACGCCGGTCGGAAGCTGAAAAGAACGCCTCATCGCTCGACGGCAAGACCATCGTGATGGTCCGCCAGGCCGGCGAAACCGGCCAGCTTTACGGTTCGGTTTCGGCCCGCGATATCGCCGATGCCCTGCTGGCCGAAGGCGAAAAGGTCGAGCGCAACCAGATCGATCTCGAAGGCCCGATCAAGGCTGTCGGTCTGCACGAAGTTGCTCTGAACCTGCACGCCGAAGTTGCGGTCAAGATCACCGTCAACGTCGCCCGGTCCTCGGACGAAGCCGAGCGTCAGGCCGCCGGCGAAAACCTCGCCCGCAAGGACTATAACGACGAGGAAGAGGAATTCGTCTCTCTCGCCGATATGGAAGACGAAGATTACGAGGCGACGCAGGACGAAGCGGCCACAGCGGCCGAGGAAATCGAGCGCCAGCAAGACGCATAAGCGTTTCCTGGAGTATTTCCGCGTTTCTTCGAATCGCGGCTCCAAGTACTTGTTTGGTCGCGCTTCCGAACCGGATAAATGGTTCCCACTTATCCTGGAAGCACTCCAGCCATCGAATCGAAAGGCCGGGCCTGCGCCCGGCCTTTTTGTTTGTCGAGGCAGGGGGGAAGTTATCCCCGCACTTTGTAGAAATCACACGGCGCGAATCTGATAAAATCAGAAGGCACATTCCTTCTTGCCTCGGGCCCTGCTCGGGTTAAGAGAGTGTGAACACCAATTCCAAGAGACCGCAATGGAAGCTGTGAGGCGGCTCGCGCCCGTCACGACCGAATCCGAAGCCAAGTACAAGACCGCCCCGCACAACATCGAGGCGGAGCAGGCCCTGCTGGGCGCGATTCTGGTCAACAACGAAGCGTTCTATCGCGTTTCCGATTTTCTCGAGCCCGACCATTTCTACGAGCAGATTCACCGGGCGATCTTCGAGGTGTGCGGCAAGATCATCAGGGCGGGCAAGACCGCGACCCCGGTGACCACCAAGACCTATTTGCCCGACGATCTGCTCGAAGGCGTCACCATGGCGCAATATCTGGCGCGGCTGGCTGCAGAAGCGACGACGGTTCTCAATGCCGCCGACTATGGGCAGGCGATCTATGATCTGGCGATACGGCGCAACCTGATCCTGATCGGCGAGGAGGTGATGGACACCGCCTATAACGCCGATGTGGAAAGCTCGGCGCAGATCCAGATCGAGGACGCCGAAAAGCGGCTGTTCGATCTGGCGGAAAAGGGCCGCTACGATGGCGGCTTTCAGGGTTTCAACCAGGCGCTGATCGAAGCGATCAACATGGCGGGCGAAGCCTATTCGCGCGACGGATCGCTTTCGGGCACCGCAACGGGGCTGACCGATCTCGACCGGCTGATGGGCGGGCTGCAGCGTTCGGATCTGATCATCCTTGCGGCACGTCCGGCCATGGGCAAGACCTCGCTGGCCACCAATATCGCGTTTTCGGTGGCCAAGGCCTACAAGGCCGAACCGACGCCGGACGGGCACATGAAGACCGTCAATGGCGGGGTTGTGGGGTTCTTTTCGCTCGAAATGAGTGCCGAACAGCTCGCCACACGTGTTCTGGCCGAGCAATCGGAAATTTCCTCGTCCGATATCCGGCGCGGCAATATTCACGAGAGCCAGTACACAAAGCTTGTGGACACCTCCAACCTTATGGCGCAGGTGCCGCTCTATATCGACGATACGGGCGGCATCTCGATTGCCCAGCTTTCAGCGCGCGCCCGGCGATTGAAGCGGCAAAAGGGGCTCGATCTTCTGATCGTCGACTATCTGCAGCTTCTGTCCGGCTCGAAAAAAGTCGGTGAGAACCGCGTGCAGGAACTGACGGAAATCACCACGGGGCTCAAGGCCCTCGCCAAGGAGCTCGAGGTTCCCATCATCGCGCTGTCCCAGTTGTCGCGTCAGGTGGAAAACCGCGAGGACAAGCATCCCCAGCTCGCCGATCTTCGCGAATCGGGGTCGATCGAGCAGGACGCCGACGTGGTGCTGTTCGTTTATCGCGAGGAATATTACCTGGGCAACAAGGAGCCCAAGGAGGGCACCCAAGAACATCTCGAGTGGCAAGCCGAGATGGAAAAGGTGCATGGGCGGGCCGAAATCATCATCGCCAAGCAGCGCCACGGCCCCACGGGCACCGTGCAATTGCACTTCCAGGCCAACCTCACCCGGTTTTCGAACCTTGCCCGCGAGGATTATCTGCCGACGCGCGGCGAGTAGGAGACCGCCCGACTTGCCGGGCGCCTTGGTTTCGCGCTACCCCAGATCGGAAGGGATTCGGCGGACGTTATGACCACTTCAAAGAGCATTCTCGGTGGCGGCATCACCATCGATCTCGATGCCATCGTGCGCAACTGGAAGGCGCTCGATACGGTGTCGGGGAAATCGCTGACCGGCGCCGTGCTCAAGGCCGATGGCTATGGCACGGGCGCCAAAGTCGTGGGCCGGACTCTCTATAAGGTCGGGGCGCGATTCTTTTTCGTTGCGACGCCCGACGAGGGTGTGGCGCTGCGCGAGGCGATCCCCAACGCGTTCATTTTCGTCCTCGACGGGTTGATCCCGCGCGCTGCAGCCGATTATGCGGCCCATGGGCTGATGCCGGTGCTGGCCTCGATGAGCCAGCTGACCGAATGGCTCGATTTCTGCCTCAACCGCGGCAAGGCGGTGCCGGCCGCGCTGCATTTCGATACCGGATTCAACCGGGTCGGATTTCGCATGAAAGAGGCCGAACTGGTGCGGCGCGAACTCGACCAGTCGGGGTTCGAGCCGCAGATGATCATGAGCCATTTCGCCTGCGCCGATCAGCCGAGCCATGAGATGACCCGCAAGCAGAACGGGCTGTTTCAGGGCCTGCTCAATCATTTCCCGGACGTTCCCGCCTCGATCGCCAATTCGGCGGCGGTGATGAGTTCGAAAGACTATCACTACCATCTCGTGCGGCCCGGAATAGCGATGTATGGCGGGCGTGCCATCAACGGGCGGCCCAACCCGATGGCGCCTGTGATCGAGATGAACGTCCCGATATTGCAGATAAAGGATGCGCGGATCGGGGAAACCGTGGGCTATGGCGCGGCCTATCGCCTGCGCCGCGACACGCGCATCGCCATCATGGCGTTGGGCTATGCCGATGGTTATTTCCGTGGGCTTTCGGGTATTGGCGGGCAGATGGGCGGACGCGTTGCCGTCAACGGAACCATCGTTCCGGTGCTTGGGCGCGTCTCGATGGACATGACGGCCATCGACATCACCGATGTGCCGGGACTGGTGCAGCCGGGTGATCCGGTCGAGATCCTGGGGCCGACCATCTCGATCGACGATGTGGCCGATGCGGCGCGGACCATAGGCTATGAAGTGCTGACGACGCTCAACGGGCGCTTCCCGCGCAATTATGTCAACGTGCCCGAAGGCGTATCGCTGGACTGAGATTTGTTCTCAATTTGTTCTTGCTCGAAACGCATCCAGACAATAGGGTCATTTTGACTCAGATTCGGGACGATCCTTGGCCAAACTGAAATCCAGTTATGTCTGCCAGTCATGCGGCAACGTGACCCCCCGCTGGGCCGGGCGGTGCGAGGCGTGCGGCGAGTGGAACTCGATCGTCGAGGAGGTCGCAACCTCGGGCGTGGGCGCGGGTCCCAAGGCAGCGGTCGCTTCGGGGCGTCCGGTTGAATTGGTGCCGCTTTCGGGTGACAGCGAAGACGCGATCCGTATCGAGAGCAAGAATGGCGAGCTCGACAGGGTGCTGGGCGGCGGGTTCGTCATGGGATCGGCTATCCTGGTGGGCGGCGATCCGGGAATCGGCAAATCGACGCTGCTGTTGCAGGCAGCCGCGTCGCTGGCGCGGCAGGGCAAGCGGGTCATCTATATTTCCGGTGAAGAGGCGATTGCGCAGGTGCGGCTGCGCGCGGCGCGGCTTGGCGTTGCCGATGCGCCGGTGGAGCTGGCCAGTGAAACCCATGTGGAGACCATTCTTGCCACCATCGAAAAAGGCAAGGCGCCCGATCTGGTGATCATCGATTCCATCCAGACCTGCTGGACCGAGCGCGTGGAAAGCGCACCAGGCACAGTCACGCAGGTACGCACCAGCGCGCAGGCGCTGACCCGGTTTGCCAAGAAATCGGGCTCGGCAGTGGTGCTGGTGGGGCATGTGACCAAGGATGGGCAGATAGCCGGACCACGTGTGGTCGAGCATATGGTCGATGCGGTTCTTTATTTCGAGGGCGACACATCGCTGACCTATCGCATCCTGCGCGGGGTCAAGAACCGTTATGGCGCGACCGACGAGATCGGCGTGTTCGAGATGGTCGGATCGGGATTGCGCGAAGTGCCCAACCCGTCTGCACTGTTTCTCGATCAGCGCGATTCCGGGGCGGCGGGATCGGCGGTGTTTGCCGGCGTCGAGGGTACGCGGCCGGTACTCGTGGAAATCCAGGCATTGGTAGCCCCCTCCCCGCTGGGCACGCCTCGCCGGGCGGTGGTGGGCTGGGATTCTTCGCGGCTTTCGATGGTGCTGGCGGTGCTCGAAACGCGGTGCGGGGTGCGGATCGGGGCCAATGATATCTATCTCAATGTGGCGGGCGGGCTAAAGGTCAATGAGCCGGCAGCCGACCTTGCCGTGGCAGCGGCGCTGATCTCATCGCTGACCAATTCGCCCCTGCCCGCCGATGCCGTCTATTTCGGCGAGGTTAGCCTTTCGGGCGGAATCCGTCCGGTGGTGCATGCCAATCTGCGGGTGCGCGAGGCGGCAAAGCTGGGGTTCGGATCGGTGCATACCGCCAAGCTCAACGCTTCGGAGCGGACCGACGGGGTGGCGATCAACGAATTTTCGGCGCTGGCCGAACTTGTGGGTCGGATCGCGGCAGCAGGCGAGCGGAGCATGGCCGATGCGGACTGATTTTGGTACACGACGTTGGGTAAGCCTTGGAAATCCCATGCAATCGCTTGGCTTTGCCACATTTAACCGCTAAACGGACAGTCAAACAGGGCTTGCTGGAGACCGATCCCCCATGCTGACTGCTTTCGACATTGCCGTCGGAATTCTCGTTCTGATTTCCGCGTTGCTGGCGACGGCGCGCGGGCTGACCCGCGAAGTGCTCTCGCTCGTCACCTGGGCCGGTGCGGCCGCGTTTGCCGCCTACATGTTTTTCTACCAGCCCCAGATCGCCCAGGAATTCGTGGCCGATCCGCTGTGGGCCAATATCGCCACCGTGGTGGTGAGCTTTATTGTTGCGCTGATCATCCTGCATCTTCTGACCATGAAGATCGGGGATTTCATCACCGATTCCAAGCTGGGTCCGCTCGACCGGACGCTCGGCTTCGTGTTCGGCGCGCTGCGGGGCATCCTGATCGCGGTGGTCGTTGTGATCTTTGCCGATTGGCTGATCGGGGAAAATCCGCCCAATCTGCCGTGGTATGGCGAGGCGCAGTCGCTGCCGACCTTGCGCTCGCTGGGTGACGGGCTGATCTCGCTTCTTCCGGAAAATCTCGAAGAACAGGTCAACGATCTGCTGCAGGGCACCAATCCGATGGAAGATCCCGTCATCACCGACGAGGGCTCCAACGATCCGCAGCCGGCAACGACCACCGAACCTCCGGCAGCGATCAACGGAGTGTGATATCGCCGCAGGCGGTATCGAGCTGTGTTGACTTGCATGGGTCGGGAGCGTAAGCCCCCGATTGACGGAGCGATTTTTGCGAAGCGCGCAAGGCTTTCCGAACCGCTCCTTTTATGTCCTCGCATCAATGGTGGATAATTTGAGCACGCTCCACGCGACGACAGGCGATCACCTGACAGGGCTTGCCCTCGAGATGGACGGAGACACGCTGCGCGAGGAGTGCGGCGTGTTCGGCATTTTGGGGCACAATGATGCGGCGGCGCTGACAGCGCTAGGGCTTCACGCCCTCCAGCATCGCGGACAGGAAGCCGCCGGCATCGTCTCCTTCGACGGCAAGCGCTTCAGTTCCGAGCGCCATCTGGGCCTGGTCGGCGATCACTTTACCGACGCCGCCACACTTGGCCGACTGCCCGGCAATATCGCCATGGGCCATGTGCGCTACTCGACGACGGGCGAAACGGTGCTGCGCAACGTGCAGCCGCTGTTTGCCGAACTCGAAGTGGGCGGCATCGCCATTGCGCATAACGGCAATCTCACCAATGGGTTATCGCTGCGCAAGCGTCTGATCGCGCAGGGCGCCATCTGCCAGTCGACGTCCGACACCGAAGTGGTGCTGCACCTGATCGCTCGATCCCAGCGCACACGGTCGGCCGACCGGTTCATCGATGCGCTTGGCGCCATCGAAGGCGCCTATGCGATGGTGGCCATGACGCGCACCAAGCTGATCGGCGCGCGCGACCCCAACGGCATCCGCCCGCTGGTGCTGGGCGATCTCGACGGCAGGCCGATCTTTGCGTCGGAAAGCTGCGCCCTCGACATCATTGGCGCAAAATTCGTGCGCGACGTCGAGAACGGCGAAGTGATCGTGTGCGAATTGCAGAAGGACGGCTCGGTCTCCATCGACAGCTTCAAGCCATTCAAGGCTCGTCCCGAGCGGGTGTGTCTTTTCGAATATGTCTATTTTGCCCGGCCGGATTCGGTGGTCTCGGGGCGCTCGGTCTATTCGGCGCGCAAGGCCATGGGCATCAATCTGGCCAGGGAAAATCCGGTCGAAGCCGATGTCGTGGTTCCGGTTCCCGATGGCGGAACGCCGGCGGCGCTGGGCTATGCGCAGCAATCGGGCATCCCCTTCGAATACGGGATCATCCGCAACCATTATGTGGGCCGCACCTTCATCGAGCCGACGCAATCGATCCGGGCGCTGGGGGTCAAGCTCAAGCACTCCGCCAACCGGGCGGTGATCGAAGGCAAGCGGGTCGTGCTGGTCGATGATTCCATCGTGCGGGGCACCACATCGCTGAAGATCGTTCAGATGATCCGCGAAGCGGGCGCCAAAGAGGTTCACATCCGGGTCGCCAGTCCGATGATCTATCATTCCGATTATTACGGCATCGACACGCCCGACCCCGACAAGCTGCTGGCCAACCAGTATGCGACGCTGGACGACATGTGCCGCTATATCGGCGCGGACTCGCTGGAATTCCTGTCGATCGACGGGCTTTATCTCGCCGTGGGTGGAGAAAAGCGCAATCCAAAGGCGCCGCAATTTACCGACCATTATTTCACCGGCGATTATCCCACGCCGCTCACCGATCTGGAGGGGCGCTCCAAGAACGACCCCAAGCAGATTTCGATGCTGAGAGAAGCCGTATAGCATGACCGATATCAAAGACCTTGCCGGCCGCGTGGTGCTGGTGACCGGTGCCTCGCGCGGGCTGGGCTATGCAGCCGCCAAAAACGCCGCCTCGCGCGGCGCGCATGTGATCGCCGTGGCGCGAACGGTGGGCGGGCTCGAAGATCTCGACGACGACATCCAGGCGCTGGGCTCTTCGACAACGCTGGTACCCATGGATCTGACCGATGGGGAAGCCATCGACCGGCTCGGCGCCGCTATTTTCGAACGTTGGGGCCAGCTCGACGGGCTGATCGGCAATGCAGGCGCGCTGGGCGTGTTGAGCCCCCTGCCCCATATCGCACCCAAGGATTTCGCCAACGTCTTTGCGGTCAATGTGGAAGCCAATTTCCGGCTGATCCGCTCGCTGGATCTGTTGCTGCGCCAGTCCGATGCCGGGCGGGCGGTGTTCATCTCCTCGGGCGCGGCGCTGTCGGCCAAGCCCTATTGGGGGCTTTATGCGGCGTCGAAAGCGGCGCTCGACGCCATGGTCAAAGCCTATGCCGGGGAAATGGCGATCACCGAGGTGAAGGCCAATATCTTTTATCCCGGCCAGGTCCGCACCGCCATGCGCGCCAAGGCAATGCCGGGCGAAGACCCCAAGACGCTGCCCTCGCCCGACGAGGTCGCGCCGAAAATCGTCGATCTGGTATCGGCCAATTACACACAGACCGGCATGCGGGTGGACATCCTGCAGGGCGAAGAGCCCCTTTAGAGCCGTTCAGGATTTGATTGAATCAAATCCTCGGCTCTAGCCCCTTGTTTTGTCGCGTGTCCAAACCGCAAAACCGTCTCCACTTTTGCTGGACACGCTCTAGCGGACTGGATTTCAAAAGAAAAAGGCCGGGTGCGAACCCGGCCTTTTTCAATGTCTACTTCCCGTCGTCATCGACATAGGGGTTCTTGCCGCCGCGAACCCAGAGGCGGATGGGGGTGCCGGGGAGATTGAAGTCTTCGCGCAGGCCGTTGACGATGTAGCGTTGATAGGCCTTGGGCAGCGCATCGGGACGTGAGGCGAAGATGATAAAGCTGGGCGGGCGCGTCTTGGCCTGGGTCATGTAGCGCAGTTTCAGGCGCCGGCCGGACACCGCCGGGGGCGGATGGTGCTCGGTCATGGATGCGAGCCAGCGGTTGAGCTTGGCAGTGCGGATCTTGACGTTCCAGGTCCGCTCGATCTCGAAAATCGCCTTCATGAGCTTGTCGATGTTGCGGCCCTGCAGGCCCGACATGGTGACCAGCGGGATGCCGCGCAACTGAGGCAACAAGCGTTCACATTCGGCGCGCAGTTCGAGGATCTTGGCGTTCTTGTCTTCGATCAGGTCCCATTTGTTGACGGCGATGACCATGGCGCGGCCTTCGCGCTCGACCAGATCGGCCAGCGCCAGGTCCTGTTTTTCGAATGGGATGGTGGCATCGAGCAGCAGGACGACGATTTCGGCGTACTGGATGGAGCGCAGGCTGTCGGAGACCGAGAGCTTTTCGAGCTTTTGCTGCACGCGGGATTTGCGGCGGATGCCTGCGGTATCGACCAGGTTGATGACCCGGCCTTCCCACTCCCACGGGACCATGATCGAATCGCGGGTGATGCCCGCTTCGGGGCCGGTGAGAAGACGTTCCTCGCCCACCATGCGGTTGATCAGCGTCGATTTGCCCGCGTTGGGGCGCCCGACGATGGCGACGTTGAGATAACGGTTGGGGTTCCAGCGCAGGGGAGCCGTGTCGCCGGCCTGATCCTCGCCCTCGTCTTCGTTGACGTCCACATCGACAGCGGGCTTTTGCACCATGTCGTAGTCGAATTCGGCTTCTGCGGCAGCAGCCTTGGCTTCATCGGCCCTGTCGACGGCCTGGGAAATGATGGAATAGAGATCGGCCAGCCCCAATCCGTGCTCGGCGGAGAGAGGAATGGCTTCATCAAAGCCCAGGGCATAGGCCTCGACCAGCCCGGCCTCGGCGGCCCTGCCCTCGGCCTTGTTGCCGATGACGTGGATTTCCTTGTCGGCCTTGCGCAGCAGACGGGCGAAATGCTCGTCTGTTGGCGTCAGCCCGGCGCGGGCGTCGATCATGAACAAGATGACGTCGGCTTCGGCGATGGCCATTTCGGTCTGGCGGCGCATGCGCGCTTCGAGACTGTCGTCGTTGGCGTCTTCATAGCCGGCGGTATCGACCAGCGTGAAGGTCAGATCGCCGATCCGGCCCAGCCCTTCGCGACGGTCGCGGGTGACACCGGGCGTATCGTCGACGATGGCGATCTTGCGGCCCACCAGCCGATTGAACAGGGTCGATTTGCCGACGTTGGGGCGGCCGACGATGGCGACGGTTACGCTTGCGCTCATATCAATTCACGCTCTTGTTCGTAGTCGCCATAATTTTCCTGCGCGATGCCGAACCGCAAAATTGCAAGCCACTTTTGCTGGCATCACTGGTGGCGACGGTTACATTCGCGCTCATTGTTCGGTTTCAGCTTCCAGCGGCTGACCGACCGTGTCCAGGCTCGGGGATTGGGCGGGAACGGTGGCCTGCTCGGGGGCCGTGTCCAAGGGTCCGGTGGCACCAAGCAGATCTTCGCTCACGTCCACGCCGGTCGAGGCAAGCTGCTCGAGATAGATGAAGGCGCGCAGCTGGATGTCCTGGCCCGCATTGGGGTCGGCGGCCATGGCTTCGAAATTAATACGCGCCTCCTCGAGATTGCCCGCCTTGTAGTGGGCGAGCCCCAGCGCTTCGCGGGCGCTGTTGCGCATGGCGCTGTCTTCGCCGGTCAGACCGCCGACGCGCTGCTCGACAGCACCGACATCGAGATGGTCCACGGCAAGATAGCCGCCGAGAATGTAGGCGAGTTCACGCAGCCGGCGCTGGTCGAGACTGGCGGCGAGCGCGTCATAGGCCTCGATCGCGCCCTGAGGATCACCCTGCTCGGCCAGAAGCGCGGCTTCCTGAAACCGCGCCAGAATTCCATAGCCAGCCGGCCCGCTCGCTTCGAGTTCGGCAAAGGCAGCCTGAGCGCCTGCGACATCGCCGCTGTCGGCCATTTCGACCGCGGCATAATACTGGTCGGACGCGTTGGCTGCCGTGCTCGAGCGATACCACTTCCAGACTTCGTTGGCGCCCACCAGCAGCACGATAAGCACAGCACCGCCGATGATGAACGGCGCAAAGCGGCGCCAGAAGGCTTTCAGCTTGTCGCTGCGCAGTTCTTCTTCGACTTCGCGCAGGAAGGAATCGTCGCTCATCAGGGGGTATCCAGACTGTCCAAAATTTTGCCGGACAATAGTGGTGCCGCCCCTATAATGCAACGTCGCAAAGGACCGGATTCGCAGCAGTTTCACACATGGACAAGACAGAACGCCTATTTGCGATCATGGATGCCCTGCGCCGGCACCGGCGGCCGGTGACGGCGGCGCAACTGGCCCAAGACCAAGGGGTGTCCGTTCGCACGCTTTATCGCGACATCCAGACGCTGATCGGGCTCGGCGCTCCTATTGAAGGGGAAGCGGGGGTCGGCTACATGCTGAGGCCGGGCTTTTTTCTGCCGCCGCTGATGTTTTCGGCCGATGAACTCGAGGCTCTGGTTCTTGGCGCGCGCTGGGTGGAGGCGCAGCCGGACGTCGAGCTGTCCGCTGCGGCGCGAAACGCCCTGGGCAAGATCGCCACGGCGAGCCCGGACGATTTGCGTGACCGGATTTCCGATACCGGACTGTGGCCGGTTCGGGTCGAGGCGGTCGGCGCCCCCCTGCCCCTCATGGCCCTGGTGCGCAAGGCGATGCGCGCCGAACGGGCCCTGCGCATCGACTATGAGGACGAAAAGGGCAATGCATCGGCGCGCGAAATCTGGCCAGTGCAGATCGCCTTTTACGAAAACAAGCAGATCATCGCGGCCTGGTGCACGCTGCGCAACGCGTTCCGCCATTTCCGCACCGAGAGGATTGTCGGGGCCGATTTGACCGAGGGGCGCTATGGCCGCCGCCGGGCCGCCCTCGCCGAGGACTGGCACGTCCAGTGGCTGGAAGAACAAAGCCGCCATTAGAGCCCCGGGCACGGTCGATTGCCCGGCCCTTGACGCGCGCAACCATCTGCCGACGGTGCGGGTAACCCCGGCTGTCAATCTCCATGGTTTTGCAGCGCCTCTGCCTCGGCCAGGAGCCAATCGCGAAAAGCCCTGATCTTGGGCAGCGTGCGGCGGGCATGGGGATAGACAAGCCAGTAGCTGACGGGATCGACACCGACAGTATCGAAAGGCTGGATCAGGCGCCCATCCTTGAGTTCCTCGCGATAGAGGGCCGGAGTCAGCATGGCGATGCCGGCGCCCGAGATCGCTGCTGCGGCGTCCAGATACTGGCTGCCGAAATTGACGTTGAGCCCCTTGACCACGTCGGGACGAGGCAGGCCGACCAGTTCGAGCCATTGTGCATTCCAGAGTTCGCCCTCGCTGACGAAGGGCAGCTTGAGCAGGTCGGCCGGCGTTTCGACGCCCCCTACGCTGGCGGCCAGAGCCGGGCTGAGCATGGGCGCGTATTCGGCCCTGAACAGAAGGTGGGAGACGAGCCCAGGATATTCGCCCAATCCGACACGAATGCCGACATCGATATCGTCATGATCGAAATCGACGAGGGCCGTCGACATTTCAAGCCGCACGGCAAGTCCGGGATGGCTGATCTGGAACGCGCCAAGGCGTCGGGCCAGCCATTGGGTCGAGACGGTCGGAAGCGCCGAAATCGACAGCGTACTGCCCGTCTTCGCTTTCGCGGCCTCAAACGCACTGGCTACCGAGCGGAAGGCGCTGCTCAGGGCCGGTGCGAGTGTGTTTCCCGTGTCGGTGAGATCGAGCTTTCGTCCCTGACGCACGAACAGGGTCGCACCGATGCGCTCTTCCAGCAATTTGATGTGATAGCTGACCGCCGCCTGGGTCATGCCCAGTTCCTCGCCTGCACGAGTGAAATTGAGATGACGGGCCGCGGCCTCGAACACGCGCAGGGTTGGCAGAGGCGGCAGATTTTCGCTCATTTATCATAAGCTCTCTTTATGGATCGATGTAACGTTCGATTGGTCTTCCGAAGGCGTTCCGGCGCATTCTGGCCGGACGATACCGGAAGGATAAATCTCATGACGCGGTTTTCCAATCTTATAAGAGCAGTGTTGACGCGCCCGAGCAATCGCCCGGAATATCTGGACATATCGCGGCTCAATGAGCGGATGCGGGCCGATATCGGGCTGGTGCCGATGCCGCAAGCGGAGCAGCGCGGCGCCTTGCGCCAGTCAAGCAACTTCCAGAGCGCGGTCGTGGTATGCAATGGGCTTTCGATAAGCCAGGTATCGCGCAGGCTCGTTTAGGGGTTCGGGGCGTCGACCATATCCCGCACGAATGCAGCGAGCGCTGGACCATCAATGCGCTCGCCATAAAGGCCGAGTTTGGAGCGGCGCCAGAGGATGTCCTGGGCGCTGCGGGCCCATTCATGCTCGACCAGATGGCGCACTTCGGCGCCGGTCAGGCCGCAGCCGAAATCGGGGCCGAGGTCTTGGGGGGTGCGGGCGTCGCCCAGGATGGCGCGGGCGAGCGTGCCATAGGCGCGCGTGAGCCTTTCTGCATCCCGTGCGGCCAGAAACGGGTATTGAGCCCGCAGACCCTCGACTTCGGCTTCAAAGCCGTCGACGGCGAAGCCGCCGCCCGGCAGGGACGAGTGCGCGGTCCAGCGGGGCTTTCGACGCCCCAGAGCGGATTCGATGTGCTCGAGCGCGGATTCGGCGAGGCGGCGGTAGGTGGTCAGCTTGCCGCCGAACACATTGAGCAGCGCGGGCGTACCCTTGCCGCCGGTGTGTTTGAGAACATAGTCTCGCGTGGCTTCCTGAGCCTTGGAGGCGCCGTCATTGTAGAGCGGGCGGACACCGGAATAGGTCCAGACGATATCGTCTTTGTCGATCGGGTCACTGAAGTACTGGTTGGCCGCCTCGAGCAGATAGTCGATTTCGGCCGGGGAAATGTCGACGGATGCCGGATCGCCGTCGAAGTCCTGGTCGGTGGTGCCGATCAGGGTGAAATCGCCCTGATAGGGAATGGAAAAAAAGATGCGGCCATCGGCATTCTGGAAGAAAAAGCAGCGCGGATCGTCGTAGAGCCTGCGCACCACGATGTGGCTGCCTTTGACGAGGCGGACGTCGTGGCTCTCATTGCCGCCGATCAGGCCCGAAAGCACCTCTGATACCCAGGGTCCAGCGGCATTGACCAGCATGCGGGCCCGTGCGGTCCGGGTTTGGCCAGCGTCATTGACGGTGGTGATTTCCCAATGGTCGCCTTCCCGGTGGGCCGATGTCAGGCGTGTGCGGGTGTGAATCTCGGCGCCAAGATCGGCAGCGTCGCGGGCGGTGAGGACGACGAGGCGGGCATCGTCGACCCAGCAATCGGAATATTCGAATGCCTTGGCGTGGCCGGGCTTGAGAACGGCCCCCAGCGGGTCTTTTCGCAGGTTACGGGTGGCGGTGGGCGGCAGGCGCTTGCGGCCGCCTATGTGATCGTAGAGGAACAGCCCAAGCCGCAGGAGCCATGCGGGGCGCAGACCCTTGTGATGGGGCAGGACGAAACGCAGCGGCCAGATGATGTGCGGTGCCATGGCCCAGAGCACTTCGCGTTCCTTTAAGGATTCGCGCACCAGCCGGAATTCGTAATGTTCGAGATAACGCAGGCCGCCGTGTATGAGCTTGGTGGAGGCCGAGGAGGTTCCAGAGGCCAGATCGTTCATTTCGACAAGGCAGACCGAAAAGCCCCGCCCCGCCGCATCGCGCGCGATGCCGCAGCCATTGATGCCACCGCCGACGATAAAGATGTCGAATACCGGGTCGCTCACCCGCGCCTCCAGGAGTTCAGATCAGAGTTCGGGGCCGTCATACACCGGCAAATGTGCCGATTGTGTAACAGGTTGGAATCGGCGGGGGGTCATCCGTCGCGCAGCCAGACGACGTCATCGGGCGTAAGCGCGATATCGAGCGCCTGCAGGCTGTCATCGAGTTCGGCGAGGGTGCGCGGACCGATGAGCGGGACGATCGGGAACGACTGATGCAGGCAATAGGCGAGCGCGACGTGGATGGGCTTTTTGCCCAGCCTGTGCGCCAGCTCGGCGGCGCGGTCACGACGGGCGAAATTGGCGTCTGTGTACCAGGTCTCGACCAGTTCGGGATTTTCCGTCTTGTCGCGCCCGGCCCGGTCGGTGAAAAAGCCCCTGCCCTGGCTCGACCAGGCGAAATTGGTGACCCGGCGGTCCGAGAGCCATTCGCGCCAGGCGTCATCGGACGAGGCGACACAGCCGGGCCAGAGCGGCTTTTGCATTTGGGCCAGCGAGAAATTGTTCGAGAGGGCGCCGGGCGCCGTCTTGCCGGTACGATTGGCGTAGGCGACAGCCTCATCAAAGCGCTCACGGGTCCAGTTGGAACCACCGAACGGACCCCGGATACGTCCGCGCCGGACTTCTGCATCCATGGCGTCGACGAATTCGTCGACCGGAATATCGGTGTTGTCGCGGTGCATGAAATAGACGTCGACATGATCGGTCTTGAGCCTGTCGAGGCTGGTGTCGAGCTGTTTGGCGATCATTTCGGGATAGGTCAGCGGCGAGTGGGCGCCTTTGCCGACCACCACCACATCGTCGCGGATGCCACGCGAGGCCTGCCAGTCACCAAACAAGGTTTCGGTGATACCATTGCCGTATATGAAGGCAGTGTCGAAGGCGTTGCCACCCTTTTCATAAAACGCGTCGAGCAGGATCGCGGCGCTGGAAAAACTGCGGAAATCTTCAAAGCCGATGGTGAGCCTGGAAATCGGTTTGTCCAGGCCGGGGATGGCGATGTGGCCGATCTGGTTGCCACCGATTAGCGCCTCGCCCTTGAGGGTCCTGGTGCGCAGGGCCGGCTTTTCGATCTCGTATTCGAGACCGGCGGCCTGGCGCCATTTGTCGAGGACGCGCAGATTGCCGAGGGTGTCGTCCCAGCTCATGCCGGGGGCGCTGAACTCGGTCTGGCCGGCAAGGATTGCCACACTGGCCGCCTCGGCCTCGAAGGAATAAAGCCATCCGGCTTCTGAGATCTCGATGGGCTCGTGCGTGCCGTCGGGACGGATGATGTCGATCAGGGCGGTGCCGCCCTTATGGCCGGTGGCGAACCAGAAGTCGCGCACCTCGATGCGTCCCTTTGTGCCCAGAATGCGCAGGATATTGTCCTGAGCTAGGGAAACCGAGCAGGAGACTTCGGCCAGGATGCCGCCGGGAAATTTGAGCACCGCTGCAGCCCATTCATCGACGCCGGATTGGCCGAGATGGGCGGCCCCGTGGACACTTTCGGGTTCGAGGAAGGGCTTGCCGTTTGCCGCGCCGGCGATCAGTCGCGCCATGGACACAGGGTAGCAACCGACGTCGAGGATGCCGCCACCGGCCAGATCATTGGCATAGAGGCGATGTTCGGGATCGAAGCGCGGCATGGCAAAGCCAAAGCTCGATTTTATGGCGCGGACCTCGCCGATTTCGCCGGACGCGACAAGATCGATGAGCTTTTGGGTCATGGGATGGACGCGGTACATGAAGGCCTCGCCCATAAAGGTTTTTGCCTTGCGCGCGGCGTGGAACATGGCGTCGGCCTCGAACGCGGTCAGGCCCATGGGTTTTTCGCACAGCACATGCTTGCCCGCCTCGGCCGCCTTGATGGCCCATTGGGCGTGCTGGGGGTGCGGAGTGGCGATATAGATCGCATCGACTTCGGGGTCGGCCAGCAGCGCGTCATAGCCATTGAGAACCCGGGCGCCGGGAAAGTTTTCGGCGTAGTCGGGCTTATCGGGATTGCGCGCGCCCAGCGCCACGAGTTCGCCCGATTGCGCGTGCGCCAGGCCGCCGGCGAAGGCGCGGGCGATGCCGCCCGGACCGAGGATCCCCCACCGGATTTTGTGCTGATTTGACATGGGAAGAATCTTCTTTCTCGAATTGGCCAGTGCCGCACATTGGCATCAAATTGCCTGTGACACCAAGGCACTCCTCGCCACCTTCGATAAATTGACCGCCCCTGGTTTGACGAACGGTTGGGCAGTACCCAAATATAGGCCAACACTTTCACGAAAGGACACATCGTTGACCTACGGCAAAACAAGAGAAGCCGTCGAGCGGCTGACGACCGAGCAGTTTCGGGTAACGCAGGAAAACGGGACGGAACGGCCTTTCACCGGCGAATATGACGAGCATTTCGAGCCCGGAATCTATGTCGATATCGTATCGGGCGAACCGCTTTTCTCGTCGGCGGCCAAGTATAATTCCGGTTGCGGCTGGCCTGCCTTTACCAAACCTATCGTCACAGACAATGTCGCCGAGCTGCGCGACGACAGCCACGGGATGACACGGATCGAAGTGCGTTCAAGCCATGGCGACAGCCATCTCGGTCACGTCTTTCCCGATGGACCCGCCGAGAGCGGTGGGTTGCGCTACTGCATCAACTCGGCCTCGCTCCGCTTCGTTCCCAAGCAGGACATGGAAGCGCAAGGCTATGGCTCATATCTCGATCAGGTGGAGGGATAGATGACTGAACATGCAATTTTAGCCGGTGGATGCTTCTGGGGCATGCAGGATCTGATCCGCAAGATGCCCGGCGTCATCGATACGCGGGTCGGCTATAGTGGCGGGGACGTGCCGAACGCGACCTATCGCAACCACGGCACCCATGCCGAGGCCATCGATATCACGTTCGACCCGAGCCGGATCAGCTATCGCGAACTGCTGGAATTCTTCTTCCAGATTCACGACCCCTCCACCAAGAACCGGCAGGGTAATGATCTGGGAACCAGCTATCGCTCAGCGATCTATTTTACGAGTGAAGCCCAGAAGCAGACCGCGCTGGACACAATCGCCGATGTCGACGCCTCCGGACTGTGGCCGGGCAAGGCGGTAACAGAGGTCGAGCCCGCGGGCGATTTCTGGGAGGCCGAGCCCGAGCACCAGGATTATCTGGAGCGCAATCCGAATGGCTATACGTGCCATTTCCCGCGGCCCAACTGGGTATTGCCCAAACGCGCCGCCGCGCAATAGGGCAGCCGTTCGGCGGCCGGACCGATGGGGTCCGGTCGCCGTTTTTTTATTCCCACTCGATGGTGCCCGGGGGCTTTGAGGTCACGTCGTAGACGACGCGGTTGATGCCCTTGACCTCGTTGATGATCCGGGTCGCGGCGCGGCCGAGGAAATTCATGTCGAAAGCGTAGAAATCGGCGGTCATACCGTCCACCGATGTGACGGCGCGCAGGGCGCAGACGCTTTCATAGGTCCGGCCGTCGCCCATGACGCCAACGGTCTGGACCGGCAGGAGCACGGCGAAGGCCTGCCAGATGGTGTCGTAGAGCCCGGCCTTGCGGATTTCATCAAGATAGATCGCATCGGCCTGGCGCAGGATGTCGAGTTTTTCGCGGCTCACGCCGCCCGGAAGGCGGATGGCAAGGCCCGGTCCGGGGAATGGATGGCGGCCAACGAAATGTTCGGGCAGGCCCAGTTCGCGGCCCAACTTGCGCACTTCGTCCTTGAACAGCTCACGCAACGGTTCGACGAGCTTCATGTTCATGCGCTCGGGCAGCCCACCGACATTGTGATGGCTCTTGATTGTGACCGAGGGACCACCGGTGAACGAGACGGATTCGATGACGTCGGGATAAAGCGTACCCTGGGCGAGAAATTCGACGCCGCCGATCTTGGCGGCTTCCTTTTCGAACGTCTCGATGAACAAGCGGCCAATGATCTTGCGCTTGGCCTCGGGCTCGATGACGCCTTCAAGCTCGCCGATGAATTCATCAGAGGCATCAACGTGGACGAGCGGAATGTTGTACTGATGCCTGAACATCGAGACCACTTCGTCGGCCTCGTTCTTGCGCAACAGTCCGTGGTCGACGAAAATGCAGGTCAACTGGTCGCCGATGGCCTCGTGGATGAGGATGGCGGCCACCGATGAGTCAACGCCGCCCGACAGCCCGCAAATGACCTTCTTGTCGCCCACCTGTTCGCGGATGGCGGCCACGGCCTGTTCGCGATAGGCGGCCATGGTCCAGTTGGCATCGCAGCCGCAAATCTGGTGTACGAAGTTGGCGTACAGCCTGGCGCCATCGGGCGTGTGATAGACCTCGGGGTGGAACTGGACGCCGAAGAATTTGCGCTCCTCATTGGCGATAATGGCAAATGGAGCGCCGGGCGAAGTGCCAACCACCTCGAAACCCTCAGGGATTTCGGAAACCTTGTCGCCGTGGCTCATCCACACCTGATAGGAATGGTCGAGTTCCCAGACGCCATCATAAAGCGAACAGTCCTTTTCGATGCGCACTTCGGCGCGTCCGAATTCGCGGACATAGCCGGGCTCCACGACCCCGCCCAGCGCCACGCAAAGGGCCTGCTGGCCGTAGCAGATGCCAAGAATGGGCACGCCGTAATCGAGCAGCTTTCGATCGACCTGGGGTGCGCCGTCCTCGATCACACTGGCCGGACCACCCGAGAGGATGATGCCCTTGGGTTTGAGCGCTTCGAGCGTGTCAGCGGCGGAGCTGAAGGGGTGGATTTCGCAATAGACCCCGGTTTCGCGCACCCGGCGGGCAATGAGCTGGGTGACCTGGGAACCGAAATCGACGATGAGGATGGTATCGGTGGGCGCGTCGTTCTGCATGGCGAGCCTTTAATTGGAATCGAGCGTTCAGGCAATGGGGAGAGCGACCTGAAACGCGACAATCCCGATGGATGCAAATAATGCAACCCCTTTTGCAACTCACTGCCGGTTTTGGCGTTGATAGGGCAAGCGGCAGCACACGGCAAACGGGCCGGAACGCCGAGAGAAAACGGGTTCTGCGCGGTCCCCCAAAGCGTCCCACTCCGCGCAATCCCGGTCAAAAGGCCAGTTGCGGTCCCATGCCCTCAGGCCTTTTGCAGCCACCCCGGATGTCCCTCGCATCCGGGGTGGTTTATTTGTGCGCCGCTTCGGGCCGGCGAACCGAATCCCGGACAATGAAAATCCGCGCATTGGGGGAAATGCGCGGATTCTCTCGTCAACGAGTGGCCTTTTGATCGCTACAGCCGCTTAGAAGACGAAGACCGTCAGGCTTGAGGACTGGCGGGTGACGCCAAGCACGCGGCCCGCGTCGTAGTTCGACCGGCTCAGAGAGGCTGCGACAAGCGGATCAGAGCGCACAAGTCCCTGCAGCTGCTGATATTTTCCGCTGCCCTCGAAGTAATCGGCAACAAATTCGCGGATATCGGGGCAGACCCGCAGCGCCTGAATCTGGATGTTGCTGGCGTTGTCCCAACCCGACAGGGTCGATTGCTCAAACATCTGGATCAGGGTGTAGGGATCGACGCCCATGCAGCTGGGGTCATTGGTGGCGAAGCGGCTGCCGTTGTTGTTGTTGTTGTTGTTACCGCCGCCGTTGACACCGCCGTTTCCGCCGTTGCCACCATTGCCGCCGTTTCCACCATTGCCGCCGTTGCCGCCGTTTCCACCATTACCGCCGTTTCCACCATTGCCGCCGATACCGACATCAACGTCGAGGATGTCGTCGCCGCCGACGCCGACATTGGCAGTCACATTGTCATCGAGGAGACCGGCATCAACGTCGAGTCCACGGCCATTGCCGGCGCTGACGTTGGCGTTCACCAGATTCCGCTCCTCGCCGCCGACATTGGCGTCGAGGACATTGCCGTCACCACCACCAACACCAACATTGACAAGCCCGTTGTCACCGGATTCGCCTCGGCCAATCGTAATGAGAGACTCGCTGTCCTTGTCTCCAATGATCCCCAGCAACGATCCGGCCTGGACGCTGGGCGCCATTGCCAAAGTCATTACGAGGGAAATTGAGACTCCAGTAAGAAATTTACGCATATCTTGCCTCCATATACGCCCGACAGCAGTTCATTGGGCCGAGCTTTAAAAACTGAACGAATCCAGTATTGCTCAACGTTGAGGACGACGTTTGCTCGTAGTTGATATGGGTGGCAATTTTTACCTGACTTTAACGTGAGGTTTACCCTACTCAACTGCATATAGTAGCGTTGTTTCTCCGTTTCCGGCCGTATCGTACAGCTCGATGGCGGGATCTTCGGTTACTGCCATGGATCGCCGGTAAAACAGGCTGTCGCCGACATCGACATAGCTTTGGCGGCGATCGTATGATTGGGCGGGAAAGCGGTATCCGGCATATTCGCGCTCACGGCTGAGAATGAGGTGCAATCCATCGGGCGCTTCGCGCATATCGACGGCATCGACGCGATTGACGACCACACAGCAATCGTAGCGCACGAGACCGTCCGGATCGGCGCGCCAGTCATTGTAGATCAGCCCTACCCGCTGCAGGGGATCGGAGTAGCGGGCGATGACATCACCGAACCGCATCAGGAAATCGTCCCAGAAGCCATCGATGTCCTCTGAATAGCCCCGATAGCGCTTGGCCAGAAGCAGGAGCGGCATGCCGTCGTCCACCTGGACGAATTGAGCGTGTTTGATCGGGGCAACCGCCGTCCGCTCGCGCCCGTAAGCGGCCCTGTAGCGCCCTGGAAGAATCCCGAAAAATCGGTCGAACACGCGCGTGAACGCGGCCTGGCTCGCATAGCCCACGGCATATCCGATACGGCCGATCGGTTCGCGCGACCATTGCAGCCGCAGAGCCGCCGCATGCATGCTCACCCGCCGACGATACGCACCGGGAGGCTCTCCCACGGCGATGGCGAATGTGCGGTGAAGGTGATGGTGAGAAATATCGAGTTGGCGCGCTATGGCGCGGATGTATTCGACAGCGCCGTCATCGATGCCCGATTCTATCGACCTGACGGCCTTCTCGACCAGAAATTGTGTTTCGATTCCCTGCAACATACGCCAAAGATGCTCAACCTTGAGCAGGGCGTTTGTCCGCAGTTGATATGGGGCGCTATTTTTAACCCACGTTAATGTGAGATTCACTACTCAACTGCATAGAGCAGCGTCGTTTTTCCGGATCCGGCTTCGTCGTAAAGCTCGATTGCGGGGTCTTCGGTGACCGCGAGGGAGCGGCGGTAAAACAGATTGTCGCCGACATCGACATAGGCCTGACGGCGGTCGTAGGCTCCCGCCTCGAAGCGATATCCGGCGTATTCGCGCTCCCGGCTGAGCACGAGATGCAGTCCGGCCGGCGGATTTCGCATATCCATGGCCTCCACGTCGCTGACAACCACGCAGCAATCATATCGAACACGGTTGTCGGGATCGGCCCGCCAATCGTTGTAGATCAATCCCACCCGGCGCAATGGCCTGGAGTGCCGGTCGATCACCGCGCCGAAACGGGTGAGAAAATCATCCCAAAAACTATCGATATGTTCGGCATGGCCTCGATAACGCTTGGCGAGCAGCAACAGGGGCACACCGTCATCGACACGAATGAACTGGCCGCTCTGGACCGGGGGCACCGCAAGGCGCTCCCTGCCGTAAGATGTTCTGTAGCGGCCCGGAAGGATGCCGAAAAACCTTTCAAACACCCGGGTCAGGGCTGCCTGGCTCGCATAGCCCACAGCATAGCCGATGCGACCGATCGGCTCGTGGGACCATTGCAGCCGGAGGGCGACGGCATGCATGCTTATGCGCCTCCGGTAAGCACCGGGAGGTTCGCCGACCGCCGCCGCAAACGTGCGATGGAGGTGATGGTGCGAAATGTTGAGTTGGTGCGCGATGGCGCGGACATAGTCGACCGCGCCGTTCTCGATGCCAGACTCTATGGACCTGACAGCCTTCTCAACTAGAAATTGTGTTTGGGTTCCTGGCAACATCCCGAAAGGATGCCGCTATCAAATTTGACTATTGATAAGTTCGGCAGGGCAGTTTTATTCAAATTTTATATTGAATTTTACTTTGTATAAGTCATACGCTCAGGAATAGTACTTACGTATTCAGCACGATGAGCGAAGCGTTCAATAAAGTTGCAAAACCGACCCACGCGGCATAAGGCACGAAAAGGAGCGCCGAAGCCCTATCTCGGGTCCATCTGTTAACGATAAAGGCGATGATCGCGGCGAGCATCGGTATTATAATCGCCATGGCCAGCCACAGGTTTTCGGCCGCGAAAAACGCAGGCGACCACACCCAGTTCAGGAGCATCTGGCCAACCCACAGGCCCATGCCGACACTCAGCGGTGCGGCGAGAAATGTGCGCCATCCAGCTATGGCGATCATGACGTAAAGCGCAAACCAGACCGGGCCAAATACCCAGTTGGGCGGATTGAAGACGGGCTTTTCCAGCCCTGCATACCAGGCGCCCGGAGCGGTCTGGGTTCCGATGAGGGCTCCCACGCCGATGACGACGACAAGAAAGACCGCCAACGCAATGAGCGCGCGCGGTTTTTTGACGTCGATCGATGTTGATGCATGTGTCATGCCTGCATAAACGGGGCCCAATCCGATTTAGTTTCACCCGGACGGAATTTTACGCCGTTCAGAGATTGCAATCTCGGTCGAGATCCATGGAAATCGACTGCTCCGTGCCGTCTGCACCGGCAAAGGAGATCAGGACGCCGCGCTCGTCGGAGGTCCAGTTCACATCGAGCGATCCGAAGGTTGGCTCGGTGGCCTCGATATCGAGACCGCAGCGTATCTGGATCGGCTCACCCTGCAGCCCCGGCATCTCGATAATGGCCTGATGGGTGCAGCCTCCGCGCTCGCAGGTCTCGATCAGATAGAGATCGACCTGGCCGGAGGGCGACACGAAATCGTAGCGGATGTCGTCAGCCGATCCCGAGACCAGGAACAGGGCAGCAATGCCAACTATGGCCAAGGCGGCGAGCAGCAGGGCAGACCCGAAGACAATCACGATCCACCGGCTTGCCATGGCCCCTACCCCCTCTTGAGCACCGCGCAGAAAAAGCCGTCAGTGTCGGTCGCGGCAGGGGTGAGTGTAACCGTGTTTGGGTTCGTGCTCAAAGGTTTCGGCGCATCGGGGAAAAGCGTGTCCCAGCGCTCGGAGACCGGAACCGGGGCAAAACCGTCGTGGCGCGCGAGAAATGCTGCAATCTGATCGTCGTTTTCCTGCGGCAGGATCGAACAGGTTATGTAAACGAGTTCGCCACCCGGTTTGAGAAAGCGCACGGCCTCATCGAGCACCTGGACCTGATCGACCATGCGCGCTTCGCGTTGGGCCGGCGTGAGCTTCCACTTGGTGTCAGGACGACGCCGCCACGTCCCCGTGCCCGTACAGGGGGCATCGATGACCACGCGGTCCATCTTGCCCACCAGATCGTCCAGCGCTCCCGGATCGGGATTACGCACCTGCGCGTTGCGCACGCCATTGCGCTTCAGGCGCTCATGAATCGGGGCGAGCCGTGTGCGCTGGGTATCATAGGCAAAGATCTGCCCGGTGTTGCCCATGGCGGCGGCAAGAGCGAGCGTTTTGCCGCCTGCCCCGGCGCACAGATCGAGCACCTGCTCGCCCATCTTGGCGCCGGCCAGCAATGTCACGACCTGGCTGCCTTCGTCCTGAATTTCGAACCAGCCCTTCTGATAGCCCTCGTCGGCCTGAACGTTGGCAGTGCGCGCATCGTTAGGACCGGAGGGCAGACGCAGTCCGTCGGGCGCAATGGCGGTGGGTTGAGGTGCGAAGCGGGACAGGGATTTTTCCACCCGGGTACGCTCGGATCTGAGCCGGTTGACGCGCATGTCGAGCGGTGGGCGGGTGGTCATGCCCCTGCCCTGTTCGGCCCAATCGCTGCCAAAATTACGGGCGAGCGGCTCAGCCAGCCACTCGGGCACATCGGCATTGATGTGATCGGGCGCATCGGCAAAAGCTGAATCGGATGAAAGCTTTAGAGCCTCGGTCTCGGAAATCGATTCCGGCGCGAACTTGTCAGCGCTAAAGTCCTGATTGAGGACGTTAATGTCCTGATTCCAGTCGTTGACCGCAACCGAAAGAATCAGCGCGCGCGGGGTATCCTGACCCATGCGCCAGGCATGGCTGGCCCGCTTGCGCAGCGCATCGTAAACCAGGTTGCCAATGGCGGCGCGATCGCCCGCCCCTGCAAAACGGTGGTCGAGCGCCCAGCCCTTGAGGGCTTCGGAAGCGGGCCGCTTGCGCGCTTCCATATCGGCGAGCACTTCGATGGCGGCGGCCATTCGTCCGGGAAGACGCATCAGTTGGCCTCGCCAAACGAACAGACATTGACGCGAACACCGGAGATATCAACGAAGTCGAACCACCGCATTGACGGCTGTTGATGAATCTCGGTGACTTCCCTGCCATCCGCGATCAGTGCGTTTCGGAGCGCCTCAGGATCAGGGCTGAAGAGATTGAAGGCAACATAAGGATTGCTGATCGTATCGACCGGAATCAGCGTCAAAGCGGTTGCCTTTGCCTCCCCCTCGTCAAACCGCAAGCCGATGTAACCGCCCGAGCGGAAAATCTCGGTCATTGAAAACATGCGCGCATACCATTTGGCAGCACTGTCGGTATCCAGAGCCGGAACGAAAATAGTATCGATACGCGTTGCCAGAGCCATAGGTCAGACCGTTTGAAATGCGAGGACGAGACGCACAAGGATCGCAATCCAAAGTGCAATGAGAATACAGAACCCCACGACATAGGCGGAAAATCGCCGATAGACATGGTTGGAGGTGACATGGATCGTCGCATGGACGATGCGGCTGCCAACGAACGCCCAGGCCAAGACCACTTCAGGCCAACCCGCGCCAAGATAGAGCGTGATCGCGATGCCGATGGCAAACAGCACCGGAAGCTGGAACTGGTTATTGAAGGCATTGGACGCCTTCTGGGCATCTTCAGGCCAGGGGCTGGTGTCGAGCGCGATGTCACGCACGGCGATCTTTTTGTCCGCGACCAGCGGCAGCCGCCGCCGGCCGAGGATGAACAACAAGAATATCGTCAGCGCACCCTGCGTCCACAGCGCAAGCAGGATCAGCAGGATGGCCAGACTCATGGGGCTACTTTCCGCGATAGTTGGGGCTCTCGCGGGTGATCGTCACGTCATGGACGTGGCTTTCGCCCAGTGCTGCGGAGCTTATCTTGACGAACGTCGCTTCGCGCCGGAACGTTTCGAGATCTTTCGAGCCGGTATAGCCCATGGCGGCGCGCAAGCCGCCGGCAAGCTGATGCAAGACGGCACCGGCCTGGCCCTTGTAGGGCACGGCGCCTTCGATCCCTTCGGGCACCAGCTTCATCTGATCGCTGACTTCCTGCTGGAAATAGCGATCGGCCGAACCACGCGCCATGGCGCCGACCGAGCCCATGCCGCGATAGGATTTATAAGAGCGCCCCTGGTAGAGATAGACTTCGCCGGGGCTTTCGTCGGTGCCGGCAAGGAGCGAGCCGACCATGGCAACCGATGCGCCACCGGCCAGCGCCTTGGCCAGATCGCCCGAAAACTTGATGCCGCCATCGGCGATGACCGGAACGCCCTGCTTGTCGGCCTCTTCGGCACAGCCCATGACCGCGGCAAGCTGGGGCACGCCCACACCGGCTACGATGCGGGTGGTGCAGATCGAGCCGGGGCCGATGCCGACCTTGATCGAATCCGCGCCGGCATCGATCAGGGCTTTGGTGGCCTCGGCCGTGGCGACATTGCCGGCGACGATGCGGGTGGAATTGGATTGGCGCTTGACGCGTTCGACGGCCTCGGCGACGCGGACCGAATGGCCGTGGGCGGTATCGATGACCAGAAGATCGACGCCAGCATCGATCAGCGCCATGGAGCGCTCGAACCCCTGATCGCCCGTGGTCGAGGCTGCGGCAACCCGGAGCCGGCCGTGGGCGTCCTTGATTGCGGAGGGGTGAAGCTGGGCCTTTTCCATATCCTTGACCGTGATCAACCCGATGCAGTTGTTGTGCTCGTCGACAACCAGCAGCTTTTCGATGCGGTGCTGATGGAGAAGCCGCTTGGCTTCTTCCTGACTTACGCCCTCGCGCACCGTGATGAGCTGATCGCGGGTCATGAGATCGGAGATCTTGTGGCGGTCGTTTGAGGCGAAGCGCACGTCGCGGTTGGTGAGGATACCCACCAGCTTGCCGTTGTTGCGCCCGCCGGTGCCGCCATTGGCGACCACGGGGATGCCGGAAATCTTGTAGCGGTCCATGAGTGCATAGGCATCGGCCAGAGTCGCATCGGGGCCGATGGTAATGGGATTGACCACCATGCCGGATTCGAAATGCTTGACCTGCTTGACCTGTTCGGCCTGCTGCTCGGGGGTGAGGTTGCGATGGATGACGCCCATGCCACCGGCCTGTGCCATGGCAATGGCCATATTGGCCTCGGTGACCGTATCCATGGCCGAGGAGAGGATCGGCAGATTGAGCGCTATGTCCTTTGTGACATAGCTCCTGATGTCGACGTCTGTGGGCAGCACGTCCGAACGGGCGGGCTGGAGCAGCACGTCGTCAAATGTCAGTGCGGAATCACCAGTGATGGAGGAAATAATCTTCGCCAAGGCCAGCCCCTTTCGTGCCCTTCATCGTAGAACGGATGAATGTCGATGGTTTAGCGTGACGCGTCGTCGGCTTTATGACCGATCCGTCCCGTCCGCATTGTCCGCTTGGCCGATGCGGGAGGTAGACTCGCACCGGCTTTGGGTTGGCGAGGGTCATTAACACCGAGCGGAGGGTTTGGGAAGTGGGGGAAGCGGTTCTATCTCGCTTCGCCTCGGGACAAGTGTTAATCTCGACACTTCAATTTGAGGGCATGGACATGATCTTCCTCTTTTCTCTGGTACTTGGCATTGTGGCGGGGCTGCGGGCGATGACGCCTGCTGCCGCGCTGAGTTGGGCGGCCTTTCTGGGGTGGATCGATCTTTCGGCCACGCCGTTCGCCTTTCTGGGGCACCCGCTTGCCGTTGCGATCTTCACGCTGGCGGCGCTGGGAGAACTTGTGACCGACCAATTGCCGCAGACCCCGAGCCGCAAGGTGCCTGTTCAGTTCGGCGCCCGGATCGTCATGGGCGCTCTGGCCGGCGGCGTGCTGGGGCTGCCATCGGGCATGTGGATCGGCGGAGCGATTGCCGGGGTCGTCGGTGCTATCATCGGCACGCTGGGCGGTTATGAAGCCCGCAAGCGCCTCGTGGCATCCAATGGCGGCAATGACCGGCCGATCGCGCTGCTCGAGGACGCGATTGCAGTGATTCTGGCACTTCTCGTCGTGTGGCTGGCGGCATGACGGAGCGGTTCGACGCCATTGTCGTCGGAGCGGGTCAGGCGGGGCCCTCGCTTGCCGCGCGTTTGGCCGGCCAGGGCCAGAAGGTTGCACTGATCGAGCGCAAGCTTTTGGGCGGGACCTGCGTCAATACCGGTTGCACACCGACCAAAACGATGGTGGCAAGCGCCTATGTCGCCCACATGGCCCGCCGGGCTGCCGATTACGGAGTGACGCTTTCTGGCCCCGTTTCCATCGATATGGCGGCGGTGATGGGCCGCAAGGACGGGATCGTCCAAGCATCCCGCTCGGGGCTGAACGATTGGCTGACCGGAACAGAAAACCTCACGCTTATCGAGGGCCATGCCCGCTTTATCGCCGACCACACGATTGCGGTCGGCGAGCGCACGTTGGAGGCACCGCGCATTTTTCTCAATGTCGGCGGGCGGGCGGTCATCCCCGACTATCCGGGAATCGATGATATCGACATCCTGACCAACAGCTCCATTCTCGCATTGGCCGAGGTTCCGCGCCACCTCGTGGTTGTGGGCGGGGGCTATATCGGGCTGGAATTTGCGCAGATGTTTGCCCGGTTCGGCAGCAAGGTGACCGTTGTCGAGCGCGGCGACCGGCTGCTCAAACGCGAGGATGAAGACGCCTCGCAGACCGTCGCCGAGATTCTGAGAGCAGAGGGCATCGACATCAGGCTCAATGCCGATTGTATCGCGTTCTCGCGGTCCGAGGACGGCCCGGTCGTCAAGGTCGACTGTACGGCGGGTGCCCCGGAAATTACCGGTTCGCATGTGCTCGTGGCGATCGGGCGCCAGCCCAACACCGACGATCTCGGGCTCGACAAGACCGGCATCGCAACCAATGATCGCGGCTATATCATCACCAATGAACGCCTTGAGACCTCGGTCGAGGGTATCTGGGCGGTGGGCGATTGCAACGGACGGGGCGCCTTCACCCACACGGCCTACAATGATTACGAGATCGTGGCAGACAATCTCGAAGGAGCGGATCGTTCGGTCGAAATGCGGACCGACGCTTATGCGCTTTACACCGACCCGCCGCTGGGACGGGCCGGCCTGACTGTTGCCGAGGCCAAAAAACGCGACCATCGGGTGCTTGTCGGCCAGCGTCCCATGACGCGTGTCGCGCGTGCCAAGGAAAAAGGCGAAAGCGTCGGCTACATGAAGGTCGTCGTCGATGCCGACAGCAACAGGATCATCGGCGGGGCGATTTTCGGCGTCGGGGGCGATGAAGCCATCCATGTTCTGCTCGATGCCATCCAGTGCGGCATGGCCTATGCCGATCTGAAAAACACCATGCACATTCACCCGACGGTCAGCGAGCTTATCCCGACGATTCTGGGGGAACTGAAGGAGGCTTAGAGCCGTTCAGGATTTGATTGACTCAAATCCTTGGCTCTAAACCCTTGTTTTGTCGCGTGTCCGAACCGCAAAACCGTTTCCATACCCGATCGCGTCGAGGACGTGCTTTTGCTGAATCTAGCTGCCCTGCCGACCGCACCGGCCCTGATCCGTATGCTATGCAGCAATATCTGAAATCGCCCGGTCGGGATGTGACAGCGTAATGGTCGGCGACTTGAACCCCATCGCAATCCAGGCTCCGAGCAGCCGGGCGTAAAATCTTGCAGTCTGGAGCCTGCCTGCGGGAATGGCGTCGTCGAGCGGAGGCAGACCCTCGCGATCGGAAACGACAGTCCGCAAATCGGCTGGTGGCAGTGCGCCATCCGGCCACAGGCTGCCGTAGAGGCTAAGCCAGTGACCATTCTGGAATTCCAGGAAAATCGGCGTATTGCAGCATGAGGCGACGACACGACGGGTCGGGGAGTCCGGCTTGATGCGGTAGGCGGCCAGCACGTCCAGTCCTTTTGAAAACGTCACCCGGTCCTTGCGGTAGAGGACAAAATGGGTACCCCCGTTCTGACCGATCATTGGACGGGCCAGCGGCAGCTCGGCGAGAGCTTCACCTGCCGTGCGGCAGCTTGTGCAATGGCATTCCGTGGCAATGAACGGGCCCTGGTGCAGTGTCAGCGCAGCTTTGCCGCACCCACAGCTTATCTCGGTGGTCTCGGACATATCGAACCTCCCTATTGTGCGCCGGAGGCCTCTTCCATGTTCATCCAGACCGGCTCGAAGATATTGCCATCGGGATCTTCGAATGCACGGCCATACATGAAGCCCAAGTCCTGGGGCTCGCGGATGTCGGCTTTGCCGCCCGCCTTGCCGGCCGCTTCGGTAATCGCATCGACCGCCTCACGGCTGTCACAGGACAGCGCGATCAACGCGCCGGCCGCGGCATGGGCGTCGGCGATCGGCCTGGTCGTGAAGGTGGAGAAATAGTCGTGCGTGAGCAACATGAAGGTGATCGCATCCGACCACATCATCGAAGAGACTTCATCGCTGGAGAAGTCGGCATTTTTGGTGCAGCCGATCGCCTCGTAAAAGCTTGTGGCCGCTGCAAGATCCCGAACCGGCAGGTTCACGAAAATCATCTTGGTCATTGTGTCGTCCTCAATTGTTCCCGAAGCGCATCTGCGCCCTCAGGGTTAAGACGGACCAGCTTCGCCGATCCCGACACGGGGGTATAGATTTTTTTGCGCAGGCGCGGGCTATTCGCGGATATCCTGATAGTCGACCGTCGCCGGCTTGCCGCGAAACGTCATGGAAAAGAAGTTCTTGGCATAGACCAGACCGGTCCGGATGATGCCTTCCTTCTCGATCCTGCGGCCCGACGTGTTCATGCGCAGCTTGTGAGTCCATTTGACCGGACCGATCTTGGAGAGCCGCACGGCAACGTCGGTGTCCTCGCCGTAGAAGGTGATGGAGCGGTCATAGCCACCGGTCTGTTCCCAGGCCTCGCGGCGGAAAACGAAATTGCCGCCGTGGATCACCGAGCCGACGCGCAGGATGAACCGACTCAGGATGTAAGTGCAGTAGGTGAAGGCGTAGAACACCTCGACCAGGGCCAGTTGGCTGCGCTTGAGGTCGTAGTAGTGATAGGGACCGGACACGCAGACGAGCTTGGGATGGGCTTCGAATTCGTCAAAAACCGTGGTCAGCCAGCCTTCCGGGACCATGGTATCGGCGTCGATATTGGCGACCAGGTCATAGCCTTCCGAGGCGACGAAACCGGCGTGACGGGCATGCACGAGGCCCTTGTTGGTTTCCTTGACGACCCGCACACCGGCATAGCTCGCGGCGATCTCGCCGGTCCGGTCAGTGGAGGCGTTGTCGACAACGACTACGTCGGCGGGGTGTCCGCTGCGCTTGATTTCGGCCATCACCGCGTCGAGGCACTGACCGATCATTGCCTCTTCATTGTAGGCGGGGATTACAAAAACGAGCCGCATGGAGCCTCTCGGGAATTGGTGCGAAGTTGCCCGATAAACGGGGAACACCGCCACTTGTCAACGCGATAAAAGCTCTTTTAAGGCGTATGCGCAGCCAGCACGGCCCCCATTTGCACAAAAAACGTCCGGTGTGGCACCTGGGCCAGCCCAATTGCCGCGGGCTGTTCAGAGCGCGAAAATATCCGCATCGGGATCGATTCGACCTGTGAGGGCCGTGGAGACCCGTTCGGTTGGTTTTTTCAGCGGGCGTGGCGTCCCGTCTGCCAGACCGGCTCGCCGGTGCGCAGATCGAGCGTCCGCTTCAAGCGGCTTCCCGCGCCTTCTCGCGCGTGGTCCAACCGTCTCCCAGCCACTCGCGCACCGTTATTGTGATTTCCTGCCCATCGATATCGATGAGGTTGTAGGCGTTGGGTTCTCCCCGCAGCCGGGTCGATGTCGTCGAGGCGGCCTGGGCGACCAGGATATGGCCTTCACTGCTTTCGCGCGGCCCGCTGGGAACGGCCGCGCGCACCTCGCCCGCATGGGCATGGCGGCGAACATAGGACATGTGAAAATGGCCCGAGAGCACCAGCCGCACACCAATGCGCGAGAAGACCTTCAGAGCCCTGTCGGCGCGGCGCACCCTGTTCTGGTGCCGCGCCATGGGCTCTTCGGGGTGCAGCAGGGGATGATGGGCGATCACGATCTTGACGGTGTCGGCCGGCACCTCGGCAAATCGGGTCTCAAGACGTTGGAGCTGCGTCTTGCTGATCGCACCATCGGACCAGTTGAGCGAATGAAAATTGGCGCGCCGGGACGTCTTGAGCCCGGCCAGCGCAACGCCGTCGCGATGCAGAAACGGTTCGAGTTCGTTGTCGATATACCGGCGGTAGTGGCCGTAAGGGTTCACGAAGCGCTTGATGAGATTGCGCTCGGGGACATCGTGATTGCCGGGAACCGAGATAAAGGGGGCGGGCAACCGATCGAGAAAGTCGCGAGCGCGGGCAAACTCTGAGGCTGTGCCGATCTGGGTGAAATCTCCCGAGACAACAATGAGCTCTGGCTTCTGGGCCGCAATTTCAGCGGCCATCGAGGCAACGACGCTGTCGTCGTGATGACCGAAATGCAGGTCGGAGAGGTGGACAAGTCGCATCAGGCGGGCTGCCCCGTGGCTCCTGGCTGCGCGACTGCTTCGGCCTGTTCGTCGGCCATCTCTTCCTTGATGGCCCGGAGCGGCGCCAGAACCGAGAGGGCGCGGGGGTAGATCTTGAATTCCAAGGGGGCCTCCATGGATTGCACTTCTCCGTCTATCATCAGCTGAAGCCTTGGCTTTTTGGTGCGTATGGTTACCGAACGGGCCGTCGATATATCAAGCGCTTCATAGTCGCGCCAATGGCCGGCCAGCATTCCGGTGGCGAGCCTGAACACATCGCCGATCCGGAGGTGACGCAGGACATAGATGGTGAGCAGCCCTGTATCGAGTTTATCGCGATGGAAAAACCGCCCCAGCCCTTCATCATAGGCGTTGGTGGCCACAGCGATGGCCTGTACGCGTTCAATTCTGGACTGGCCGTCGCCGGTTGCGATTTCCAGCGCCAGCCGACGGGCCCGCGAAATGCGACGGTAGAAATAGCGCATGAAGCCGATCTTGGCACCCATGCCCTGCCCCCGGATGTATTCCCGACCGGCTGCGAGCTCGGGAATGACGCCGATGACGGCCTTGTGCAGGAAAATCGTGCCGTTGACTTCCGAAACGTCGATGGCAAGCGGTTCCACATCGCGCAAAGCCTCTATCGCCTCGTCCAGATCAAGGGGCATGCCCAGGTCGCGCGCCAGCAGGTTGGCCGTGCCGAGCGGCAGGATGGCCAGGTTCTTGTCGGAATGAATAATCGCGGTGGCAAGGGCCGTCACCGTGCCGTCACCTCCGGCGGCAATGATCGTATCGGCATCACTTTCGATCGCGTTGCGGATGCGATCGGACAGTTCGGTCTGAGGATCGGCGTCAATGGTGACCTCCAACCCGTGTGCGGCGAACATCGCCCGAAGCGTGTCGGACGTCACCCCCAGCGCCTGAACGGTACCGGAGTTTACATTGAGGACGAGATGGAAGCGACGTTGAGTCATTGTGCCTGCCCGATCGGAGAAACCCGCTGCGTCAACGCGCGGGAGCGGTGAAAGGTTCGCCTGGTGGAATTTATCCTTTCTACGCATTGTCACGCTCAGCCTTAGCGGCAATGATGCGGCCAACAAGAAAAATATCCAGCCCCGGTCCGGTTTATTGTCCCGTCTGATCCCGCTCATCCTGGCGGTCGCCCTGTTCATGGAAAACATGGACGCGACAGTCATCGCCACCTCGCTGCCAGCCATTGCGGCCGATATCGGCACGACGCCGGTCGCTCTGAAACTGGCGTTCACCGCCTATTTCGTGGCCCTGGCCATCTTCATTCCGATCAGCGCGTGGCTGGCCGACAAGTTCGGCGCCAAGACGGTTTTCCGTGCGGCAATTTTGGTGTTTATCGCGGGATCGATCGCCTGCGCCTTTTCCGGATCGTTGCCTGAATTCATCATCGCGCGATTCCTCAAAGGCATGGGCGGGGCGATGATGAGCCCGCTTGCCCGCCTCATCCTGTTGCGTACCACCGAGCGCAAGGACCTGGTCAACGCCATGGCGTGGCTGACCATTCCGGCCCTGATCGGCCCGACGCTCGGCCCCCCGGTCGGCGGGTTCCTGACCACGTTTTTGTCCTGGCACTGGATCTTCATCATCAACGTGCCGATCGGGCTGGCCGGTGTGATTCTCATTACCAAGTATCTGCCCCATGTGGAATCGGCCACCCAACGGCCCATGGATTTTCCCGGTTTCTTTCTTTCGGCCATCGCCTTTTCCGGGATCGTTTTCGGGCTCTCCCTGCTTTCGATGCCCGTGCTGCCGCTTTGGGTTGCTCTGGTTTCCACGGCCGTTGGCATCGCCGCGGCCGTCATCTACGTGCCATACGCGCTGCGGATCGAGCATCCGCTGCTTGACCCACGACTTTTCGTGCATCCGTCCTACAGGGCGGTCATTGCCGGCACGTCGCTGTTTCTGATCGGCGCGGGGGCAACCCCTTTTCTGCTGCCGCTCATGCTGCAGGTCGGTTTCGGCTATACCCCATTCGAATCGGGAATGATCACGTTTGTCGGCGCCATCGGTGCCCTGTGCATGAAATTCATCGCCAAGCCGATTTATCAGCGCATCGGGTTTCGCACCGCCCTTATGACAGCCGGTGTGCTGTCTGCGCTGGGGCTGGCCATCAAGGGCACTTTCGTACCCCAGACCCCGATCATAGTGATGATGGTGGTGATTTTTGTCGTGGGCATTGTTCGCTCGCTCTATTTTACCGGCCAGAATGCGCTGGCCTTTGCCGATATCGACGAGGACGAGGCCGGGCCGGCAACCGCCATTCATGCCGTCATGCGCCCGATCGCAACGGCGCTTGCTGTCGCCACAGCCGGCGGTGTGCTGGAGGTTTCAAGCCATCTGCGCGGCCAGCCGCTGGGCGTTGACGATTTTCACACGGCCTTTTTTGTGATCGCCGCCATATCGCTTCTTGCCATCGTGCCCTATCTGCGGCTCGAGAAGGAAGCGGGCAGCGACATTTCCGGGCAGCGCACGGCAATCCAGCGTCAGGCGGCGCTGGAAAAGGCGGAACAGCAAGGCTACCAGGGCCGTTCGCCGCGCTTTTAGAGCCGTCCAGGATTTGATTGAATCAAATTCTTGGCTCTAAGCCTTTGTTTTTGTCGCGTGTCCGAACCGCAAAACCGTTTCCATCCCCAATCGCGTCGAGGACATGCTTTTGCTGGACACGCTCTAAGCCTCAGTCCTGCCGCTGCCCCTTGAAGCCCCGGGCAATCAGATAGGTTTCCGCCGATTCCGACCGGCTCGCGGGGGGCTTGGCGTGGAACGTGGTGGCAAAATTGCGCTTTAGCATGGCCAGAAGCTCGTGCTCGGTGCCGCCCTGGAACACCTTGGCGACAAATGTGCCGCCCGGCGCCAACACATCGAGCGCGTAGTCGGCGGCTATTTCGACGAGTGCAATGATCCGCAGATGGTCGGTCGGCTTGTGGCCCGTTGTCGGTGCCGCCATGTCCGAAAGGACGATATCGGCCTTGTGCCCGCCCAGAAGGTCGAACAGGGCCTGAGGCGCGTCCTCGTCGGTAAAATCCTTTTGCAGCAGCGCGGCGCCTGTCACGGGGTCCATTTCGAGATAGTCGATGCCGACCACGCTGGGGTTTTCGGGATCCGATTTGACCGCCTTGACCGCCACCTGACACCAGCCTCCGGGCGCCGCCCCCAGATCGACCACCCGCATGCCGGGTTTCAGCAACTCGTATTTTTCGTCGAGTTCGAGCAGCTTGTAGGCCGAACGCGCCCGCCAGCCCTCTGCGCGGGCCTTGGCCACATATGGGTCGTTGAGCTGGCGTTGCAGCCACCGTGTGGATGAGGTGGTGCGCTTCTTGGCTGTCTTGACGCGGGTCTTGAGATCGCGGTCACCGCGACGGCCTGCGCCCTTGCCGGTCGGCTTATTTGGCATTGCTGGCTCCCCTGCGCCTGCGTCCGGGCCGGCCGCGCATCCAGACGCGATCCTCCGACATCATTGAAATCAGGATGCCCTCGCGCAACCCGCGATCGGCAACCCGTATGCGCTGGCACGGCCATTCGCGCCGGATTGCCTCAAAAATGGCGCAGCCGGGAATGACCAGATCGGCGCGTTCCTTGCCGATGCAGGGATTGGATGTGCGCTTGTCGTAGCTCATGGCCAGCAACACACGCATCGTGGCATCAACATCGTCGGCATGCATCCAGAGCCCGTCGACCTTGGAGCGTTCGTAGCGTTCAAGGCCGAGATAAAGCCCGGCGAGCGTGGTGACCGTGCCCGACGTGCCCAGAAAATGCACCGGATGGCTGGCCAGCATGCCGCGCAGTTTTTCGCGGCCGCGAAAATGGCGAAGCTGGTCGGTGACGTGATTGACCATGGCCTCGAAGATTTCCGGCGTCACATCGACACCACCGAATTTTTCGGCAATCGAAACAACGCCCACGGGCAAGGACTGCCATGAGCGAATGGACGCCGCCGTCTTGCCCTGATTGCGCGGGCGCCCGCCGCGGAAATCGAGCCAGGCAAGTTCGGACGACCCGCCGCCAATATCGAACAGGATGGCGCCGGGCGCATCGGTTTCAATCAGATCGGCGCAGCCGGTTACGGCCAGTTCGGCCTCGGTTTTGCGATCGACCACTTCGAAGGTCATCCCGAGTTCGCGCTTGACGCGGGCGAGGAATGCCGCCGAATTTGTGGCCGAACGGCACGCTTCGGTGGCAATTATACGCGCCCTCACACCATCATGCTGGGCAAGCTTGCTCTTGCAGATCCTGAGCGCTTCAATCGTTCGGTCCATGGCGGCTTCCGAGAGCCGCCCGGTCTGGCTCAGCCCCTCGCCCAGCCGCACAATGCGCGAAAACCCGTCAAGGACGCGGAATCCGTTTTCCGTCGGGCGGGCGATCAAGAGGCGACAATTGTTGGTTCCCAGATCCAGCGCCGCATAAGTGGGCGCGCGCTTTTTGCGTTGCCCTGCGGATTTGGGTTGGGACGTCCACCGCGTTGCCCGCTTGGCGCCCGGTTGCGCCTTGGCGTCTTCGCGTTCGTGCCGGACAGGCTCATTGGCGCGCTCGCGCAGAGACGCAGGAGCCGCCGACACGGCGGTGGACCGACTTGAATCGGTCAACTCGGTTCTCCGTACCGCCCGGTCGCCGGTTGGAGCACAAGGCAGGCAATTGGCCCGCAATGGCTCGAAGGAAAGGCGCCCGAGGCAGATCATTTCAGTTTCGGATCAACGGTAGTCCATCATGGCCGTCAACGCAACGATTGCCGCATTCCACCTCGTTCGTGCCGATGTGCCCAGATATCGCCATAAAACTCCAGTTTATGCCCGCATCACGGGAGAGCGCCCCAAGTGAGCGTGGCCGCGCGCAGCGTCGCGATGTAATGAGCCCGCCAGCATGGCGAAATAATCCCGCATCGGTTCGTCTGCCTGTCGCGCGGATGTTGTGCCGATGACTTGACCACAACACAGACCGGCCGCGTCAGTGCATTGGCTTTACGTGCCGGGTCCAACCAAGGACAAAACTAAAGTGATGCGTATTGTTTTGCCGCTTCTGCTTGCTCTGTGCGCCGCGTCGGCCATCGCCGTTCCGGCCAGCGCCCGCGACCCCCAGACAGTCATAAATGTCATGCTCAGCGAATTGGGGAGCGTGCGCCCCTCGGGTTGCCCGGGCCGCTGGTGCGCCTGCTATCTCGATACCGTTCTGGCTCGCGCCGGGCTGCTTCCTACCGGCTCGAACAAGGCACGCGACTTCGCCCATTACGGCGAGCAGGCCGATCCCGGCGCAATCGGCGCGATCATGGTGATGTCCAACCATGTGGGCGTGGTGGTGGGCGATTGCGGCAACGGCCAGGTGCAGATCGTTTCCGGCAACTACTCCAACACGGTTGCGCTTGGCTGCTACAGCCCCAGCCGCGCCATCGCCTGGCGTGCCCCGGTCACCCACTAGCGCCGATAGCCGCCCCTGGCGCATCCCGTCGCCGCGTGACAAAGAAGTGAAATTGCGGGCTTGAAATCGCCACCATGTGCCGCTAAACAAGCGCCACTTCCTTCGGCGGCCTGCCGAAGCGAACCGCGCGGGCAAGCCCGCCTCTGCTGGGGAATAGGTTAACGGTAGACCCACGGACTCTGACTCCGTTAGTCCTGGTTCGAATCCAGGTTCCCCAGCCAAAACTTTCCAGAAAACTAAACGTCCCAACAAATTAGCGCCAACGCCGCCCCCCAGATCGCGTGAGTTTCCACCGGTTTGGCCATGGGAATAGCTGCTGCAGCGCCCCGCGACCTCGCTGCAACTCGTGCAGAGTTGGCCATAACTCTGATTGTGCAGGCGGGAATGGGCCGAGGCGCTTTTGTCGACTGCGCGTCCTCCGGATCCGTCAGACTTCTGCCCGATCATCAAGAAGGTGAGTTGCGCAGGCTGCATCTGTGATTACGACATTGACATGCCCGGCGGCAACGACCGCGCGCATGATGGCGTGCTTATGCTGTCCGCCCGAGGCGACGATGCGGGTGGGGATTTTCCTGAAATCGTCGAGTTCCGGTGACATGACCTGATGGTTGAGCGGGTGGTCGATCTGCCGCCCTTCGCTGTCGACATAGCGGCCGATAACATCGCCTACGGCGCCGGAACTCACCAGATCATGGGGGCTGACACCGTCGGGAAGGCCGTAACGGACCTGTAGCGACTTGTCCGAAACATCACCGACGCTGACCAGTCCCACATCGGCATTGCAGATTGCCTGGAGAGCCTTGCGGAAGCTGCTCTGGGCAACGATGGCCTCGCGCGCCTCGGCGCTGTCCATATAGATCGGGGCGACCAGGTAATTGCCGCTGGCTCCAAAACGTTCGGCAAAGCTGCGCACGATCTCAAAGGTGTTGATCTCGGTGCCGTGGGTCAACCCGCCCATTATCGAATAGACTTCGAGGCCTTCGAAGTTCTGCGGCCGGGCCGACATTATGGTCTCGCGAAGGGTGGTCCCCCAGCCAAGGCCAATGGCGTGCGGTTTGCGGGCATTGATCAGCCGCGTGAGATAGTCGGCAGTTGCCTTGCCCAAAACCTTGTGCACGAGCGTCGGTTCGGACGGGGTGGGCACAACGACCGCGGCCTCCAGCCCGAACCGGTTGCACAGCCGCGCTTCGAGTTCGGCGCACAGGCTGAGCGGAGAGTTGAAATGCACAGAGACCAGGCCCGTCTCGTGCGCCTGCGCCAGCATTTCGTTGACACGCCTGCGCGTCAGATTCAGCCGCTCGGCGATGCCCGCCTGGGTCATTCCCTCGACATGGTAATACCACGCCGCCTGAACCATGAGATCTTCGCTCTCGTCCTGCATCGTCATCCCTCTTTGTTACATATGTCACGCGACCGTAACATATGTAACGTAACGGTATCGAGCGACCGCAAGGCGGCATGAGTTCAATTGCCGTGAACGGCGAAAAATTCAACCCGTTTCATTCAGGGACGGATCGAAACAAGGACAAGGACGATGAACACGATTTTCAAGGGCGCCGCTCTGACGGCCCTCGCGGGATCGCTTGCCGTGATGGCGCTGCCCGCACTGGCCCAGGACAAGACGACCATCGAATGGTGGTACGCCAATGGCGGCCGCATCGAAGAGGCCATTCAGGACATGATCGCCGACTTCAACACCACTCAGGACGATTTTGAAGTCGTCGGTGTCCGCAAGGGCAATTACGAAGAAACCTTCGCCGCCATGATCGCCGCCTATCGCGTTGGCCAGCATCCCACCATCATCCAGGCCACCGAACGCAGCTTCCTCACGATGCTCTATTCGGACGCCGCGGTTCCGGTGAACCAGCTTATGGCCGAGCAGGGCTATGATACCGACTGGAGCGATTTTATTGCCCCGGTCGCCGATTTCTACGTGGTCGATGGCGCGCCAGCCGCGCTGCCGTTCAACTCCTCGACCGGCATCATGTGGTTCAATGCCGATCATTTCGAGGCAGCCGGGTTCGACAAGCCGGCCGAAACCTGGGACGAATTCGAAGAACAGCTCTACGCGATTAAGGACCAGGGCATTTCCGAATGCGGCATGGTGCTGAACTCGGATTTCCCCTGGAGCCTGCTCGAGGGCTATTCGACAATCAACGACTACCCCTTCGGGACCGAAGCCAACGGCTTTGACGGGCTTGGCACCGAATATGTCTATAACACCACCCCGGTGGTCCAGCAGGTCGAGCGCCTCAAGCGCTGGATCGATGACGGGATCATCCAGCTCTCGGGCAATGGCATGTCGCCCGCCCAGCTGTTCAATTCGGGCACCTGCTCGACATGGTCGGCCTCCACCGCTTCCCATGCCGGCGTCGAGGCCGAAGCCCAGTTCAACTGGAGCGCCACCCTTCAGCCGCACGAAGCTGGCGTCGAACCGCACAATTCCAACATCGGCGGCGCGGCCCTCTGGGTTCTCCAAGGCAAGGCAGACGAAGAATATGCAGCAGCTGCAGCCTTCATCGACTTCGTTGCCCAGCCCGAAACCCAGGCCTGGTGGAGCGAACAGACCGGCTATGTCCCAGTCACCAACGCGGCCTACGAGCTGATGGCCGATCAGGGCTTTTTCGAGGAATATCCGACCCGCGAAATCGCGTTGCTCCAGCTCACCCGTCACGAACCGACCGAAAACTCGCGCGGCATGCGGTTTGGCAATTCCAATCAATGGTGGGCCGTGCTGCTCGAGGAACTCGAAGCGGTCTGGACCGACCAGAAGTCTGCACAAGACGCGCTGGACAGCTCGGTTGCCCGTGGCAACGAAATCCTGCGCCAGTTCGAGCAGCTCCATGCCGGCAGCTGACGTCCTCATCCCTGCAGGGGTGCCGAAAGGCACCCCTCTCTTCGACGGCCGCCGCCTGTTCGAAAGGCTCACGCGGTCCAGCGAAGACGGCCTCAAGCGCGCGCACTTCAAGAACCACTGGATCGCTGCGGCGCTGCTCTCGCCGCAACTGATCATCCTTTTGTTCTTCTTTTTCATTCCCTCCTGGAAAGCACTCTCACTCGCTTTCGTCCAGGTCGACCCGTTTGGCGGCAAATCGCTGTTTGTCGGCTGGCGCAATTTTACCGAGCTGTTCGCGAGCCAACCCTACCGGAATAGCGCCTGGCTGACCTTCTGGTTCACCATCGTCCAGAACATCGCGACGCTTGCACTGGCCGGCGCATTGGCGTTCGCCACCGACCACATCATTCGCGGTCGCTTCGCCTATCGCAGCATCCTGTTACTGCCCTACGCCATCGCGCCGGTGATCTCGGGCGCCATCTGGGCCTATCTGTTCAACCCGACCGTCGGCCCCGTCGCCATGGGCATCCACGCCATGGGCCTGCCCTGGGACCCGAACCTGCGCTCGGGCGACGCGCTCATCCTGATCACCATTTCGGCGGTCTGGAAGCATATCTGTTACGATTACATATTCCTCGTGGCGGCCATGCTGGCCGTGCCGCAATCCCTGCGCGAGGCAGCCGCCATTGACGGCGCCGGCCAACTCAAGCGGTTCTTCACGATCTCGCTGCCCCTCATCACGCCCACGATCATGTATCTGTTCATCATCAACATGGTCTACGGCCTGTTCGACACCTTCCCGATCATCGATGCGGTAACCAGCGGCGGCCCCGCAGGCTCGACCACAACGCTGGTCTACAAGGTCTATCAGGACGGCTTCGTCATGCTCAATCTGGGCTCTTCGGCGGCCCAGTCAGTCATCCTGATGATCCTCGCCGTCACCTTCACCGTGCTGCAGTTCCGCGCCATGGACCGCAAGGTCAACTACCAGGTATAGCCATGATCGAGCGTAGTCCCATCCTCACCGTCGTTTGCCACATCATCCTGATCGTCGGCGCGATCATAGTTTGCGCGCCGCTTTATTTCGCCTTTGTGGCGGGCTCGCACACCGGGCAGGCCATCCAGCAGGTGCCCATGCCGATCGTGCCGGGGGAGATGTTTTTCGAAAATCTGGCGATTGCCTGGGAAACTGCCGATTTCGGGCAGTCTTTCCTCAACACGCTGATCGTTACCAGCGGCATCGTCGTGGGCAAGATCGTCCTTTCGATCCTTGCCGGCTTTGCCATCACCTATTTCCGGTTTCCCTTCCGGCTGACGGCCTTCTGGCTGATTTTCATGTCGCTCATGCTGCCGGTCGAGGTGCGCATCCTGCCCACCTATGAATCGGTAGCCGACGTGGCCGGGCCGATCCGCTGGCTGATGGACATCACCGGCATCTCGTTTCTGATCGAAATGCTGACCGGATACACAATCGATGCGCGCTTTAACTGGAACCTGGTCAACACCTATCCGGGCCTGACCCTGCCGCTCATCGCCTCAGCAACGGCGGTGTTCCTGTTCCGGCAATTTTTCATGACTGTGCCCGAAGATCTGTGCGAGGCCGCCAAGCTCGACGGTACCACGCCCATGAAATTCCTGCGTGATATCCTGCTGCCTCTCTCGCTGCCCAACATCGCCGCGCTGGCCATCATCCTCTTTGTCTATGGCTGGAACCAGTATCTCTGGCCCCTGCTGTTCACGACGCAAAAGGACATGATGACCGTCATCATCGCCCTCAAGGGTCTGATGCCCGGGCCAAACGATCCGGCAGCCTGGTGGAGCTATGCCATGGCCGCCTCGTTCGTCGTCATGCTCCCGCCCACCGTCGTCATTCTCGTTCTTCAGCGCTGGTTCGCCAGAGGGCTGGTGGATTCGGGAAAATAATCTCAACCCAAAGGTTCTCAAAAATGACTCAGATCGTAGGCCATCGCGGTGGCCGCAATCTCTGGCCGGAAAATTCGCTGACCGGCTTTCGCAACGTGCTCGGCACGGGCGTCGATGCCGTCGAATTCGACGTGCATCTCTCCGATGCCGGCGAACTTCTGGTGATCCACGACGCGACGCTGGACCGCACGGCGGAGGGCACCGGTCCGGTGCGGCTCGTCACCCCCGAACAGCGCCGCGCGCTGCGCCTGAAGGACAGCCCCGACACCCTGCCGACCCTGGCCGAGGTGCTCGAAGTGCTGGCCGAAGGCAGTTGCCATCTCCATGTCGAGCTCAAATCCGACGAAACGGGCACCCCCTACCCCGGTCTCCCCGAGCGGGTGGCTGCAACCCTTATCCGGTTCGGACTGGCCGGCAGGAGCCATATGACCAGCTTCAACCTCGAGGTGCTGGAGGCCTGCAAGGCTACCGCGCCAGCCATTCCGCGGCTCTGTTCGGTCAACCACAAATCGGCCCAAGCGCTCGGCCTCGAGCAAACGCTGCGAGCGGCTTTAGATCGCGCCGACATCATTGCCATCGAAAAATCCCTGCTCGCCGAACACTGGGACGCGGTTCTCGCCATGGTGCCGCTCGAGCAACTCGGCGCCTGGGTGCCCAATAGCGAAGAGGATATCGGGTTCTGGCTCGAGCGCCGCACCGGCTATCTGACCTCGGACGATCCTGTGCTCGCCCTGTCCATCAGAGACCGGCTTGCCCTTTCGGCCTGATCGCCGACAGCAATTGTGTGGAGACCTTCGTGCCTTTATTGAACCGCCGCCTTTTTCTCGGCACCGGCCTGGCCGCCGCCGCTGTTTGGCCCAGCCTTGGAAGCGCGCGTGCGCAGACTTTCGATACCGATCCGTTTACGCTCGGCGTGGCATCAGGCTGCCCGACACCCGACGGCGTCATCCTCTGGACGCGGCTGGTCTTTCCGGTCGAGGCGGTCCCGCTTGCCGATCCCTTCGCGCCGATCCCTGAAGTCGCCATCCCCCCCATGGATGTTTTCTGGGAAGTGGCCGAGGATGAATCGTTTTCGCGGCCGGTGCGCTCCGGCATCTACCGGGCGGTTCAGAAATGGGGGCATTCGGTCCATGTGGCAGTGACCGGACTTGAGGCCGACCGCTGGTATTTCTATCGCTTCCGCTGCGGCAATGCCGAAAGCGGGGTCGGGCGCACCCGCACTGCGCCCGCCGCCGACGCGACCAATGACCGTTTCACCTTCGCCTTCGCGTCGTGCCAGCAATATGAGCAGGGCTATTACAGCGCCTATCGCGACATGGCCCAACGCGACCTCGATCTCGTCGTCCATCTGGGCGATTATATCTACGAGGTCAGCTACGGCAGCCATCTCGTGCGCCGGCACGGCAATGGATGGCCGCCAACCCTTCTAAGCGAATACCGGGACCGACACGCCCAGTACAAGTCCGATCCCGACTTGCAGGCCGCCCACGCCAATTTCCCCTGGCTGGCCGTCTGGGACGACCATGAGGTCATCAACAATTACGCCGATGACGACGCCCCCAATGTCATCGGAGGCGAAAAATTCCTGCGCCAGCGGGCTGCGGCCTATCAGGCCTGGTACGAGCATATGCCCGTTCCACCCATTGCTGGCCGCGACTTTTCCAATTTCACAATCTATGGCCGGCACGGGTTCGGGCGCTTGCTCGATATCGCCATGCTCGACACCCGCCAATACCGCTCAGTACCGCTTGAAGGCTCCGATGATGCGCCCGAGCGCACCATGCTCGGTGACGCGCAGGAAGCTTGGTTCGATGCCACCCTTGAGGCCTCGCGGGCCAAATGGACGGTCATCGCCCAGCAGACGCTGCTCTCCGAACGCGACACCAAGGCAGGAGACGCAACCGGCTATAATCTCGATGGCTGGGACGGATACCACTCTGCCCGCACCCGACTTCTCGACTCGGTGCGCGCCTCGGGGGCGGCCAATCCGCTGGTCATCGGTGGCGATCTGCATGCGTTTTACGCCGCCGACGTCAAAGAGGATTTCGAGGACCCTGACAGCTCCACCCTCGCCACCGAATTTGTGACGGGGTCGATCACCTCCGATGGGCCCTCCGAAGCAAGCATTGCAACGGCGCTGGCCGAAAACCCGCACCTCAAATTCGCCAGCAGCCGCGAGCATGGCTATTCCATTCTCTCGCTCTCGCCCAAACAGGCGCAGGCCGATTTCATCGCGGTGTCCGATCGCAAGGACCCCAACGCCAGCGCTGCGATCTTTCAGAGCTTTGCCGTGCTGGACGGAATGGCGGGAGTGAACCGCCTATGACCCGGCCACTCGATCTCGTCATTTTCGATTGCGACGGCGTGCTCATCGACAGCGAGCCGATCGCCAGCCGCACGCTGGCCCGGTCCCTCAGCGCCGCCGGACTTTCAATGACCGCCGAAGAGGCCCATCGCACCTTCACCGGCAAGTCCGAAAGCGATTTGCGCTTCCATTTCAAGGCGGCGGGCATCAGCGCGCTCGATACCCTGTTTTCGAGCTGGCATTCCGATGTGTACGCGGCGTTTGCGCGGGAATTGCGGGCGATGGCCGGAATAGAGCCGCTGCTGCGGGCCCTCGATGTCCCCAAATGCGTTGCCTCGAACAGCACAATGGCACGCCTCGAAAGGAGCCTCGGACTGCTTGAGCTATGGGATATTTTTGCCCCTCATATCTTCAGTGCCGAAATGGTCGCCAGGCCCAAACCGGCGCCCGATCTGGTGCTCTACTGCCTCGCAGCTTTCGGGGCCCGCCCGGAGCGCTCAATCATGGTCGACGATAGCCATCATGGCATCCAGGCCGCCTGCGCCGCCGGGGTCAAGGCCATCGGTTTTGTCGATCCCAACGATCCGCGTCCCGACCGGCGTGAAGTGTTGCTTGCGGCCGGCGCCGCCGGCGTGGCCGTGGGCACGCAGGATCTGGCCGCACTGATCATCGCCGATCTGGCGCCCTCAACCCTTTAGAGACGGAAACTGCAAAATGGCGAGCATTGCAATCAATCAGGCCCGGAAAGTCTATTCGGGCAATGTCACGGCCCTGCACGGCATCGACCTTGCCGTCGAGCCAGGGGAGCTCATGGTTTTGGTCGGCCCGTCAGGCTGCGGAAAATCGACACTTCTGCGCATGATTGCCGGTCTTGAAACCATCACCAGCGGGACGATCGCCATTGACGGGCGCGTGGTCAATACGGTCGAACCTGCCGCCCGCGACATTGCCATGGTGTTCCAGAATTACGCGCTCTATCCGCATATGAGCGTGCGCGGCAATCTCGAATACGGATTGAAGAACCGCGGTGTCGGCAAGCAGGACCGTCAGGCGCTCGTGGCCGAGGCCGCCCGCATCCTCGAACTCGAACCCTATCTCGAGCGCCGCCCGGCAGCGCTATCCGGCGGGCAACGCCAGCGCGTCGCCATGGGTCGTGCCATTGTTCGCAAGCCCCGCGCCTTCCTGTTTGACGAACCCCTCTCCAATCTCGACGCCAAGCTGCGCGGCCAGATGCGGGTTGAAATCCGCCGGTTGCAAAAAGCACTCGATACGACGGCGATCTACGTCACCCACGACCAGCTCGAGGCCATGACCCTGGCCGATCGCCTCGTTGTCATGAACGGGGGAAACATCGAGCAGGTCGGCACACCCACCGAACTCTATGAACGGCCCCGCACGACCTTCGTTGCGCGCTTCATCGGCTCACCGGGCATGAACCTGCTCAATTCGGCAGCGCTTGCCGCGCAAGGGTTCCGACTACCCGATTTTCTCCCTCAATCGGGCTGCACCATCGGCATTCGCCCTGAAGACATCTTGCTCGACGACGAGACCGAACCAGGACTGGCTCTGAACGGCCGAGTCGAGGCCGTGGAAATACTCGGCAAGGAATCACTGGTCTATTTGGCTCTGGGCGGGATGGAGGATCTGGTTACCGTGAGGGCTGTTGGCAGTCGATGGCACACCGGGGCAACAGCGACACTTCATCTGCCCTATGCTCACCTCCATCTGTTCGACACTGACTCCGGTGAGCGTTTCGATGCGCGTTAGGTGAGGCCATCGATCTGGTTGGGGCTTTGATCGCGCCCGCCAAGGCGCAGCGTAGGGCGCGCAAGCGTCCTCACCTGAAATACGTCGAGGATTTTTTGCCGATATGGCGGACTTCGGATCAGTCAGAGCAATTGAACACGCGGTCGCTCTCTTCGGAGAAGGCCCCGGCAATTCACTCCGATCGCCGCTGCTGCGGCATCAGGGAGTTGCGTGACGCGAGCTTTCCAATAATTCTGGTCCGACACGGGGACCAGTTTCACGGAGATCTTCTTGGGCATCGACTATGACTATTGCGTCATTGGTGGCGGCATTGTGGGAGTGGCAACGGCCCATGCGCTGGCCGATCGTTTTCCCGATGCGGGCGTGGTTCTTGTGGAAAAGGAGGCCGAACTCGGCCGGCACCAGACAGGACACAATAGCGGGGTCATACATTCCGGAATCTACTACGCGCCAGGGAGTCTGAAAGCCAGACTGTGTGCGGAAGGCGAGCGCCGGACCAAAGCGTTTTGCCGTGAACACGGCATCGCATTCGAAGAGCGCGGCAAGCTGATTGTCGCAACAACTTCTCTCGAAGAACAGCGCCTCGATGCCCTTTGGCACCGCGCCAAGCTGAACGGTATCGTGACTGAATCTCTATCGGCAGGTGACATCGCCGAGCGCGAACCTCATATCGCGGGCACAAAGGCCCTGTTTGTTCCCGCCGCGGCGATCGTGGACTATCTCGAGGTGGTCAAAAAGCTGGCTGATGCCTTTGTCAAAATGGGCGGCTCGCTCCTGCTCAACAACTCCGTTATGGCCATATCAGAGGATGACGATGCGGTTCGGGTGGAGCTCAACGACCGGACAATTCGGTCGAACAAGTTGGTCGCTTGCGCAGGCCTGCAATCGGATCGCCTTGCCAGAATGGCAGGGCTCAATCCGACCCACCAGATCGTGCCGTTCAGAGGCGAGTACTATAAAGTCCGTCAGGAGCGCTCCGACCTTTGCCACGCCATGATTTACCCCGTTCCCGATCCCGACCTGCCGTTTCTGGGCATCCACCTTACCCCGATGATCAATGGACGTCTCACGGTCGGCCCAAATGCCGTGCTGGGATTTGCGCGCGAAGGCTATCCGAAATTTTCGGTCTCGATCCGTGACATCGCTTCATATGCCAGTTTTCCCGGCTTCTGGCGCTCAATCAGGGCAAACCTGAAATCCGGTGTCGCCGAAATGATGGATTCGGTTTTCAAGGCGCGCTATCTGCGCGCCTGCCAGAAATACTGCCCCTCTCTTGATCTGGACGACCTGCAGCCGATGAGCGCGGGAATCCGGGCACAAGCGGTAGCGACAGACGGAACGCTCATCCATGATTTTCTTTTTCTCGACAGCCCACGACAGCTTCATGTCTGCAACGCGCCCTCCCCGGCCGCAACATCGGCCTTGCCGATCGCCGACATGATTGTCGACCGACTACAGGCCGACCGTCCTACCGCCACCTCACGCCGATAAGAGCGCTTCTCTGCTTGTCAAAGGTGCTGCCGCACAGAAATTCAGCACGCACTTGCTTCAGATACACTAATGTGCGCGTTCTCGCGGAAACCGCAAACAAAGCAGCTGTTGCTGACCTGCGCGCCGCCAATGCCGACGTCCGCGACAGAGCCAATCAGAAGGAACACGCTGCGTTCCTGATCGCAGACCGCGAGTTCCACCACGCGATCTTCCGTCACGCCGATATCCTCGAACTCTGGCCGATCCTGCGCCGCCACAGTGGCCATCTCGACCGCCTGCGCATGCTCAATCTGCCCAATATCGGCATGGAACGTGTCGTCGCCCTGCATGAAAAAATCATCGACGGCATTGCTGCCGAAGACCCCGCGGCCGCCATCGAGGCCATGCGGGAACACCTCTCCAAAACGCTTTCAATGCTTGATTGGGTCGGCCAGCAATATCCTGAATATCTCGAAATCTGATTGCAGCTATCTGTTTGCGCCATCAGCCAGTGACACATCCTGTGGGACGGCCCGCCTCACCTGCCCGTGTCGCGCCATGCACGTTGGGCTAGCAGGGCCGCTTCCACGCGATTGCGCACCTCCAGCTTGTCGAAAATGTTCGAGAGGTGGAACTTGACCGTCTTTTCCTGCACCTCGAGGGTCTTGCCGATCTCGGCGTTGCTGAAGCCCTGGCTGACGAGCCGGAGAACCCGGGCCTCCTGATCGGTCAGCTTGGCAATAGCCTCCTGCTCGGGCGAGAGGGCATGGATCTGTTGCTGGCTCATGAGATCGCCAAGCAGCCGAGGCGATATCTGCACGCGACCGTCAAAGATCTCCTTTATGGCATGGAGCAACTCGTTCGCCGTGGTGCCCTTGAGCAGATAGCTAACGGCACCCAGATCGAGCGAACGGGAAACGTCATTGACCCTTGCCGATGCCGTTAGCATGACAACCAGCGTGTTGGGACTGACCTTAAGCACGTCGGCAATGGCATCTACGCCACCTGTTATCATGGCCACGTCCAGCAGGAGCATATCGGGCCGATGGCGCCCAGCAAGCGTAACTGCCTCGGTGCCGTCTTCGCCTTGCGCGACCACATCGAAATCTGGCTCGAGTTCGAGTGTCTGTGTCAATCCCGACCGGAAGATCGGATGATCGTCGACAATGACGATACGCCGCTTAGACATGAGCCGCCTGTCCCCGCAGATCAATCGACATCTCGAGCACACTGACCTCGTCCAGCCGCGAAAAGCGCAGTTCGCCACCAAGCGCGTTGATCCGGGCCTTGAGCCCCTTGAGGCCGATCCCCGGCAGGGAAACCGACCCCGGTGTTGACTTGCGTCCATAAGACACCACCCGGATATCCAACATATCCCGGGCATCCAGGGTTGCCTCTACCCGCGCGTTGTCGCCGACGCCGTGACGATAGGCATTGTTGAGCCCCTCCTGAACAAATCGAAACACACAGATATTGATCGACCGGTTGGATCGGCTCGACCGGTCCGGCCGTGCGTCACCCAATGCCAGATCGGCCTCTACCGTCATGTTTGTCCTGTCCTTGTGGATATGAATTGCGTGAGCAACCGCATCCGCCAATGTCCCTTCCTCGATCTGGGGCAAGACCAGACCGTGGGCGATATTGCGCACATCGTTGAGGGCCGACGTCAGATTGGTTTCGATTTCACCAAGCTCCGAATACAGAGCCTCCCGAGTTTTTGCCCTTCGGGCCTTTTCGACCTTGAGAACCGCGTAGCTGATCAACTGACTGGGTCCATCGTGAAGATCGGCTCCCAGCGCGCTGAGAAAATGGTCATTGTGTTCGGTCAGCAGACGAGAGGCTGAAAGGGCCTGTTCGCGCAGAGCCTGGTTGCGGTCGGCAAGAATCTGGGTTTGCACCAATTGCGCAGACAGGGATTTTTCCTGCCGCTCGAGCCTTTGGGAAGCGCGCCAGACCAGCGCGAACAGCGCCAGATAGAAGGCAAGACAGGCAAAGCCCACCGCGGCCCAACTGCGGATCGAAGCGGCGGCCAGTGTCTCCCCGATATCGCTCGAGGCTTCGTGAATTTCCGACACGGCAATAATCTCTCCATCCGCACCGTGTATCGGGGTGTAGATTTCAGTATATGTGCGCTGGAATCCACGCGAGACGTGCTCTTGTGCCGAAAGGTCGGTCTCAAGCGCGACCACCATGCCATTGAAGGCCCGCACGGCGCCGGGCGGCAATTCGAACTGCTCACCGATCAGACCTTCGGAATTGGAATAGAGCACCGTCCCGTCGGCGCGCCAAATGTCCAGATAAGGAACCCGATCGGCAAATGCGCTCGTATCGAACAGACTGTCGAGTTGGGCATGCGCCTCGTCAGTGATGTCTCCCCCACTCCGCAACTCCCCCAGATGACTGACGATGGAACTGTCGACGAACAGAGCCGTCGCCACTGCCCGATGATAAAGCGCGTTCGAGCGCACGAAGTTCGCGATGACCGTTCCAGTGATGATCATGACCACAATCATCACAGCGCCGCCCGCCAGGCTGAACTGCTCAATCAGGCTGCGCCGGCCCCACAAACCGAGCCAAAGCCTGTGCCACGAGCCCGGCGGTCTCGCCACCGTTTGTGCGTGTTCCAAATCCTCCCCCACTCCCGTCAAGCCGCTCGATGCCGTCTGAATGGTACATCCTCCAACTACTGAATTACTTCAGTTTTACCACCGCAGGCAAACATTCCTTGACAAAACGCAAGTGAAACCCGGAACGCTGGACCAAGGTCCAGTATAATTTCGGACCTAAGCCCCCCTACTCCGTCAGACCATCTGTCATTACCTAAGGCCGCCATTTCAGCGAACATCCAGTCCAAGATGAACAATTTGGGCGTGGTGCAACCACGACAAAGGACAGGGGACTGAAATGGCTAAGCTCGATCGGAACGACCTCGACTTCATTCTCAAACAAATCAAGATCGCCGAAGAACATTCGGCGCTGATCGAACAAGGTGTCGATCCGCGCGAAGCCCTTGAGCAACTGGTCTCAAGCCCGTTGCTGCCCTTCGGGCTCCGTACGGTTGATGGCAGCTTCAACAATTTCCAGCCCGACATGATCCAGTTCGGTGCGGGCGACGAAGCCATGACACGGCTGTTGACACCCGATTACAATCCGGCCGAAGCCAACCCGCGCACCGGCCAGCCCACCAGCTATGAGCAGTTCGACGGCTCGGTTTACGACAGTCAGCCGCGCGTCATTTCCAATATCATTACCGATCAATCGATCGACAACCCTGCCGCCATAACCGCAGCTCTCGCCTCGGTCGGCATCACTGGGGCCGAGGCCCTGCAGATCACAGGCTCGGTCATGGCGCTGCGCGCCGAGGCCCTCGCGCTGCGCGCCGCCATCGGCGATGCGCAAGCCGATGCGCAAGCGGCGTACGATGCCGCAGACGCGGCGCTCACGGCCGCGATTACGGCCCAGACAGACGCGCTGGCGGCTTACGATCAGGCCGTCGCAGATCACGCCGCTGCGCAGTCTGGTGCCGACGGTGCCGGCGCCGCGCTGACATCGGCCATCGCCGCGCGGGACGCCCATCTTCCCACGGTGACCTCGGCCCAAGCCGATGCGGCCGCCAAGCTTGCTACGATGCAGACCGCCCAAACAATGGCGGCGACCACCCAGGACGCGGTAACGCTGGCTGCTGCGCAGCTTGCATCCGCCCAGGCGATCGAGGCTGCGGCCTTGGCGACATTCCAGGCCGATCCCACGGTGGCCAACGCCAACGCCTATGCCGCGGCAGTCGACGTCCGCGAAGATGCGGCCTTGGCCCATGGACTGGCTGTCGAGGCCGACGAGGACGCCGATGCTGCCCTGCTTGAGGCACAGGCCGAGCACACGGCGGCAGTAAATGCGGTGCAGGATGCACTTACAGAGCTTCAGCAGCTCGAGGCGGATGTGGATCTGGCCGAGGCCAATGCGCAATCGGTCCAGGCGCAGCTCGATCTGGCCAATACAGCCCTTCAGGCCGCCACCGAGACTCTCGAACAGGCAGATGAAGCCGTGGCGGCCGCAACCGCCGCACGCGACGCTGTTCCCCTTGGCGAAGCAGCAACCGCAGCCGCCAAGGCCGCCGCCGATGCGGCCGATGCCGCCACGATTGCCGAATTGACCGAACACGGCGTCAGCATGGATGAGGCCAACGTGTTCATCAAGAACATCGCCGCCGACCTGGGCGACACAGCCTCCTTCAATGGCTTCATGACGATCTTCGGCCAGTTCTTCGATCATGGCCTCGACCTCACCGCCAAGGGTGGATCGGGCACGGTTTACATTCCGTTGCATCCCGATGACCCGCTCTACGATCCGGAAAGTTTTACCAATTTCATGGTTCTGACCCGCGCCACCAACGAGCCGGGCGCCGATGGAATTGTGGGCACCGAGGATGACGTCCGCGACCACCGCAACGAAACCACACCATGGACCGATCTCAATCAGGTCTATACCTCAAACCCGTCGCACCAGGTTTTCCTGCGCGAGTATGTCATGGTCGATGGAAAGCCTGTCGCAACCGGTCTCATGCTCGAGGGCGAAGCGGGTGGACCGCCGACCTGGGCCGATATCAAGGAGCAGGCCCGTGAAATGCTGGGTATCGCGCTCGATGACCTCAACGTTCACAGCGTTCCCCTGCTCGCCACCGATCTCTATGGTGAATTCCTGCGCGGGGCCAACGGGTTACCCCAGATCGTAACGGCGAACGGCCTGGTCGAAGGCAATCTTGATGCACCCATCGACGCGCTGGACAGCCTGAGCGCCGGACGGGCCTTCCTCAACGACATCGCGCACAACGCGGTGCCGGGATCCTATACGGTCAGCCAGGGCGCTGGCGGCACCGTCACCGGCATCAAGACAGCTGATCCCGATGATGAGATCGGCAACGAGATCATTCCTAACATGTTTGGCGGCAACGCCACATATGACGACGAATTGCTTGACAAGCATTTCATCGTCGGCGACGGGCGGGGCAATGAAAACATCGTGCTGACTGCAGTGCACACGATGTTCCATGGCGAGCACAATCGCCAGGTCGATGCCATCAAGGCCAGCGTGATTGCAGAAGGCGATCTTGCCTTCCTCAACGAGTGGCTGCTTGTCGAAGTTACCGAAGTTCCGGCCGATCTTTCGTCGCTCGTCTGGGATGGCGAGAGACTTTTCCAGGCCTCGCGGTTCTCGACCGAAATGGTCTACCAGCACCTTGTGTTTGAAGAGTTCGTCCGGGCGATCGCACCGCAGATCGATCCCTTCGTGTTCTCCAACAGCGTCGAGATCGATGCGGCCATCTATGAGGAGTTTGCCCAGGTCGTTTACCGTTTCGGCCACTCGATGCTCGCAGAGAACGTCGAGATGCTCAAATTCGCCGGTGGCGCCGCATCGCCCGAAGAGATGAGCCTGATCGACGCCTTCCTCAACCCGATGGCCTTTGCCGAAGCGGGAGCCTCCGCCGAAGAAGCTGCGGGTGCGATCCTGCGGGGTATGACCCGTCAGGCCGGCAACGAAATCGACGAATTCATGACCGGCGCGCTGCGCAACAATCTTGTCGGCCTGCCACTCGATCTGGCAGCACTCAATATTGCCCGCGCACGGGAAACCGGCATTCCATCGCTCAATGAAGCGCGGCGTCAGATCTATTCGCAGACCAATGACTCCTATCTCAAGCCCTATTCAAGCTGGGCCGACTATGCCCAGAACATCAAGAATCCCCTCTCGATCGTCAATTTCATCGCCGCATACGGCACCCATACGTCCATTCTTGAGGCGACGACGGCCGAGGAGAAGCGTGATGCCGCATGGGCGCTGGTGTTCGGCGAAGAAGGCGCGCCGGCCGATCGGCTGGACTTCCTCAATTCCACGGGAGCATGGGCGACCCAGGAAACCGGCCTCAATGCCGTCGATTTCTGGATCGGGGGCCTGGCCGAAGCGCTGATGCCGTTTGGCGGAATGCTCGGCTCGACCTTCACGTTCGTGTTCGAACTGCAGATCCAGAACCTGCAGAACGGGGACCGCTTCTACTATCTCAGCCGCACCCAGGGCCTCAATCTGCTGACCGAACTGGAAAGCGACAGTTTTGCCGACCTGATCCGGCGTAACACGGACACCGAAGATACGGGCCTGCATATCAATGGCTCCGCCTTCCAGACGGCCGATTACGTCATCGAAATGGACCAGTCCAAGCAATACAACGAGGGGCTGGGCACGGCCGATCCGACGCGCGAAACCGACGTCATCTCGGCCGTTACAGGTACCGATTCCCTGGTCGTTCGCCGTGATCTCGACAATGACGGCGATATCGACTTCATCCAGTACACCGGCGGAGAACACGTCGTTATCGGCGGCACCAATGAGGACGATTCGATCATCGGTGGGGCCGGCGACGACACCATCTGGGGTGAAGGCGGCAACGACACCATCGAGGGCGGATATGGCGTCGACCACATCCATGGCGGTGACGGCGACGACATCATCACTGACAGCGGCACCGATATCGGCGATGCCGATGTGATCAAGGGTGAAGGTGGCGATGACGTCATCAATGGCGGCATGGGTCTCGACCTGATCTTTGGCGGCGATGGCCAGGACGTTCTCTCCGGCGGCTCTGAAGACAAGGCCATTTTCGGGGGCCAGGGTGACGATTTCATCCGCTCCGCGTCCGGCGGCGGCGGGGTGATCTTTGGCAACGAGGGCAGCGACTGGATGGAAGGTCAGGGCAATATGAACACCCTGTCCGGGGACAATTCCGAATTGTTCTTCAATTCGCGCGTCATCGGTCACGACATCATGCTCTCGGGCGAAAACGATACCGATTTCGATGCCGAATCCGGCGACGACATCATGGTTCAGGGCATCGGCATCAACCGCAGCAACGGCATGGCGGGCTTTGACTGGACAACGTTCCAGGACAACAACTACGCCGCCGATGCGGACATGAACGTGTCGATCTTCGTCAACCAGCAGAACAACATCCTTCGCGATCGCTACGATCTGGTCGAAGGACTTTCGGGCTGGGACCATGATGACAAGCTCACCGGACGCGAAGTGGTGACCGGGGCTTATGACGCCTTTGGCAATGCCGCCCAGGTCGACCCGGACGCCCCGATCGAAAGCTTCTCCAACGCATTGCTGGAAAAGAACCTGCACCTCATCGACGGGCTGGCCGATCTTGTCGCCCATCTCGAACGCTTCGAGGTCTGGAACCCCCACAATCTCGACATACCCACCGACGAAGAGGCCGATGACGGGGCTGTGCCCACTGTGATCGACCCGAACGGCCTCCATGAGACCGCAGTCATGGACACATCGGACGGCTCGGACATTCTGCTTGGCGGTGGTGGCTCGGATGAAATCCGCGGCATGGCGGGCAACGACATCATCGATGGCGATAAATGGCTCAGCGTTCGGATCGCCATCAGCGACGAAAACGGCGTCGAGTTCGCAACGGCTTCGCGGCTTACGGGTCAGGTTCATGATCTGACCGGCAATGTACTCTTTGAAGGGCAGACGCTGGAATCCCTTCTCTTTTCCCGCGAGATCCGTCCCTCGCAGCTGGAGGCCAAACGGGAAATTCTCGACGGCGGACAGCAGGGCGACATCGATACGGCCGTCTATTGGGACGTTCTCGAGAACTACGAGATCACCCGCAACGACGACGGCAGCATAACCGTCGACCATGTGGAACAGACCGCAGGGGCCATCGATCCGGCCTCGGGCCGCAACCTCGAAGCCGAAGGCACCGACCGTCTGTTCAACATCGAACAACTGCGATTTGCGGACGGCACCTTCACCATCGACCAGTTGCTGCCACCGCCCAACAGCCCGGCAACCGGCTTGCCGGTCATCAGCGACACGACCCCGACCGAAGGTCAGGTTCTCACTGTCGATACCTCATCGATCGCAGATGCCAACGGGCTGGGAGCGCTGAGCTATCAATGGCAGGTCTCGGACGATGGCGGCACCAGCTGGCAGAACATCTCCGCCGTCGTCGGGGGAACGTCGGCGCAATTTGCTCCCAATAACGGCCTGTTCGGACTGGGTGGCCAAGTCGGAGACATTCTCCGCGTCCAGGTCAGCTTCACCGACGCTCTGGGCAATCCCGAAGTGCTGGTGTCGCAAGCGACGGCGGTTGTCGGCGAGGACTGGGACGGCACGCCGCTGTTCAACAACACCTTCGATGGCACGGCGGGCGACGATATCGCCGATGGCGTCAATCCGCAGAACTTCGGGTTCTTTACTTTGGGTGGCAACGACACCCTCAATGGCAATGGCGGCAATGATGTGCTCAACGGCCTCGGTGGCAATGATGCCATCAACGGCGGTGCCGGAGACGACATCATCAATGGTGGTGCTGGTACCGATACCATCACCCAGACCAGCACGGACGGTCGCGACCGCATCAACGGCGGTGCCGGGACGGACAATTATGTCCTGAACGGTGTCGCGGGTTCAGAAACCTTCCGCATCTATGCGGTAACCGGTGCGCAGAACGCGGCCATAGCCGCAGCGCTGTCCACTTCGCTGGGCGTCTCGTTCGCAGCGGGAACAGAAATCGTCGTAACCCGGACCGTTGGCGGGGTCGAAACGCTTATCGCCGAACTCGACAACATCGAAGAAGTCCGGGTCAACACTCTCAATGTCACCGTAGACAACAACAATGGCGGGCTCGACACGGGGGGCAATGGCGGCGACACCATCGAGGTAGTGGGCAATTTCAACCCGACCAGCCTCGACTTCAGCACCATCACGATCGATGGCATGGCCGGAAACGACATTGTCGATATCACCTCTCTTCAGTCCGAGCACCGCATCGTCTTCCGGTCCAACGGGGGCAATGACACCATCGTGGGCGCACTGCGGCCCCAGGACGTCATCGAACTGCCCGAAGGGACAACCGAGCACACATCATCAACCGCGGATGGCGTCACCACGATCAGCTTCGGCGAAAACACCGTCACCTTTGCAACGCCGACAGATGGTGATCCGGAGGTACGCACGGCAACGGGCCATGAGGATGCAGAAGAAGACGACCATAGCGACGACGACTGCAATTCCGACGACGATGACGCCATCCAGACCCCCGATGCCGGAACACCGCCGACTGCTGCGGGACCAATTGTCGGCAGCGCTTCTGCGGACGTGCTCGTCGGCACGATGGGCAAGGATCTGATCTTTGGCCTGGGCGGCGTCGACTATATCGTCGCTGGCACCGATGCCGACACCATCCGCGGCGATGAGGGCGACGATTTCATCTACGCCGAAGAAGGACGAGACGTGGTCTTTGCCGGTGACGACGACGACGATGTGTTCGGCGGCGGCGGCGATGACGCCCTCTATGGCGAGGATGGAGACGATTGGATCTCAGGCGACGCCGGCCACGACATGCTCGATGGCGGCATGGGCGACGACACCGTGTTTGGCGGCGGCGGCACTGACATGTTCATCGCCAGAAATGGTGACGGCGACGACCACTACGATGGCGGCGCCGGCTCGGATACGCTGGACATGGGTTCGATGACGGGCAATCTCAGCGTTGACCTGGGAACCGGGACCGGTGGCCGCGGCAGCGTTGTCGGCACCAACTCGGGCACCGATACCCTCTATGGCATCGAGAATGTGACAACGGGTTCGGGCAGCGACACGATCACCGCCAGCACGGCCGTCAACGTGATGGACGGCGGATCGGGTGAAGACATCTTCGTCTTCAGCTCCATTGCCGCGGCAGACGGTGACACCATTGTGGGCTTCGAGGCCGGCGACCGGCTCGACCTCTCTGGAATAGACGCGAATGGTGGCCTCGCCGGGGTACAGAGCTTCACGCTGGTTTCTGGCCAGGCCAGTGCTCCTGGACAGCTGACCGTCAGTCATGAAAGCCGCGAAGACGGCGACTTCACAATCGTCTCAGGCAACACCGGCGGCGATGAGGACCCCGAATTCCGGATCGAGCTGACCGGAAATCACGCGCTCACGGCCTCGGACTTCAACATCTAGCACGTCCCTGTCCGGGGTGGGATCACCCGCCCCGGACACAGCAACCAATGCCGGGCCGCGTTGCTGATCGAAAAGCAGCGGCTCCATCAAGAAGGGGGAATTGCGATGGCCAAGTCCAAAGCCGACAACCAACTCGCCGAGCATCGCGGAGACGACATGCTCAAGAGCCGATTCAAGGGCATCGGCGTTTTCGTGTTCTGGATATCGGGCATAATCAACGTCTTGGCGTTGACCGGCTCGTTCTACATGCTTCAGATCTATGACCGGGCGTTGACGAGCGGTTCGATACCAACCCTTGTCGCTTTGTCGGTGCTTGCCATCGGGCTGTACCTCTTTCAAGGCGTGTTCGACGCCATCCGCAGCCAGATTCTCGTGCGCATGGGCGCCCGGTTCGACAAGATGCTGGCGCCGATAGCCCACAAGGTGAGCGTGGACATGCCCCGCTTCGGCTTTTCCACGTCCGAAGCCCTCGAACGCGGGCGTGATGTCGATACGGTCCGCAGTTTCATGGGCACGCAGGGGCCCGGCGCACTGTTCGACCTGCCCTGGGTGCCGCTCTATCTGGTCTTTGTATATTTCCTCCATCCCATGCTGGGCAACGTGACGCTTGGCGGCATCGTCTTTCTGGCCCTCCTCACCGCGCTGACTGAACTCAAATCGCGCAAACTCACCCGAACGGCGCAACAGGCGGCCGTCACGCGCAACACCATTGCCGATTCCAACGCCCGCAATGCAGATGTCATCAGGGCGATGGGATTTTCCGGGCGTGCGGTGGCACGCTTCAATGCGGCCAACGACCAGCATCTGGACCTTCAGACCCGGGCGAGCGATGTCGTTGGGACCTTCAGCGCCTTCTCGCGGGTGGCGCGCATGCTGCTGCAATCGGCCCTTTTGGGGCTCGGCGCCTATTTCACCATCCAGGGGCAGATGTCGGCCGGCGCCATCATCGCCGTTTCGGTTGCGTCCGGACGAGCGCTGGCGCCCATCGACATGACCATCGGCAACTGGAAGGGCATCGTTGCCGCGCGCCAGGCGTTCGGCCGGCTGCGCGACACCATGATCGCGCTCGATACGGCGGACAAGCCTCTTAATCTGCCAGCCCCATCGATGGCGCTTTCGGTCGAAAAGATCACCGTAGCCGCCCCGACCACCGGCCAGATCCTGCTCTCGGAGGTCTCGTTTAACATCCAGGCCGGACAAGCACTCGGCATTATCGGCCCCAGCGGCGGTGGTAAATCCACTCTGGCCAAGGCCATCGTGGGCATCTGGCCGACCCTGCGCGGCGGCGTTCGCATCGACGGCGCGGAACTGGGCCAGTGGGATGAAGAAGTTCTCGGACACCAGATCGGCTACCTACCCCAGGAAGTGTCGTTGCTCGATGGCACGGTGTTTGAAAATATCTCGCGCTTCGCCCCCGAACGCGATTCCATGGCCATCGTCGAGGCAGCACAGGCCGCCGGCGTGCACGATATGATCGTACGCCTTGCCGACGGCTACGATACCCAACTCGGCCCTATGGGCACCGCCCTTTCGGCCGGCCAGCGCCAACGGATCGGGCTGGCACGCGCGCTCTACGGCAAACCGTTCATGGTCGTGCTCGATGAGCCCAACGCCTTCCTCGATGCCGAGGGCGAAGCCGCGCTCAACACTGCTGTGCGCAGCGTACGCGAACGCGGTGGCATCGCCATCGTCATCGCGCATCGACCAAGTGTGCTGGCCGAAGTCGGGCTCGTTGCCGTCATTCAGAACGGCAAGCTCTCCAATTTTGGTGCCAAGGAGAAAGTGATCGGCGGGCCACGCGCTGTCCGGACCGACGAACCGGCCTCCGATCCTGTCAGGGCCACGCAACCTCTCAAAACGGCGGGTTGATCATGACAATCGAGGTCAAGGGAACACGATCGGAAACACAGGCCCAGCCGCCTTCGGAAAAATTCGATTTCTTCAATCCAAAGCGGCGCCTGACAATGCTCCCGGTTCATGCCGGGGCCGTCATCATCATGATGGCACTCTATGTCCGCAGCTTTTTCGACACCGCGGTGACAAGGAGCGCAGCGGAACCCTCTGGGGCAAAAAACAAACCCGAACCGGAGCCCGATGAGCACAGAATGCGGGAACACGCCAACGAGCGTGACCACTCGGATCGGGATGGATCTTCGCGGGCCGGGCGGGTCGCTGATTTCGGCAAGGACGACTCCAGTCACACGATCGACTGGTCGCCCAACGTCCTGCTCGCAGACACAACCACACCGTTCCAGTTCACTCAATTTTCATTCGAGATTGCCGGACTTTCAGCATTTCCGTCAGCCTACGGCATCGTGTCGTCCAACGATAACCGGCAGACGCAATCGCCCGGTAATGTGGTCCCATTTCCAACCGCTGCCGGTCCCGGAAGCGATCGGAACGAGCCCGGCGACGAGAACACCGACCCGCCCGAGGCCACAAAGCCCAATCGCGCCCCGAGGCTCGACGGCCCCGTGCGGCTCAACGATGTCTTTGCCGGTCAGGCTGTCCTGTTCAGTCTCTACCACCTGCTTTGGGGGGCAACCGATCCCGACGGAGATCAGCTCGCCGTCGGAGATGTCAGTGCAGATGCCCTCTCGCTCGAGGCCGTCGAGGGTGGTTGGCGCGTGACGACCGAGGCTGGCATGCTTGGCCCGGTGACGCTGACCTATTCCATCACGGATGGTGAAGCCGTGGTCTGGCAAACGGCCCGTTTCGATATCGTGCGCAAGACCCAGACCCTTACGCCGGGCAATGATCTTTTTGTCGGATCCCCTTTCGACGATGACATCGACGCCCTGGCCGGTGACGACATCATCGACGCCATGGGCGGCAATGATCTTGTGGTCGGGGGCTCCGGCCATGATCACATCATGGCCGGAGCGGGCGATGACGTTCTATATGGCGGAACGGGCAACGATATGATGTTCGGCGGCGAGGGCGACGACATCCTTTACGGCGGCCATGGCGCCGACCGTCTTTTCGGCGATCAGGGCGACGACACCCTCTATGGCGAAGACGGCGACGATTATCTCGACGGCGGCGAGGGCGACGATATTCTCGAAGGCGGCGCCGGGCACGATTTTCTTTCCGGCGGCACGGGCCACGACGTCCTCGTCGGAGGGGCCGGCAACGATCGTTTGCACGGAAATGACGGTGATGACTTGCTCGATGCGGGCACCGGCAATGACCGCCTCGAAGGCGGCATCGGAAACGATGTCCTGCGCGCAGGCGCGGGCGATGACGTTGTCGAGGCCGGCCAAGGCAACGATGTCGTTATCGGAGGGGCCGGAGACGACACCAATGCCGGTGGTGAGGGCTATGATGTCCTCGATTATTCCGAAAGCGCCGAAGACCTGCTTATTCACACAGGAACGGGCCAGGCGAGTGGCGATTCCATCGGCGACGATGAGTTCAACGGCTTTGAGGAAATTACCGGAGGAGCCGGCGACGATCTGTTCGTGATCACCGGATCGGCGCATGTGCTATCCGGTGGTCGCGGTCGGGATACGTTCGTTTTCGAGGTTACCGACGACAGCCCCATCATGAGCGACGATCTGGTTCATGACATTTTGGATTTCGTTGTCGGCGATCGGGTGCGGGTGCGTGATTACGACATCAGCCGGGACGTCCGCGCCACAGAGCGTGACATGTTCCGCACGGTCTATGGCGATGATGACGACAACTGGTTGCGCTCGGAGTTCCCGCTGCTCGTCACCCACGACCAGGTCGATGGAACCGACGTGACGGTCGTGGCAGCCGACATCAATGGAGATGCGGTCATGGACTTCACCCTCAACATTTTCGGTCTTCATCTCAACTACGCCAACGACACCCTTTCGGCATGAGTAACGCGTACCCAGGAGCCAGATCATGAGTGCCATCGAAATCGCCAACCTCAATCATCGGCGCGCCAGAAGCGGCGCTGACGACAAGCGCTACTCGTTCAGGGGTCGGGTGGTGTTCGCTACCATCTTCGGCGTTCTTCTCATTGGCGGGGTCGGTGGCTGGGCGGCTACCGCCCCGCTCTCGAGCGCTGTCATCGGGGTCGGCACCGTTCTCGTCGATCAGGACATCAAGCTCGTCCAGCATCCCGATGGGGGCGTAGTCAAATCCATTGCCGTCCGCGAGGGTGACTTCGTCACCGAGGGGCAGGTGCTTGTCCGCCTCGATGACGCGCAGATCCGCGCCGAGCGCACAATCCTTCAAGGACAGTTGTCGGAACTCGAGGTACGCCGCGCGCGCCTTTTTGCGGAGGCCAACAGTACGCCCGACATGACGCTTTCTGAAGAATTGCTGACCGCCTTTCCCGCCGTCGCCCAAATCTTTGAAGGCGAGCAACAGGTCTTTACGGGCAATCTGGCGCGCCACCAGTCTCAGCGTGAGCAACTGGCTCTCCAGATCGATCAGCTCAACCAGGAGATCGAAGGCCTCGAATTCCAGGTCACCGCCACCCGTTCGGAACTCGAACTTGCCCGCGCCGAACTCGACCGATTCCGTCGACTGGCCGAAAACAACCTTGTCGAAACGGCGCGGGTCTCCGCCGCCGAACGGGACGTGGTCAGGCTTCAGGGACAAACAGGTGACCTCAATACGTCCATTGCCCGGGCGCGCGTGCGGATCGCCGATGTCGAACTTCAGATTCTCGATCTCGATGGCACGCGTCAGACCGAAGCCCAGCGCGAATTGCGCGCCGTAGAGGCCCAGATCGCCGAAGTCGAGGAGCGCCTGGGAGCCGCCGAAGCCCAGTTTGCGCGCACGGAAATTCTTGCAACCGCAACAGGCGTGGTCAACGAACTCAACATCGCAACCATCGGCGGCGTTATCTCCCCCGCCGAGCGCATTGCGACGATAGTGCCCGAGGATGCCGATCTTACCATCGAGTTCCGCGTGGCGCTCAACGACATCGACCAGATCCATGTCGATCAGCCGGCGACACTGCGCTTCAGTGCCTTCAATCACCGCACAACGCCCGAAGTCGAAGGCACGGTCACCAGGATATCCGCCGCCGCCCAGCAGGACACCCAGACCGGCGAAAGCTTTTACGTCGCCCAGGTCCATGCCCAGGACCCCGAAGTGGCGCTCGGTGCAGGCCAGCTCGTACCCGGCATGCCGGTAGAAGTTTTCGTCGAAACCGAGCGACAGACAGCGCTTGCTTACTTCCTCAAGCCGTTCACCGATCAGGTCACACGCGCCTTCCGGGAAGAGTAAGACAATCAAGTTTTGATTTTTGTCAAAAAGGCCTAGTCCAAGGTCCAGATTAATTTTCGATAATTAATCAACTTTCAAGGAACAGGTCTCCGGTTGCTTATTTACTGTTTGTTTACGGTCAAATATAGTTTTCTATATGAGGAGGGGCAGAAAAAACCAAGGGGGAGCGGTGATGACACATCGTCTAAAGCTGGCATTTGCGGATGATCACCCGGCAATGTTGCGCGGACTTGTTTCCGTGTTTGAAGACTATGCCGAATATGAGGTGATCGCGACCGCCGTCACAGCAGACGACGCGCTCGAAATCGTGAAACTGCAGGCGCCGGACGTCATCTTCCTGGATCTGTCGATGCCGGGGGATGTTTTCGGAACCATCAAGTCGATAGCAAGCGGGCACCCGCAAACCAAGGTCATCATCTATACGGCTTTCTCCAGCACGGAGTCGGCAGTCAAGGCGATGGACATGGGCGCTATCGGTTTTGTGCTCAAGGGCGGCCCCATGGCCGAGCTCACAGAAGCGCTTCGGTCCGCGGTTTCCAGCGATTTGTATATCAGCCGACAGTTCGCATCCAGCGTGCTCACCGGCCTGCGCGAACGCAGCAAGCGGCGTGAGATCAACGACGCCGTTCGGCTAAACCTTCGCGAAAAGCAGATCGTCGCCCATCTTTTCGAAGCGCAAACCAACAAGGAAATCGCTCGTCACCTCAATCTGAGCGAGAAGACGATCAAGCACTACATGTCCAGCCTCATGCAAAAGCTAAAGGCCCGCAATCGCGTGGAAGTCGTGATCGCCGCCCGCCGCCAACAAGAGGCCCAAAGCCCCAGCGCCACGCAGTAAGGCCTTTGTTTCTATCTGGGTTGGTCGCCCGACACCTGCCGCCTGTTCATTCGGTCGGAGACCTCGAGCCGTTCAGGATTTGCTTGAATCAAATCCTCGGCTCTAACCCCTTGTTTTGTCGCGTGTCCGAACCGCAAAACCGTGCCACTTTTGCTGGACACGCTCTAGAACGCGTGCCGCAGGAGGGGAACGGGATCGATTTCGGGAAAGAACGCCGTCTCGAACCGCTCGACAGGTGCAAGGCAGGGATCTGATCCTGCATTGCCGGCAAGCGCTGCGTGCAGCGTGAAGGGCGGCAGCAGGAAGACGAAAAGAAATGCCCAAAGGGGGTAGCGCATGGCACCGGTTCTCCGGCTTTATCCAACGGGATGAAGCGGAAACATCATGACCCCTGGTGAACCAACGGGCGCTTTAAGAAGTCGGTTGCATTTTATCTTGTGTTGCAGATGGAGGCGGGAGCAGGAGCGCACCTTCATGTGACGCCGTCTGGCTGAAGGCGATCGAGAGTACGGATTCGAGCGTCAGATAGGATCTTACCAGCCTGAACACCACATATTCGGGCAACCCGATCAGTGCGCCGATCCGGCCATTGGCCAGAGCCGCAAAAGCCGCCATAAGCGCTGGGGCACCCAGAACGACAGCGACAACCGCCTGAATGGTCAGCGGGCTGAGGGGGTTGAACCCAGTGAAATAGTAGAGCACGCCAAAGATCACCAACGGCACCGTCATGGCCCGGCGGCCTGAATTGAGCAGCATGAAGGGCAAGATGATCTTGCCACGCACCGAGGGCATCCAGCCGTCCAGGTAATCGCGGTTGCGCGAAGAGACATGGTAGACCGAGCGGAACCAGCGCATGCGCTGCTCGCGCAGATGCTTCCAGCTTGCGGGCACCTCGGAAACATAGGTCACGGTCGGGTCGCCGACGATGCGAAAGCCCATCTCGCCGATGCGCAACGACATGTCGGTGTCCTCCCCGTTCATGCCGCCGGTAAAACCCCCGGCGTCGCGCACGGCCTCTGTCCGATAAACGGCAAACATGCCCGGCACACCGACAATGGCGTCAACCGCTCCGTGCGCCACCTGATAATAGCCGTGCTTGAGCAGCGTTTCGAGATTACGGGCCCTATCGAACTTGCCGGTCCCCGGAGCAATCGGCAGTCCTCCCACCACACCGACATCGCCGCGCCAGAAATGGCGCACCGCGCGCCAAACCGCAGCAGGGGAAACCTGGGTATCGGCATCGATACGGATGACGATTTCGGTGGCGGTCAGGCCGATACCCGCATTGAGCGCATTCGACTTGCCTGGCACCGGCACGTCCACCACCCGCCCGTGCAGGTGCGGCATCTCCGCAAAGGTTCGCGCTGCCATTTGGGCGGTCCCGTCAGTCGAGCAGTTATCGAGCACCAACACATGCACGGCGCCGTCATATTGGGCGGCCGCTTTCTCAAGCGCGGCCAGCGTGTGCGGCAGGATGTGGGCTTCGTTGTGGGCAGGAATGATGACTGTCACCGGCGGACAATATTTGGGCCTGCGCCGTATCAAGGCGCGGATCGTCCCGAGTACGTAAAGCAGGAAGAACAGCACCGGCAGGAACAAGAAGACCCCCGGTCCCGTCCCTCCCAGCAGCGCGACGGAGCGAAGATCGCCCACCAGAGGCAGATCAAGCGTGTCGATCCACAGCGAAACTGCAATCGCCGCCCCCACGGCCAGCACGATCATGACGAACGAGGTCGCCTTGAAGCGCGCACTGAAGGGCGCGAAAGGAGCTCTGCGGGGCATCGTTCCCTGGTCGAGCAGGCGGATCGAAAAGATATAAAAGCCGAACAGCCCGGAGAGAATTTCAACCACATGGATCGAATAGACGAAGCCGGTCAGTCGATAGGCCGCTATGTTGATGAGATCGAATGCAGCGCAAACAACGATGTAATAGAGCGTGACTTCCAGGAAAAAACGGAGCCGCTGGGGTGCTCTGGCGCCAACCACAGCCGAAAAGGCGACGATGAACGAAACGATAAAAATGCGTAGGGGAATGGAGTGGGTGCCCAGATAGGGCGAGAACACAACGTCGCCATTGGGGAAAAACGTGGCAAACGGTTCGGCGCTGACAACGGCCAGCAAAGTCGCGGCCATCGCAGTGAAAATCAGCAACAGGCTCGGCGCCGCCCAGACGGATAGCGGCCGCGTCAGTTTTGCCGGCGCGCTGTCCACCGACCAATAGTCGTGATCCCGTGAAGCGCGCTGCAGCATGGTCAGAGGTCGATCAGAATGACCGCTGCGTTGTCATCCAAACGTTCGATCAGCGCAGCGGCGCGCGGGTCGGCAATCGCGATCAGGATTGGGTCCCTGTCCCCATCGGGTACCGCCAGCCAGATCGTGTGCGCACCGGCCCCGAACTCTCCGGCAAGACGCAGCGCCGATCTCAGGCCATCGGCTGTGGTGATTTCGATGCTGGCGGTCGCGGTATCGCGTTCCGTGCCAAACACAGCGTCGCTCCCGGCCGGCAGGAAGCGTCCCAGCATCGCAGCGGCAGTGCGCGCTTCGCCGCGCGTCAGCGGGGTCGTCACACCGAGCCCGATGGCCGGTTCTGCGGCCAGCGCACGCACCATTTGCGGCCAGCCGCCAGTGGGCTGGACACCTTGCGGGGTCAGGCGCGAGGTGGGCAGCAATTGGGCCTGGGCATCGGGGCCGACCCGGCAAATGGAATCATTGGGGGTGGTGTCGATAAGTTCGACAAGAATGGTGTTCGACAGGGTCTGGATACCGGACGGCAATGTCACATCGAGAGAAATGGTATCGCCCTGCCCGTTAAAGCGCCCGGTCTCGAGCAGATTGCCATTGAGCGAAACGCGCACCACCCAGTCATTGCCTGGAGCAAGCGTCGACGTCTTGAGCTCAAGGGCAAAGCGCCGTGGCATCAGGCCGCCGGGCAGATCGGCAAGGGCGTAAGGGATTGTCCAGCGCCGCGAGCCGCGGAAATTCTTGAGCAGGGTTTCGGCCGAGAGCTTGTCGACGGTTACTGGCCATGCGTCGGGCACGGGCCGTATCGCTGCCGGCATGCGCGCCGCAAGCACCCCTTCGATCCCCGCTTCCCCAGCTATCGCTACATGGCCCTCGGCGTCGAGCGCGAGAGCTGGCTGGGTGCCTTGTGCCATGACGATGTCGGGCACTGTGTCATTGGCGGCAAACCGCACTTCCATACCCTTGCGGGCGAAATCCTGCCGCGCCCAGATCGCCAGCGCCTGTGTGCCTGTCTCGGCTCCCAGGTCCAGCCAAGCGGGATCGGACATCGTGGCAATCCTGACAGCCCTTGTATCGACCGGGTCGTCGGTCAACAGGGCCAGCCCGCTGTCATCGCTCAGGGTGACCGCCGCGCCTGAATTGGCGGCATCCGCCGGGCATATCTGTCCCGTGCTGGTCGTACCGCGTCCCTCGAATGTCACGACCACGACATCGGACAGCAAATCGTTCTGTTCGAGGGCGATTTCGACTTCGTGACGTGACTGTCCCGGATCGAGCACCACTTCGCCCCGGCGTACGCCATCGACGTTGATGGTCATGCGCCCGTCGCCTTGCATGCCCAATTGCACATCAAAAGCGAGGCGAAGCGCGCCGGCAGTAAAATTGACGCCGGCGGGCAAAGCAAAGCGGATTTCGGTCGAATCGGGAAAGCCGGCCAATCCGATCCATTGATCGGCTCGGGGGCGAGGAATCCAGATTTCGGTGGCGGACTCCTGCTCGGCCGATTCGGGTTCCGCGACCGATAATTCCAGCTGCGGCAGTGCCGCTGTGTCGACGGCCGAGGTTAGCCGGCCCAGCACATCGCTATCGCGCGTATAAGCCACCGCGAGGCCGACGATCATGAAGCTCAGAACTGCGATAAACAGCAGCCGCAGAAGGTCTTTCATCGCTGGGCGATTTGCGGTGCGTCGAGCTGCGAGATTTCACGCTCGGCCCGGCCGGACCACAGCGCCGTTGCCGGAATCGTGTTGAGATTGGCCCGCTCGATAAAGCGCAGGGCAATATCGACGGTCTCGGTCAGCAACGCATCGCGCAACAGGATCGGCTCGAGGCCCAGGTTTTTCAGCGTTGCGTTGGAGACGACCAGATCGTTTTCGGCCGCCTCGCCGCGCGGATTATCGACATATTCGATGTCCGCCCCGGTGAGTTCGGAAACCAGTTCGGCAAGATCGCGCACGCGGCGGGTTTCAGCGACCTGATTGATGATACGGACCTGCTCGCCGGCAGCGGGCGGATTGGCCAGCGCCAGGGCAATGCAGCGTACGGTGTCCTGAATGTTGATGAAGGCACGGGTCTGCCCGCCCGTCCCATGGACGGTCAGCGCATGGCCGGCGGCGGCCTGCATCAGAAAGCGATTGAGTACGGTACCGAAATCGCCGTCATAGTCGAAGCGGTTGATGAGTGCGGGAGCGAGGCGGGTTTCTTCGGTCTGGGTGCCCCAGACGATGCCCTGATGCAGATCGGTGATCCGCAAATGGTCATTGCCGGCATAGAACTGAAACATCAACTGATCCATGGACTTGGTCAGGTGATAAATGCTGCCCGGCTTGGTGGGATAGAGGATCTTGCGTGGATAGCGGGCGCCATCGGGGCCATCGATCGTGACGTCGAGATAGCCTTCGGGAATTTCCAGCCCATCGCCCCCGTAACCATAGACCCCCATCGTCCCGAGATGGACAAGGTGGGTGTCGAGGCCCAATTCGGCCATCGCCGCCAGCAAATTGTGGGTGCCGTTTACATTGTTGTCGACAGTATAGGCCTTGTGCGCGGCGTCACGCATCGAATAGGGCGCGGCACGCTGCTCGGCGAAATGCACGATTGCATCGGGCCTTACCGAGGCCAGCAAGCGGCGGAGTTCGGGATAGTCTTGAGCGATGTCGAGTTCGACGACGTCGATATCGTGCCCGCTGACATCTTTCCAGGTGTTCAAACGTTCATCGATGCTGGCGATCGGTGTCAGACTCGGTGCATCAAGTTCTTTCGCAATAGTACGGCGCACGAAATTGTCGACGATGACGACTTCATATCCAAGAGCCGAAAGATGAAGCGAAGTCGGCCAGCCACAAAAGCCATCGCCACCGAGAACAAGAACCGTTTTGGACATAGAAGAGGCCTTCCTTCGCAAAGCCTTTCAACTCCGCGAACTGAAAATTCGTCTGACGGTTTCAGCTGTCCCCCAAGACTATTGGCTCGTGGCCAATGTACGCGCTTTTACAAAACCAGCCCCGTTGATAACCCTTACGCGATTTAACTCAAGTTGGGATTTTGTGAACGGTACGTTCTTGTAGCCAGTCAAATCGGCCAAAGTCGGCCAGAAAAAAGGCGCCACCCTGGGGCAGCGCCTTTTTTTCAAGTCCTGGTTTCTTCAGATCAGTGCCCGGGCACCGGCTCGGCGCCCATGGGCTGTGCCGGCGGGCGGCGAATGAAAAATGCCGCCACGATCGCAAACATCGAGATGATTGCGCCGCACAGGAACGCCAGTTGAATTCCCTGCGCCATGGCCGGGAGAGCCTCGGCGCCATCGGCGACCAGGTCGGCAGTACGCAAGGTCATAAGCGAAACGAACAATGCGATGCCTGCCGCGCCGGCGACTTGCTGGATGGTGCCGATCACCGCGCTGCCGTGGGAATAGAGATGCCGGGGCAGCGAACCCAGGCTTGAGGTGAACAGCGGGGTAAACATTAGCGCCAGCCCCAGGCTAAGCGTGATGTGAAGCCCGAGGATGAAATAGATCGACGTGAACTGATCCAGCGTCGTCATGCCCCAGAGCACCCCGCTCACCAATGTGGCTCCCGGTACGAGCAGCACTGTCGGCCCGAACCTGTCGAACAGACGGCCAACGAAGGGCGACATCAGGCCCATGACCAGACCGCCCGGCAGCAAGGTCAGCCCGGTCTGGGATGCATCGAGCCCCAGCACGTTTTGCATGTAGATGGGCAGCAGGATGAGTGAGCCGAACATGGCCATCATTGAAATGCCCATCATGATGACGCTGACCGTGAACACCGGCGTCGCGAAGGTCCGCAGGTCGAGCAGCGCTGCCTCGCGCTTTTGCAGCGCAAACTGACGCGCGATGAACAGGCCGAGCCCGATGACACCGACGACGACCGGCACCCATACAGGGAACACCGTCGCACCGCCGCCATGGGAGGCGTCACCGCCCAGGCTGCTCAAGCCATAAACCAGCCCGCCGAACCCCAATGCCGAAAGGATGATCGACAGCACGTCGAGCGGCGCCCTTGAGGGCGTCGTCACGTTCTGAATCCGGGTGGCACCGAGGGCCAGGGCGGCAAGCGCAATGGGCAGCACCAGGAAGAACATCCAGCGCCACTCGAGGTGCTCGAGAATGAAACCGCCAATGGTCGGCCCCAGGGCCGGCGCCACGGATATGACGATGGAGATATTGCCCATCGTGCGGCCCCGCGATTCAGGCGACACAAGGTTCATGACAGTGGTCATCAGCAGCGGCATCATGATCGCCGTGCCGCAGGCCTGAATGATGCGCCCCACCAGCAACACCTCAAAGCCCGGCGCCATGCCCGAAAGCAGAGTGCCGGCGCTAAACGCGGACATGGCCAGGATAAAGACCGGGCGCGTGTTCAGCCTTTGCAGCAGATAGCCAGTAATAGGAATGACCACCGCCATGGTCAGCATGAACGCCGAGGTCAACCATTGCGCCGCGCTGGCGCTGATCTCCAGGTCCACCATGAGATGGGGAATGGCCACGCTCATGATGGTTTCGTTGAGGATCACCACAAAGGCCGAAACCAGCAACAGGCCAATGACGAGCCTGTTGCGGGCTGTATTGTCGGGTTCGCCCAAAGGCGCTTGGGGCGCGGATGCGCCGTTCACATCGGTCGGTGACATTGGATATCTCTTAGTCTGGCGGGCCCGCCGCTCCAGCGTGCACGCAAAATTGGGCCGTGTTCCTTCAGCCCGTTGAAATGGAAAGTCAAGCCATCGGCTTTCACCCCCCTTATTCGCCGCGCGCATGACGAACGAATAACGCTTGCCCTCTCCCCCATATCGGCCTTCACTGAACGAGCTGCCCATCGGGCAGCCACACTGTCAGAACAGGGCCGCGGTGCCGACTTGGGGGAGTTGGAGCGACTCGAAACAAAGGATGAGGATTATCATGCATTTTCTACGTCACGGTGGAGCACTGTTTTCCGCCGCTCTCCTTTCGTCAGTACCCGTCTGGGCACAGGACGCTCCCCAACCAGAAGATACGACAGCCATTGCCGATAACGAATCCGTGATGGCAGAGGATTTCATGATCGCCTCGGCCCATCCGTTGGCCACACAGGCCGGTTACGATGTTCTCGCCGCTGGCGGTTCAGCGGCCGATGCAGCGGTCGCTGTCCAAACCATGCTCGGACTGGTCGAACCGCAAAGTTCAGGGCTGGGCGGCGGCGCGTTCCTGCTCTATTGGGACGCAGCAAGCGGCGAACTCACCACTTACGACGCCCGCGAAAAGGCGCCGCTGGCGGCCGATGGCGATTACTGGCTCGACGAGAATGGCGAACCCATGGCCTTCATGGACGCTGTGATCGGTGGGCGCTCGGCCGGAGTACCGGGCACACCGATGCTGCTCGAAACCCTCCATTCCGATCACGGCACCATGGATTGGGCCGAATTGCTCCAGCCCGCCATAGATACCGCCGAAAACGGCTTCACCGTGACCCAGCGCATGGCGGATTCGGTTGCCGGGGCAACCGGGCTCGATACGTTCGTAGAAGCATCCGAGTATTTCCTGCCCGGCGGCGAACCGATTGCCGAAGGCTCGACGCTGACCAACCAGGCGTACGCCGACACGCTCAAGCTCTACGCCGCCGAAGGCGCGGCGCCTTTTTATACCGGCGAGATCGCCGAGGACATCGTTGCGGCGCTCAACACCAACATCAATCCCGGGATCCTTACCATGGAGGATTTCGAGGCCTATGACGTGGTCATGCGCGATCCCGTCTGCATGGACTATCGTGGCTATGAAGTCTGCGGCATGGGCCCGCCGTCCTCGGGCGCGTTGACCGTCGGCCAGATCATGGGGATGCTCGAACCGTTCGACATTCCGGCTATGGAAGATGGCGTTGAATTCCGTCACCTGTTTGCCGAAGCCTCGCGTTTGGCCTTCGCCGATCGCGGGCTCTATCTGGGCGACAGCGACTTCGTCGATATTCCCGAAGGCTATCTCGATGATGCCTACCTGGCCGAACGCAGCGCGTTGATCGATGCGGAGACATCCATGGGCAGAGCATCCGCCGGCGTTCCTCCGGGATGGGACGAAGCCCTTTTGGCGTCCGATATCGAGCGCCCGCGCGCCGGGACTTCACATTTCGTCATCGTCGATGCCGATGGCAATGCGATTTCGGCGACAACGACAATCGAGAGCGGTTTCGGTAGCCGGGTGATGACACGCGGCTATCTGCTCAACAACGAGCTCACCGACTTTTCGTTCGCACCTGAGGCCGATGGCGCGCCCATCGCCAACAGGGTCGAACCTGGCAAGCGCCCGCGCTCTTCGATGGCCCCGACCATTGTTCTTGAAAACGATGTGCCGGTGCTCCTGACCGGTAGCCCCGGCGGGGCGGCGATTATCCACTATACGGCGCTTTCGCTGGTCTCACTGCTTGATTGGGACATGGATCCGCAGGAGGCAATCGATCTGCCGCACGTGACCAATTTCAATGGCGGCACCAATATCGAAGAGGGCGAGGGTTCTGCCGAACTGGCCGGCGGACTGGAAGCTCTGGGCCATGAGGTCAATATCACCAACCTCAACTCCGGCCTGCACGTCATCAAACTCACCGATGAGGGCCTGATCGGCGCCGCCGACAAGCGCCGCGAAGGCGTCGTGATGGGAGACTGATCCCTGTCAGCGCTGGCGGGCCCTGGTCCGCCAGCCGCTTTCGTCAGCCGCCTCTCCACGGGTCATCCCGAGGCCACAGACGGAGGCGAGGCAAAACGGTCAGTCAAAACCAAATGTCATTCTGTCATTTCGGCATTTATTGCCGGACCCAGCCAAGGCTTTGCCCCAAACAAATCCGGTCGCGTGTATATCACCGTCCCGGTGACTGCCCGCCCAGAGTAATTGTCAACTCCTTGGCCGCCTCGGCGATCAAGCGTCCAAGCACATGCAGACGTTCGTCACTGACGCGCACCGCAAGCCCTGAAATCGAAATGGCACACAGCGCTTCGGCCTGTGCGTTATAGACCACCGCCGCCGCGCATCGGAGCCCGGTCACGAACTCCTCATCGTCCAGCGCATAGCCGCGCTCGCGGATGGCAGCGATGTCGGCGTGCAACTGCACCGGCCGCGTTATCGATTTTTCCGTCACCTTGTGCAGACCGTGTCGTGAAATTGCCGCATCGATGTCGGCGTCGGGATAGCTGGCGAGGATCGCCTTGCCCATGCCTGAATTGACCACGGGCGCCCTGCCCCCGACCCTGGTAATGGCGCGCATAATTTCCCGGCTTTCCACCTGGGTCAGCACCACGACCTCCCCGTCATCAACTATGCCGAGATTGACCGTTTCGCGGGTCTGGTCGCGCAGGCGACGCAGAAGCGGCAAGGCTGGTGCCACGAAATTGCGCTGGCGCACGAACGCCGAGCCGACGGTGAACGCACCGCGTCCCACGTGCCACATGCCATCGGAGCGGTCGAACTGCACAAAGCGGCGCTGTTCGAGCGTTGTCAAAAGCCGGTGTACTGTGGAAACCGAAAGGCCGGTGCGCTTGGCAAGATCGGTCAGCCGGTAACCTTCCTCGTCCTCACCCAGAACTTCGAGGATGGACATGGCACGATCGATCGACTGCACGATGCCCGAGCGGGGCGGCGGGCTGGTTACCATTTCATTCATGGCCACGTCCTTTCCAGCATTTGCCTGCCTTTATCGCATCCACAATACCCGATGCCCCGACAATAGGCGTATTTTGCCCACCAACCAGTCACAAGCGGCGACACCCCCCATGCCCAACCGATCATTCGGCCGGGTGTCATAAGCGGCCTGCTCCTTCGCTCCAGCTGGGCAAAAGCACTTTGGTCCCTTCAAACCAAAAGGGCCCGCCGAAGCGAGCCCTTTCCGATCGTGCGTCTTGCAATGTCAGCGCTTGCTGGCAACCTTGCCGGCAATGGCCGCCGCAGGCGGCGTCCAACCATCGAAAGAGAGATCGCGTTCGCCCTTCTCGTCGCGGATCGAGGTCTGAAGCCCCATCTCGTTGAGCAGGCCCAGGAAGGGCTGCGGCGGCAGTTCCTCGACATTGACCATCTTGTGGCAATCCCATGTGCCCTTGGCGACAAGGATCGCAGCGGCCACCGGCGGAACGCCGGCCGTATAGGAAATGCCCTGGCTGCCCACCTCGTTGAACGCTTCCTTGTGGTCGGCGACGTTGTAGATGAAGACCTCGCGGTCCTCGCCGTCCTTCTTGCCCTTCACCAGGTCTCCGATGCAGGTCTTGCCCTCATAATTGGGCGCCAGCGATGACGGATCGGGCAGCACGGCCTTGACCACCTTGAGCGGCACCACTTCGAGCCCTTCGGCCGTTGTCACAGGCTGCTCGGAGAGCAGGCCGAGTGAATTGAGCACCGTAAAGACGTTGATGTAGTGCTCGCCGAACCCCATCCAGAAGCGGATATTGGGAACGTCGAGATTGCGTGACAGCGAATGGATCTCGTCATGGCCGGACAGGTAAGAGGTGTGCGAGCCCACGACCGGCAGATCGTCGGTGCGCGAAACCTCGAACATCTTGTCGGTCTGCCACTGGCTGTCCTGCCAGGAATAGACCACGCCGGTAAATTCGCGGAAGTTGATTTCCGGGTCGAAATTGGTGGCGAAATACTTGCCGTGCGACCCGGCGTTGATGTCGATGATATCGATTGAATCGACAGTGTCGAAATACTCGTCCACCGCCAGCGCCGCATAGGCATTGACGACACCGGGATCGAACCCGGCGCCCAGAATTGCCGTCACGCCGGCCTTCTCGCACCGCTCGCGCCGCTTCCATTCGTAATTGCCGTACCAGGGCGGCGTCTCACAAATCTTTTCGGGCTCTTCATGGATGGCCGTGTCGATATAGGCCACACCCGTTTGGATGCACGCCTCGAGCACGCTCATGTTGATGAAGGCGGAGCCGACATTGATGACGATCTGCGACCGTGTCTTGGCGATCAGCGCCTTGGTCGCGTCGATATCGAGCGCATCGAGACGATGGGCTTCTATAACACCGGGCTTTTTGAGGGACTTCTTTTCGAGCACGCTCGAAACGATGGCCTGGCATTTGTCCAGCGTGCGCGACGCGATATGGATGTCGCCCAGCACGTCATTTGCCATTGCAGCCTTATGGGCGACGACCTGCGCCACACCTCCAGCACCGATAATCAGCACGTTCTTTTTCAATTTTCACGAAACACCTTTTCAGAGGTTGAACCAAGCTACGCACGCTGTTCGAAATCGGGATCTCACCCCAGGTTACGACAGGCTCTGCGCGTAGTCCTCAAACGTGAACTCTTTTACGAGTTCCACTTGCCCGTCCAGGTGACGTACCGCGATAGACGGCATCTGGACCCCGTTGAACCAGTTCTTCTTGACCATGGTGTAACCGCCGGCATCGAGGAACGAGATGCGGTCCCCAGCCTTGAGTTCGGTCTCGAACTGGAACTCTCCAAAAATGTCTCCGGCAAGGCAAGTTTTGCCGCAGACAATATATGTGTAGGGCCCCGTATTGGGGGCTACATTCGTGTATTCGCTATAGGTCAGCAGATCGAGCATATGCGCTTCGGTCGACGAGTCAACGATAGCGACGTGCTTGCCGTTATAGACGACGTCCAGCACGGATACTTCGAGCGTGGTCGATCCGGTGACCGAGGCCTCGCCTGGCTCCAGATAGAGCTGGACACCAAAGCGCTCGCTCATTTCCCGCAGCCGCGCGGCGAGCTTGTCGATCGGATAATCGGGGTTTGTGAAACGGATTCCGCCGCCAAGACTAACCCATTCCAGATCATGCAGAATTTCGCCGTAACGGTCCTCGATGGTCTTGAGCAGCATATCAAGGCTGTCGTACTCATCGTTCTCACAGTTGAAGTGGAACATCACGCCCGAGATGCGGTCGAGCACGGGGTTGACCCGCTCCATGTCCCACTCGCCCAGCCGCGAAAACGGCCGCGCCGGATCGGCGAGGATGAAGTGAGAATGGGACACGCCCGGATTGAGCCGCAGCCCGATCGCCTTGCCCTGCGCCTTTGCCTTGTCGGCATAGCGCTCGAGCTGGTTGACCGAGTTGAAGATGATCTTGTCGCAGTTGTTGATCGCCTCATCGATCTCGTGGTCGGCCCAGGCCACCGAATAGGCGTGGGTCTCCCCGCCGAATTTTTCGCGGCCGAGCTTGACTTCATTGAGCGATGAGGAGGTCGTGCCGTCCATGTGTTCGCTCATGATGTCGAACACCGACCATGTCGCGAAAGCCTTGAGCGCAAGCACGCATTTGACGCCGGAAGCCTGACGCAAATACGATATTTTTTCCAGATTTCGGAGAAGTACCGATTTGTCGAGCAGATAGTAAGGTGTCTGTAGCGTCAATTCTTGCGTTCGAACCTCCTTGGTCCCCAAGGGTGGGGATGAAAGCGATCAGCCTTAAGGCCATAAAAAAATCCGCGCCGGACGACACGCGGAAGACGGCTCATTTAGCGATTGGAGGTTCCGGACACAAGTCCTCACCCGGAAAATTTTCAGAGTCTTTTCCGGCGGGCAATCTCATGGTCTATAGCGCGCCATGAAAAAACTCTTCGTTATCGGCATTGGCACTGGCAATCCCGAGCATCTGAGCATGCAGGCCATCGCAGCGCTCAATCGGACAGATGTGATCTTTATTCCTACCAAGGGCGAAGAGAAATCGGCGCTGGCCGCGATCCGCACAACCATCTGCGAACGCTACATCTCGCGCCCTTACGAACTTGTCGAATACCCCATTTCAGCCCGCAACGAGGCCATCGGCGATTACACCCAACGGGTGCTCGACTGGCACGATCTGATCGCCCAAAGCTATATCGAAATGTTCGCCAAAGCCCCCGAAGACGCCACCGGCGCCCTCCTGGTCTGGGGCGATCCCGGCCTGTACGACAGCACGCTGCGCATCCTGGAATTGGTCAAGGCAAAGTCCGATCTCGCCTTTACCATCGAGGTCATCCCCGGCATCACGGCAATTGCCGCGCTGACCGCGGCTTTTACCATCCCCCTCAACACCATCGGCAACCCGGTGACCATCACCACGGGGCGCAAGCTCGCGGCGGGCTGGCCCGAGGGGTCCGATACGGTCGTTGTTATGCTCGACGGCAACAAGACCTATGCCAGCATCGACCCGAGCGACCTTCATATCTATTGGGCCGCCTATGCCGGGATGGACGACCAGCTCCTCATCGAAGGCCCGCTTCTTGACGTTCGCGACCAGATTTCGGCGGCCCGCGATGCCGCCCGCGCCCGGCACGGCTGGATCATGGACATCTATTTGCTGCGGCGGACCTGACAGGGCCGCCGCAAAGTCCCGCCAACCCCTATCTCGCCCCGCCTGCGCTTGCTATGAGACGCACATGACAGCATCTCCAGCACCGCGCGGCGCCTGCCCGACCCTAGAAAACCCCATGGCGGTGGCCGATGGCCTGCTCGCCCGCTTTCGCCCTGAAACAGGGCTTTCGCCCGACCAGCTCACGGCGCTGGCCGACGCGGCGGACACGCATGGCAACGGGCTGATCGAGGTCACGGCGCGAGGCAATCTGCAGGTGCGCGGGCTTTCCGAATCGTCGGCCGCTCCCTTTCGCGACGCGCTTGCCAATGCCGGTATCGCCGCCCAGCCCGCGCCTGCCATCGAAATCTCCCCGCTGGCCGGCGACGATCCCAAGGCCATGGCCGATCCACGCCCGCTGGCCCGCGCCCTGCGCGCCGTCTGCAACGATGCGCTCGCCCACGGCTCGCTTTCGCCAAAGCTTTCCATCGTGCTTGTCACCGGCGGACAGGTCCTGCTCGATGGCCTCAAAGCCGATATCCGGCTCATCGCCCGCCCCGATGGCTGGGCGCTCGAATTGGGCACCGACACGCTGGGCGAACTCAACGAAGCCGATATCCCCACAGCCGTGGCGGTCATACTTGAGGCGCTTCAGGCCGAAGGCCCGCGAGCCCGCGCCAGCGATCTTGCCGCTCCCCCGATTGCCGCGAAAATCGAAAACCTGCGCCCGCTCACCCATTCCAGCGTCCGTCCATCGAGCTACATGGTCGGCCCCCTGAGCCTTTCGGACCATGCCCCGGCCCTGCGCGTCGGCTTGCCCTTTGGCCAGGTGCGCGCGCGCCAGGTTCGCGATCTGGCCCAGATCATGGCCGAACAGGGCGTGGCGGAAGCGCGCACGGCGCCGGACCGCTCGCTCGTTCTTGTCGGGTTCGATACCTCGACCCTGCGGGCCCTCGCTCCGGCCCTTGCCCGTGTGGGCTACTGGACCCGACCCGATGCAACCGGGGTGAAACTCTCGATCTGCTCGGGCGCCGAAGATACCGACGCGGGCGTCATTCAGGCTGCCGAACTGGCGCAGGGATTTTATTCCGCCGCACCTGAACTGATCGACGGATCGTTCCACATTCACGTTTCCACCTGTGCCAAAGGCTGTCCCCATGCGGGCCGTCCGGGCATTGTGCTCGATGGCAGCCAATTGACGCTTTACCGCGCACCCGACGCCAAACCGCTTGCAACGCTCGATCCTGCCGCTATTGAAACCGGCATCGTTTCTTTGGCCGATCGAATCCGCGATACTCGCCAGCCCGGCGAGACGACGCTTTCGGTTCTTGGCCGGCTGGGGCAGTAATGACGCAATATGACTATATCCGCGATGGGCAGGAGATCTACCGCCAGTCCTTCGCCACCATCCGCGCCGAAGCCGACCTTTCGCGCTTCTCGCCCGCCGAGGCCGAACTCGCCGTTCGCATGATTCACGCCTGCGGCATGGTCGAGGCCGCCAACCATTTCCATTTCGCCCCCGGCTTCGTCGAAGCGGCGCGCGGCGCGCTCGAACGCGGCAAGCCCATTTTCACCGATGCCGAAATGGTGGCGCGCGGCGTCACCCGCGCTCGCCTGCCGGCGGACAATGAAGTGATCTGCGAGATCAACAATATCGAGACGCCGTTTCTGGCGCAGGACCACGGCAACACCCGCTCCGCCGCCGCCATCCACATCTGGCTGCCGCGCCTTGAAGGCGCCGTGGTCGCCATCGGCAATGCGCCGACGGCCCTGTTCCATCTGCTCGAACTGCTGCGCGACGGCGCGCCAAAACCCGCCGCCATCATCGGCATGCCGGTCGGTTTCGTGGGCGCGGCAGAGTCAAAACAGGCACTTAAAGACAATTCTTACGGTGTTCCTTTCGCCATCGTCGAAGGCCGTCTTGGCGGAAGCGCCATGACCGCCGCCGCGCTCAATGCGCTTGCGAGGCCCGGCATATGAGCCAGACACAAGGCAGACTGATCGGGGTGGGCACCGGGCCGGGCGATCCCGAGCTTTTAACGCTCAAGGCCGTGCGCGCCATTCTCGATGCCGATGTCGTGGCCCATTTCCTCAAGCGCGGCCGCCCCGGCAATGCCCGCGCCATCGTCGCGCCCCACTGGCCGGAAAACGCCATCGAATTGCCGCTGGAATATCCGGTCACCACCGAAGTGCATCGGCACGATCAAAGCTACAAGAGCCAGATCGCTGCGTTCTTTGACGATGCGGCGCTGCACATCGCCCACCATCTCGATCAGGGCAAGACAGTCGCCGTGCTCTCGGAAGGCGATCCGTTCTTTTACGGCTCCTACATGCACATCCATGTGCGCCTTGCCCCCGCCTACCCCACAGAGGTGATCGCGGGCGTCACCTCGCTTTCCGGTTGCTGGTCGCAGGCGGGCGTGCCGCTCATGCAGGGCGACGATATTTTCACCGTGCTGCCCGGAACGCTCGATCTTACCGACCTTCAAACGCGTCTCGGCTCAACCGATAGTGCCGTCATCATGAAGGTCGGCCGCAATCTGCCCAAAATCCGCGAGGCGCTCAAAGCCGCCGGCAAATTCGACAGCGCCATCTATGTCGAGCGCGGCACCATGGACAACGCAGTCGTCCTGCCGCTTAAGGACCGTGACGATAGCCCCGCCCCCTATTTCAGCCAGATCCTGGTTCCCGGCTGGAAGGCGCGCCCATGAGCGGCACGCTGTACGTCATAGGCACGGGTCCGGGCAGTCCCGAGCAGATCACGCTCGAGGCGCAGGCGGCCATTGCCGCATCGAGCCATTTCTTCGGCTACAAGCCCTATATCGAGCGGCTGAACTTGACGCCCGATCAGGTCGCCGTGCCCTCGGACAACCGCGAGGAACTCGACCGCGCCCGCGCAGCGCTTGCGCTGGCCACGGAGGGAAACACGGTCGCCATGATTTCGGGCGGCGATCCGGGGGTCTTTGCAATGGCCGCCGCGGTCTGCGAGGCAATCGACACAGGCGCACCCGAGTGGCGTGGCATCGAACTTATCATCGTCCCCGGCGTCACCGCCATGCTGGCAACAGCGGCCCGGATCGGCGCCCCGTTGGGCAATGATTTTTGTGCCATTTCGCTTTCGGACAATCTCAAGCCGTGGGCGATCATCGAAAAGCGCATCCGCGCCGCCGCCGGCGCCGGTTTTGCTATCGCATTTTACAACCCCATCTCGAAATCGCGGCCCTGGCAACTGGGCAAGGCGCTTGAAATCCTGCGCGAAGTTCTGCCCTCTGAAACGGTGGTGTCGATTGGGCGTGGCGTGGGAGTGCACCGAGGGTCCATTGGGCATCAGGCGCTCTCCGAGGTGAAGGCCGAGACCATCGACATGTCGACCTGCCTTATCGTCGGCAATGCCCTCACACGGGTGATCGAACGCCCCGAAAAGCCCGATCTCATTTACACGCCGCGCTGGGTGCCCGAACATGGCTGACCGCTGGCTCACCATCGTCGGCATAGGAGAAGACGGGCTCGACGGTCTCACCGATCTCACCAAGTCGTTGATTGCCAATGCGGAAGTGGTGTTTGGCGGCGAGCGGCATCTGCGCCTCGTGCGCAACATGAACCTTGCCGAACAGCGCCGCTGGCAGAGCCCGATCGAAACCTCGATCGAAGAAGTCGCCCGGCTGCGCGGCCGCAAACGCGTCTGCGTGCTGGCCAGTGGCGATCCGTTTCATTACGGCATCGGCGCTACTCTGGCCCGCCGCATTCCGGCGGCAGAAATGCTTGTAGTTACAAGCCCTTCCTCGTTCTCCCTCGCCGCCGCCCGCATGGGCTGGCCGCTGCAGGACGTGACCACATTATCTCTGCATGGACGCCCCATCGAGCTCGTTCTGCCGCACCTCCATCCCGGCCGGAAAATCCTCGCCCTGACCTCCGATGAGACCGAACCGGCCCGGATTTCCGCGCTTTTGACCGGGGCCGGGTTTGGCCGCAGCGCGGTGACGGTACTCGACGCCCTTGGCGGCCCGCACGAGAAGGTTCGCACCACGCTCGCGCAATCGTTCGATCTCGAAAACATAAGTCCGCTCAATGTTCTGGCAATAGATATTCTCGCGGACGAAAATGCGCGTATTGTTCCGCTCACGCCCGGCCTGCCCGATTATTGGTTCAGCCATGACGGGCAGATCACCAAGCGCGAGATCCGGGCACTGACCCTTTCCTCCCTTGCGCCGCGTCGTGGCGAAATGTTGTGGGATATAGGGGCGGGTTCGGGTTCGGTCGGCATCGAATGGATGCTGTCGGACCCCTCGCTTTCAGCCATCGCCATTGAGGCCGATCCCGTGCGCGGTTCCCGTATTGTGGACAATGCAGCGCTCATGGGTGTTCCGGGGTTGACAATCAGAGTCGGACGCGCGCCGCAAGTCCTTGAAAAACTTGAACAACCCGATGCAATTTTTATCGGGGGCGGCGGAACCGACGATGGCGTCGTCGATGCCGCGATCGCGGCTCTCAAACCCGGTGGCCGTTTGGTCGCCAACGCAGTAACCTTAGAAATGGAAGCGCTTTTGGCGCTACTTCATCAGCAGATGGGCGGCAGTCTTGCCCGCATCCAGGTCGCCCGCGCCGAACCGCTGGGCACCATGAGCGGCTGGCGCCCCGCCATGCCGGTCACCCAATGGGTGTGGGTCAAATGAGCGTCCATTTCATAGGCGCCGGTCCCGGCGCGGCGGACCTGATCACGGTGCGCGGGCGCGACATCCTAAGCCGTTGTCCGGTCTGCCTTTATGCCGGTTCGATTGTCCCAAAAGACCTGCTCGACTGGTGCCCCAAAGATGCCCGTCTGGTCGATACCGCCCCCCTCTCGCTCGATGAGATCGAGGCCGAATATCTCGCCGCCCACGCCGCCGGTCTCGACGTCGCACGCCTGCATTCGGGCGATCTATCCATGTGGAGCGCCGTCGCCGAACAGATCCGGCGCCTCAGCATCCATTCCATCCCCTACACCCTCACCCCGGGCGTTCCGGCATTTGCCGCGGCAGCGGCGGCGCTGGGCCAGGAACTGACGAAGCCTGCGCTCGCGCAAAGCCTTATTCTGACCCGGGTTTCCGGCCGCGCCTCTGCGATGCCGGAGCGGGAAACGCTTGCCAATTTCGGCGCCAGCGGCGCCACCCTCGCCGTCCATCTGGCCATCCATGCGCTCGATGACATCGTTGCCGAACTTACCCCGCTTTACGGCGCCGATTGCCCGGTTGCCATCGTCGTCTGGGCGAGTTGGGATTCCGAAAGAATTGTCCGGGGCACGCTGGGCGATATTGCAGGCAAGGTTGCCACCGACCCCATAGAGCGGACGGCGATCATCTTCGTTGGCCATACCCTTGCCGCTGAGGGGTTTTCCGACAGCTCGCTCTACGATCCCGCCTATCAGCGCCGGTTCAGGGGACGAGACTGACCGACAACGCGTCCACGGCGTCGTGATGGCTCAGGAAAACCCTGCCGTTGAGATGGTCGAGGAAATCGGAGCGTTTGAGCCGATCCATCACCGGCCCCTTGACCTCGGAAAGGTTGAGGCCAATGCCTTGTTCCTTGAGGCGAATATTGATCGCTTCGAGGCTTTCAAGCGCCGACATGTCGATTGCATTGACCGCCGGACACATCAAGATGACCTGCGTTATGCCCGGTCTGCCGGAAATCTCGCGTGCGATCCGCTCTTCGAGATAGCGCGCATTGGCAAAATAGAGGCTCTCATCGACCCGCAGCGCCAGAATATGCGGATCGGTCCGAACGTCATGGCGGTTGATATTGCGGAAATGCTCGGTTCCCGGTACCCGGCCAACAATCGCCATATGAGGACGCGAACTGCGGTAGAAAAACACCAGCACCGAGGCCGCAACACCAAGGGAGATACCGGTTTCCACTCCGAAGATCAGTGTCCCTGCAAGGGTTGTCGCAACGGCTGCAAAATCGGCTTTTGAATAGCTCCAGGATTTTTTCAGGATCGAGAAATCGACCAGCGCCAGCACCGCCACGACAATCGTCGCAGCTAGCGTCGCCTTGGGCAAGAGTGCCAGAAACGGGGTCAGCAAGAGCGTTGCAAGGGCAATTCCGACAGCGGTGAACATTCCAGCCGCCGGGGTTGCCGCCCCGGCGTCGTGGTTGACCACCGAGCGCGCAAAGCCGCCGGTCACCGGAAATCCCGAACCGAAGGCCGATGCGATATTGGCTGCGCCAAGCCCCACAAGTTCCTGATCGGGATCGATGCGCTCGCGTTTTTTGGCGGCAAGGGTCTGGGCTACCGAAATCGACTCCACGAAACCGACAATTGAAATGATAAAGGCAGGAACGATCAGGGCGCTGACAATATCGAGATCAAGATCGGGAAGCGACAACAAGGGGATGCCCTGCGGCACCTCGCCGACCAGAGCCACCCCTTTTGTACCGAGATCGAAGGCCGCGGAGGCGGCAATGGCCAGCAGTACCACAACCACGGGCGCGGCCCGAACGGCAAGAGTAGCGATTGTCGAAGGCAGACCCACCGAAACCAGCATCCCCTTCATGCCCGTCCGCACCCAGACCAAGGCTGCAAGCGAAGCCGCGCCCACCGCAAATGTATAGGGATTGAACTGTTCAAGATGCCCGGCAAGAGAGGCCAGCAATTCGGGCATGGCATGGCCCGTGCTGGAAATACCAAGCAGACCCCCGACCTGGCTCGTCGCAATGATCAGGCCCGACGCGGTGATGAAGCCGGAGATCACCGGATGAGAGAGGAAATTGGCGATAAAGCCCAAACGGAATAGTCCCATAAGGGTAAGGATGCCGCCAGAGAGCAGAGCGAGCACTATGGCTGCACTGGCATAATCGGCAGTTCCTTCCTGTGCGATGCGCCCGATGGCCGCCGCCGTCATTAGCGAGACGACAGCGACAGGGCCGACGGCCAGCGATGTCGAAGAGCCAAAAACGCCATAGGCCACAAGCGGCAGGATGGAGGCATAGAGCCCGACTTCCGGCGGCAATCCGGCCAGCAGCGCGTAAGCAAGCGATTGTGGGATCAGCATGATCGTAACGATCACAGCAGCCAGAAAATCACGACCGAACTTGTCCCGCGAATACCGCCTGCCCCAATTGAGAATGGGGACGTATCTTTCAACCATGTCCATGCGCCCTATTGGTCGAGCGTGGCGTAAAGACTGCCGGCACGGGCACCCGAGCGGCAATAGCCGAGAACAGGCCCCTCGATATTGGCCATTGCGTCATGAAAGCGGATGATCTGGCCCTCCGTCAGTGGGCCGGATACCGGTACGTGAAAGGCCACAAGTCCTGCGGTTCGCGCGGCGGCCTCGATCTGGGCAAAGCTTGGCTGACCCGGCTCTTCCTCATCGGGACGAGCGCAAACGATGCCTACAAACCCCATATCCTTGAGCGCTTCGATGTCGGCGGGCATAATCTGGCCCGTGATTGAAAAACGGTCGTCTATCTTCTTGATGTTCATGGAAATTACCTCGCGGTCTGGGGTTCACGGTTGGTCAGAAACTGGCGCGCGCTGCGCGCCAGCACGATGCCGCCAATCATCGCGGCAACGAAAATGAAGGCGTCGGGCTCTCCGAGGCCAAGCGCCGGAATCGAGCCTCCGGGACAAAACCCCGTAATTCCCCAGCCAATGCCGAAGATCGCCGAGCCGGCCACCAGTGGCAGGTCGATCTCCCTTGACGTCGGCAGATGGAAGGTCTTGTCAAAGACTGGCGCGGGTCGCTTGAGGACGAAGAAGTATCCGATGGCGGTCACGGCCAGAGCGCCACCCATGACCAGAGCCAGGGACGGATCCCAACTACCGGCAAAGTCGAAGAAATTGAGAACCTTGGCTGGGTTGGCCATGCCCGAAACCGCGATCCCGGAGCCAAAGATCAGCCCGATAAGGCCGGCAAAAACAATCCTGCGCATCACAGACCTCCGAGTATGTGGCGAATGACAAATACCGTCGCGGCGGTTGAGGCCATAAAAACGACGGTGGCCACGATTGAACGTGGCGAGAGACGGGCAATGCCGCAAACGCCGTGCCCCGAGGTGCAGCCAGAGCCGAAATAGACCCCGACGCCTACGATAAGCCCGCCGACAATCAGCCAGGGCGCGGGGACCGGGCTATGGAAACTGACGACATCGCCGAAAATGGCAACGATAGTGATCGGGGCGACAATGGTGCCGCCAAGAAATGCCGCCCGCCAACCCCAATCGGCGCCCATTGGGGGAATGACAGCGGAAAGAATGCCGGTCATGCCCGCAACGCGGCCGTGGAGCGCCATGAGCAGAACGGATGCCAGCCCGATCAGCGCCCCGCCAAACAGCGAGAGCAGTGGAGTGAATTCGGTCATCGAATATACCTTGATAGACTTAGGACAAAGGGAGGAAGATCATTGTGCATCCGGCCCGCAGAACAGGTCGTACATGGTGGACACGATTGCTTTTGCCCTGGGGTCGGCCAGCCGGTAAAAAACGGCCTTGCCGTCCTTGCGGCCCTCGATCATGCCGGCGCTGCGCAGTTCGGCGAGTTGCTGGGAAAGGCCGGGCTGCCGGATATCGAGCAGACCCTCGAGCTCACGCACGCTACGCTCACCCTCGACCAGCGCGCATACAACGAGCAGACGGTCCCGGTTCGCCAGTTTCTTGAGAAATGCGGTCGCTTCGTCGACCCTGCTCTTTATTACCCTCCTCTGGGAGGCGAGCTGTTGTGTCCCGGTTGCGATCACCATGGAGCCCCTCCCAACGCGTCGAGCGGGATCTTGAGATAGCGCCTGCCATTCGATTCAGGTTCGGGCAGCCGCCCGCCATTGGTATTGATCTGCAGGGCGTGCAGGATCAGTTTTGGCATGGGAAGGGTCTTGTCGCGAGCGTCCCGAACCGCCTTGAAAGCATCCATGGACTTGCATTTCGACATGTGAATGTTGGTGGCCTTCTGCTCTGCTACCGTCGATTCCCAGCGCGGTTCACGGCCACCGGGCTGGTAATCGTGGCCAGTAAAAACGCGGGTCTCTTCGGGCAGGGCCAGAATGGCCTGGATCGAATTCCAGAGCGCTTGCGAACTTCCGCCAGGAAAATCGGCCCGGGCCGTGCCACTATCGGGCATGAACAGCGTATCGTGAACAAAAGCGGCATCGCCGATCACATAGGTGATGGACGCCAATGTGTGTCCCGGTGAAAACATCACCCTTGCCGAAATGTTGCCGACAGTGAACTCTTCGCCATCGGCGAACAGCTTGTCCCACTGACTACCGTCGGCCCTGAAATCGGGCCAGTTATAGATACCCTTCCAGAGCTTCTGGACATCGACGACCTTTTCGCCAATTGCGGTTTTTACGCCAGTTTTTTCCTTGAGGTACTGGGCCGCAGAGAAATGATCGGCATGGGGGTGGGTGTCCAGTATCCATTCGAGCTCGTACCCCTTGCCCTCGATGAAGGCGAGCAATTTGTCGGCCTGAACGGTGCCTGTGCAGCCGGATTTTTCATCGTAGTCGAGAACCGGATCTATAATGGCGCACTTCCCGGTTTCCGGGTCGGCGACCACATACTGGATAGAAAATGTGCGCGGTTCAAAAAATCCGGTGACTTCGGGTCTTGCAGACATAGGCAGGTTTTCCTGGACGGTCAGATATCAACTGCCTCCCTAGATAATAATGATTGCATTTTCTTGCAAGCAAAAACCTGAAACTTAACGTTTCGGTCCGGTTCGTCTATTCAGCTGCCGCCGCCATCACCTTGTTGCGCCCCGCTGCCTTGGCCGAGTAAAGGGCGCCATCGGCACGGCGAACCAGGCCCTCGGGTGTCGTTGGCCCTTTTGACAGATCGTATTCCGCCACACCGAGGCTGGCAGTAACCGCACCGCCTGGATCGTCGGCACTCGCCTCAGCAATCGCATTGCGAATGCGCTCAGCCACAGCCCGGGCGCCGGTCAGATCGGTATCAGGCAGGATGATTGCAAATTCTTCGCCGCCATACCGCGCGGCAAGGTCGGACGGGCGGAGCAGACTGGTCTTTATGGCGTTCGCCACCAAAATGAGGCAGCGATCGCCAGCCTGATGGCCGTACACGTCGTTGAAATGCTTGAAGCGATCCACATCGAGCAAAACAAGGCTGAGCGGCGTCCCGGCGCGTCCGCACCGCGCCATGTCACGCTCCAGCACCTCATCGAACACCCGCCGATTGGCGAGCCCGGTCAGTGGGTCAGTCGATGCCTGCCGGGACAGATCGGCATTGGCTTCGAGGAGAGCGCGTTCTGCCAGTTTGAGATCCGTCACATCGGTAACAATGACAACTGCGGAATCATTGCTGGCTGGCTGGTTGCGCAGTTGAAGATAGGTGCCATTGAACAGTTCGACGGTCACCACATTGGGCACGCGAAGCAGGCTGCCGACCCGTTCGGCCCAACCCTCGATATCGTCTTCGGGAATACCGAGCTGTTCGCCTGCGCGTGCGCATTCGAGCAGGATTTCGTTGATGTGCCTGCCCGGCACGCGTGCATGCGCCGACCGCGGAAACGCGTCCCGATACTGGTCGTTGCAAAAGACGAGATACCCGTTGCGATCAAACAGCGCGAGGCCGTCGCTCATTTCGGACATGGCCAGCGAGAGACGGTCGCGGCTTTCGGTCAGTTCGCGTTCGAGTTTTTTAACAGCCGTTGTATCGACGGTCATCCCCGCCAGCCCGACAATCCGGCCATCCTTGCCGGTCAGGGGGACCTTCGAGGTTTTGTACCAGCGCCACTGCCCGGAGTTGTCGACCACCTCTTCCTCAAAATCAAGCAGTGCGGTCCGGCTCTCCATGATGGCGCGTTCCTGCTCATGGAGTTCTTCAGCCCGCGCCCGATCGGTAGTATCGAAATCTGACCTGCCGATCATTTCCGCCGGCTCGGAATATCCATGGTGATGGACCACCGCTTCGTTGACCGTGAGAAACCGACCATCGGTGTCCTTGACGTAGAGGAATTCAGGGGCCTGAGCGAGGGCGGCCCGCAGAATGGACCGGTCGTAGCCGGCCCGGCGGGCGGCAAGTATGGTGAACCCCATCATGAGGGTTGCCAAAAGCGTCAGGACCGTACCAGGCACAACAAGATCTCTGGCCTCCTCCAGGCTGACAACCCGTGTCAGCAGGAAAACAACCAGCAGCAAAAGCAGGGCCATGGCGGCGGCCAACAACACGATCCAGAACGGATTGGGCAAAGGAGAGCGCGCCGCTGAACGAACGCCAAGTCCCACAAGAGCGGCGGTACCCAGATGGAAAAAGGCCAGCCCGACCCCTGCCCCGCCTTCCAGCAGTCGGAACGCTCCGGACATGAGAATGGCAATGATGGCCACAACCGGGCCGCTAAAGAACGCACCGACCGCCACAACGCAGGTCCTGAGGTCGTAAACTACGCCCGGCACGATCTCGACGGTCAAAAGCATCGTGGAAACGGCTGCGCTGCCGACCAGAAGTCCGATGCACAGCTTGCGAATGATCCAACGCTGCTTGTCCAGCCAATCGGACGCCAGAGACCAAATGGAGGAAAACAGGGCGACGACCGCCAGGTTGGCAATGAGGGGTTGCCAGATTTCGGACACGCTACGCACAAACCTCTCGGTCGTTGTCGGAGCCCCCGCAGTGATTATGCCCTACCCCGCTCTTCGTGCAACCGGCGTTATACAAATCGTTAAAATACCGGTTTTTACTGTGATCGACCGGAAAAATTCGGTACCGCTGCCACGCCCTTATGGCCATTCAACCGCCCTTCGGAGATTCCATGTTGCCCGGATTTTTCAAGCAGCACTTCTCATCCAGCCGGCTTAAGCGCTTGCGCGATTTCGTTTTCGCCGAGCAGGCGGTATTGATCGCCATCGGCATTGCCGCCGCTCTGGTCTTTGCGTTTCTCGAAGTCGCCGATGAAGTGAGTGATGGAGAAACCCACGAGATCGACATCGCCATTCTCGAGATATTCAGGGTTCCGGGCGACCCCAACCAGATGATCGGGTCATTCCAGTTTCAGGAGGCCGTGCGCGATATCACTGCACTCGGCAGCTTCTCGGTTCTGACGATCGTCGTTTCCAGCGTCGTGATCTATCTGCTGCTCACACGCCGTGCGGCTGCGGCGGTCCTCGTTGCCGGCGCGGTCATCAGCGGCGCGTTGCTTTCCGATCTGCTCAAGGAATTTTTCGACCGGCCCAGGCCAGAATTCTCGGCGGTGGCGGGGGAATTGTCGGCCAGTTTTCCCAGCGGGCACTCGATGATCTCCGCCGTAACCTATCTCACGCTCGGCGCGCTGCTGGCGCGATTATCGGAGCGATGGCGGGAAAAGATATTCTTTTACGGCGTCGCCATCGTTCTGACGATACTGGTCGGCACCTCCCGTGTCCTTCTGGGCGTTCACTACCCGAGCGACGTTGTCGCCGGTTGGGCGCTGGGGGCAGCATGGGCCCTCGCAGCAACCGCTCTCGCCTCCCTGCTTCGCCGCCGGGGTGTCGTCTGACCTTGCTACCCAGTTTTACGGGCAAAAGTACCGTTTTTGCGAATCCGGTTCGGCGATTGCTTGCTGTTTGCCTGCACGCGAACTAGCGGTACTATCGATAAAAACAAAACCCTTCCGTGGGAGGAGGAGCGAAATGCGCGCGCTCGCTTTAGCTGTTCAGGCCATTGGTGGCTTGAACCGGCTCGTCGGCACCGTCGTTTCATGGCTGGCGGTTGGCGTTGTCGCCATCTGTTTTGCGGTGGTTGTCCAGCGATACATTTTCAACACGACCTTTCTGTGGATGCAGGACCTTTATGTCTGGCTGAGCGGTGCGATGTTCACGGCGATTGCCGGGTTCGCACTGTTCCGTGACGATCACGTCAGGGTGGATATCTTCTACCGGCCGGCCTCGACCAAACGGAAGGCCCTGCTCGACATCGTCGGTGTCGTCATCTTCCTGCTTCCGTTCATGTACGTCGTCTGGAACTGGGGCTGGATCTATGTGATGCGCTCCTGGAGCTTTTTCGAGGCATCCCAGAACATCGGTGGTATGCCGGGACTGTTTGTTCTCAAGACTTTCATTCTGGTTTTTGCCGCTCTGGTCGGTTTGCAAGGAGTAGCGATGGTCGCGCGCGCCATCCTGGTGCTCGCCGACAAGGAAGACCTGCTTCCTCCGCTGTACCGCTACAAGGTCGAGACCGACGAGGAGACGCCAGTTGTCTAGCATTCTGATTGGTGAGGTTCTCGCGGGCCTCCTCTTTTTCGGCGTCATCGGCTTTCTGCTGCTGGGCTTTCCAGTGGCCTTCACGCTGGCGGGCACATCGCTGATCTTTGGCGTGATCGGGTATTTCTTCGGCGTGTTCGACTTCTCGAACATGGGTAACCTCATGGGCCGTTATATCGGCTACATGACCAATGAAGTGCTGGTGGCGGTACCGCTGTTTATCTTCATGGGCGTGATGCTTGAGAAGTCCAAGATTGCCGAGCAGCTACTGCTGACCATGGGCAAGCTGTTTGGCCGTCTTCGCGGCGGGCTCGGCATTTCGGTCATTGTCGTGGGCGCATTGCTGGCGGCCTCCACCGGTGTCGTGGGGGCAACAGTGGTCACCATGGGGCTCATATCGCTGCCGGCCATGCTTCGGGCGAAATATGACCCCAAGCTTGCTTCGGGTGTGATCTGCGCGTCCGGCACGCTGGGACAGATCATTCCGCCCTCGACGGTATTGATCTTCATGGGCGACATGCTCTCATCGATCAATGCGCAGGTGCAGATGGAGCAGGGCAACTTTGCGCCCGTGCCCGTAACCGTGGGCGACCTCTTCGCCGGCGCGTTCATTCCCGGCCTGATGCTGGTCGGGCTCTACATCTGCTTTATGATCTACAAGGCAATCACCGAACCGGAAAGTTGCCCGGCAACTCCCATGACCGAGGAAGACCGCAAGGGCATCGTCAAGGATGTGGTCGTTGCGCTGGTCCCGCCCCTGCTTCTCATTCTTCTGGTGCTCGGCTCCATCCTCACCGGCATAGCCACGCCGACCGAGGCAGGCTCGGTGGGGGCTGTGGGCGCAACGATTCTGGCTGCGTTGCGCTGGCGGCTTTCATTCAGGGTTTTGCGCGATGCCGCCATGGCTACGGCAACAATCACCTCGATGATCTTCATTATCCTGTTTGGCGCTTCAGTCTTCTCCATCGTGTTCCGCGTCATGGGCGGCGACAATCTTGTGCACGAGTTCCTGGCCAATCTTCCGGGCGGAGCCATCGGGGCGATGATCGTTGTCATGCTTATCATGTTCGTGCTCGGGTTCATTCTCGACACGTTCGAGATCATCTTCATCATCATACCGATCACTGCGCCGATCCTTCTGGCGCTCGGCATAGATCCGATCTGGCTCGGTGTGATGGTGGGCGTGAACCTGCAGACCAGCTTCATGACGCCGCCTTTCGGGTTCTCTCTATTCTACTTGCGGGGGGTCGCGCCAAGCAGGGTGACGACCGGCATGATCTATCGCGGTGCACTTCCCTTCGTGGGGCTGCAAATTTTGGCGATAGCCTTGCTGTTCATTTTCCCGCAGTTGATTACATGGTTGCCGTCAGTCAACTGATTGGGGCGAACCGATCGAGTCCAAGGGCCCGTCGACACAGTCGGCGGGCCCTTCGTTTTGGCAGCATCCGCATCTCTGGAGCGCGCCGACAAAAAAGGGTCCGAACCGAGGTCCGGACCCTGATGCTTGAGGCTATAGAGGGGATCAGTCGAGCGTAAAATACTGCTCGCGGGCCCGCAGGAAGAGCGAGTCGGTGCCGTCGGTCTTCTGGCGGACGATGTTGAAGGCCTCGACATAGCTTTCTGCAACGCGCTTGGTGAGCTCGTCGCCATTGTCACGGATGTCGGTAAGGATCTCCTTGGCCGCGACAGCGCCGGCTTCCATGATTTCCTCAGGGAACTGGCGCACCGTAACGCCGTGGTCGTTGACCAGCGTCTGAAGGGCGCGCGGGTCGTTGGCGGCGAAGTCGGATGCGACTTCGTCATATTCGGCCTGACAGACGAACTTGACGAGTTCCTGCAGATCCTGCGGCAGTTCCTGATACTTGGCCTTGTCGACCACCAGCTCGGTCGCCAGTCCCGGCTCGATAAAGCTGGGGAAGTAATAGTTCTTGGCGATCTGGTAGAAGCCAAGCGCAAGATCGTTATAGGGGCCAACGAATTCGGCCGCATCGAGCGTACCGTTCTGCAGTGCGGCGAAGATGTCGCCGGCAGCCAGATTGGTAACCGAGGCGCCAAGCTTTTCCCAGACCTGGCCACCGAGGCCGGGAGTGCGGAAACGCAGCCCCTGGACGTCGGCGACGCCGGTCAACTCGTTGCGGAACCAGCCGCCGGCCTGTGTACCGGTGTCACCCGAGAGAAAGCCCTGAACGCCGAACTGGTCGTAGATGTCGTCCCAGATTTCCTGGCCGCCCATGTGGCGAACCCATGCGGCGAGTTCGCGGTTGGTCATGCCGTAGGGAACGCCAGTGAAAAACGACAGGCCCTGGCTCTTGTTCTGCCAGTAGTAGGCGGCGCCGTGGCTCATCTCCGCCGAACCGTCGATGACGGCATCGAGCGCCTGAAGACCCGGAACCATTTCACCAGCAGCAAAGACCTGAATCGACAGACGCCCACCCGAAGCGGCGGTGATCCGATCGGCGAGGCGCTGCGCGCCAACGCCCAGGCCAGGGAAATTTTTGGGCCAGGTGGTGACCATACGCCAGGTGATATTGCCTTGAGCGATGGCCGGCGCAGCCAGCGTTGTGGCTGCCGCTGCGACACCTGCGGTCGCCGCGCCGGCCTTCTTGAAGAAGTCGCGTCTTTCCATAAAATCCTCCCAATGGTGCATTTTGCACCGGATAGAAACGGTTAAAAGGCTGCACTTCGAGAGCTGCCACCGTTTTTTCGAGCGCATCTTCGAAGCGCAGGGCAAAAAAGACTGCATTTGCCTGCCTCCGTCGAGGGCCCGGTTCCTCAGGGTACCTGCTTTATTCACAAAGGCTACCCAGTTTTACGCAGTAGATGATAATGGACGCGCGCGCTATCGGCTACAATCGCCCGTGGCCGGCCAACGATCCGGTTGGAGGAGAGTTTTACCAATGCAGTTCAGGCACCAGATTCTGGCGCTCGCCATCGTTCCGCTGATCCTTGCCATCGTTGCCATAACCTGGCTGGTGACATGGCAGTCGGCCAGCCTGGCGCGCGCGAGCATTGATACGTTCGAGCGCAATATGGTCCAGGCCAAACAGGACGAGCTGCTTAACCTGACCAACATGGCATTGTCGGCAATCGATGGCATTTATCACGACGCGGAGCCGGACGATGAAGCGGCAAAGTCCCAGGTCAAGGCCATCCTCAACGCGCTCGATTACGGCGAGGACGGATACTTTTTCGTTTATGACTATGACGGCGTAAATATCGTTCACCCCAGGCAGACATACCGGCCCGGCCAGAACTGGCTGAACCTGACCGACCCCAATGGCGATCGGGTGATCTACAATCTGATCGAAAAGGCCAAGGAGGGCGGAGGGCTCCATTCCTATCTGTGGGAAAAACCGTCGGCCGGAACCATTGCCGAGAAGGTCTCTTTTGCCGTTGGCCTGGATAAATGGGAATGGATGCTGGGCACCGGCGTCTATCTCGACGATGTCTTCGCCCAGACCGCCGCCGCCCACGAAGACCTCCGCAACACGATCAATTCAACCTTCTTTACGATCGTCCTTATCGCGGTCCCTGCGGTGCTGCTGGTGTTCGGGAGCTGGATGGTGCTCAACCTCCACGAACGCAGGTTGGCGGACAGCAAGCTCAAGGAATTGACCCAGCGCGTCATCGATACGCAGGAAGAGGAGCGCACCCGCATCGCGCGCGAGCTTCATGACGGCATCTCGCAAATCCTGATCGGTGTGCGCTACGCCATCGACCTGGCGAGGCGAAAGGTGGAGAATGGCGCCGACGGTGCCTCGGACGCCATCGGCAAGGGCGCCGATGCGCTCAACGGGGCGATCAAGGAAGTACGGCGTCTCAGTCACGATCTGCGTCCAGGCGCCCTCGACGATCTGGGGCTTTCAGCGGCGCTCGAGGCTCTGACACACAATTTCGCCGAGCGCACGGGGATCAAGGTCACGCTCGAGGCTGTTGCGTTCAAGAACATGCTTCTGCCCGAGGCCCGTACAGCACTTTATCGTGTGGCCCAGGAGGCGCTGAACAATATCGACCGCCATGCCAACGCCAGCGAAGTCACGCTCGCCCTGTCGAGCCCTCACGGTCGTGTCCAGATGGTCATTGTCGACAACGGCAAGGGCTTTTCGCGCGATACGGGCACAAAACGCGGATTGGGCCTGCGCAACATGGCGGAGCGCATGGCGCATTTCGGCGGCACAATGCTGGTAGAACCCTCCCCCAACGGCACGACGCTCAGGGCCACTCTTCCCAAATCCGTGTTCATCCGCCAGTCAAAGCTTGCCGAGGTCGCATGAGCGTTCCCAAACCCATCAAGGTCCTCCTCGTCGACAATCACCCCCTGGTGCTCGACGGGCTCAAGGCCATTCTGGAAACTTACGACCATATCGACGTGGTGGGCGCTGCGCTCAGTGCACGCGCCGCCCTCGACATCGCTCGCAAGGACGAACCGGACGTGGTTCTCATGGACATCAACATGCCCGAGCTCAACGGTCTGGACGCGATAGAGTTGTTCAAGGAACAATCCGCGGCGACCAAATTGTTGATGCTTTCGATGCATGACAGCCGCGAGTACATCTCGACATCGGTGATGTATGGCGCCTCGGGCTACATCCTCAAGGACGTTTCGACCGAGGAGATCATCGAAGCCATAGAGACTGTGGCGGCGGGCGGAACGTTTTTTTCTACCGGCGTCTCCGATGTGTTGCTCGAGCGCGGCGACAAAGCCCAAAAGAGCAAGGCGCTGACGACTCGCGAACAGGCGATCCTGCTGCTGATTGCGGCGGGAAAATCCAACAAGGACGTGGCGGCAACCCTCGATATTTCTGCCCGGACGGTCGAAACGCACCGCAAGAACATCAAGAAAAAGCTCGGCATTGCCACCACCGCCGGGCTGACGCGCTACGCCATCGAGAATGGGCTCGTGGGAGGATAACCGCGAAGTCGTGACCGCACCCGGCACACAAAGCACTTGGCCATCGGTAACAAAACCGACATGGTCGGGCATCTGACTCGCTGACCTGGACCGCCTATGGCCGCCTATATCCTGCGACGCCTGCTTTTGATGATACCGACGGTATTCGGGATCATGGTGGTGTCGTTTCTCGTCATCCAGTTTGCACCGGGCGGGCCGGTGGAACAGGCGATTGCGCAATACTCGGGAACTGACGTTTCCGCACTGTCGCGCATTACCGGAACGGCGCAGGGCGATTTTTCCGGTCAGAGTGGTCTCGACAACAGCGCGGCCAGCAGTTCGGACAGTGAGCCGCAAGGCGTATATCGCGGCGCACGCGGCCTTCCGCCGGACTTCATTGCACAACTTGAAGCCCAGTATGGTTTTGACAAGCCGCCGCTCGAGCGGTTCTTTTCGATGATCTGGGATTTTCTGCGGTTCGATTTCGGGGAGTCGTACTACCGGGACATTTCGGTGATCGATCTGGTGGTCGAAAAGATGCCAGTGTCGATTTCGCTCGGGTTCTGGATGATGCTGATTTCGTACGGCATCTCCATACCGCTGGGGATTGCCAAGGCGGTACGGGACGGGTCGCGTTTCGATGTCTGGACCTCGGGCGTGGTCATTATCGGCTACGCCATTCCAGGCTTTTTGTTCGCCATTCTTCTGATCGTACTGTTCGCTGGCGGGAGCTTCTGGTCGCTCTTTCCATTGCGGGGACTGACTTCATCAGGATTTGCATCGATGCCCTGGTATCAGCAGATCCTCGACTATGCCTGGCATCTCGTCCTGCCCATCGCGGCGATGGCCGTGGGGGCCTTTGCGACATCGACCCTGCTGGTCAAGAATTCGTTTCTCGATGAGATCCGCAAGCAATACGTCGTGACAGCCCGTGCCAAGGGTCTGACCGAGAACCGGGTGCTCTATGGCCATGTTTTCCGCAATGCGATGCTGATCGTGATTGCCGGCTTTCCCGGGGCATTCGTGGGCGCGTTCTTTGGCGGGTCGCTGCTGATCGAGACGATCTTCTCGCTCGACGGCCTCGGCCTACTCGGCTTTCAGTCGGTCGTGACGCGTGACTATCCGGTGATCTTTGCCACACTCTACATCTTCTCGCTTGTGGGCCTGGTTCTGGGCCTGATTTCCGATCTCACCTATATGTGGATCGACCCGCGCATCGATTTCGAGTCGCGAGAGGTTTGAGCTTGGCCATCTCGTCGATAAACCAGCGTAGGCTTGCCAATTTCCGTCGCAACAGGCGCGGATATATCTCGTTCTGGATATTCCTGATCCTTGTGATCGCCACCCTTTTTGCCGAAGCCATCAGCAACGACAAGCCGCTGCTCATCTCCTATCAGGGCGAACTGCTATTTCCTGTGGTGATCGATTATCCCGAAAGCAAATTCGGCGGGTTTCTGGCGGTGACGCAATATCGATCTTCGGTGATCCAGAACGAGATCGAAGAGAACGGGTGGGCGCTCTGGCCGCTGTTCCGGTTTTCCCATCGTACGGTCGATACCGCCCTGCCCGGTCCAGCGCCAACGCCACCGAGCTGGCTGATGAGCGAAGAGGAAAACTGCGCGCGCTATCGTCAAGGCGTTGACGATCCGGGGTGTATTTTCGGCAACATGCACGTTCTGGGCACTGACGATCAGGGGCGCGATGTGCTGGCGCGGCTGATTTACGGGTTCCGCATTTCGGTGCTGTTCGGGCTGACGCTGACCATCCTGTCTTCGGTGGTCGGGATCGTGGCGGGAGCGGTGCAGGGCTATTTCGGCGGCTGGACGGATTTGCTGTTTCAGCGCTTTATCGAAATCTGGACCTCGATCCCCTCGCTCTACCTGCTGCTCATCATTTCGAGTGTCATCGCCCCGAGCTTCTGGGTGCTGCTCATCATCCTGCTGCTGTTTTCCTGGGTTGCCCTGGTCGGGGTGGTGCGTGCGGAATTCCTGCGCGGGCGAAACTTCGAATATGTCAACGCCGCCCGTGCGTTGGGGGTAGGCAATCGGACGATCATGTTCCGGCACCTCTTGCCCAATGCTATGGTCGCAACCGTTACCTTCGTGCCCTTCATTCTTGGCGGATCGATCACGACACTGACGGCGCTCGATTTTCTGGGGTTCGGTCTGCCCCCGGGCTCTCCCTCGCTTGGGGAACTTCTGGCGCAGGGCAAGAACAACCTTCAGGCGCCCTGGCTTGGATTGACCGGGTTCGCGGTGATTTCGGTGATGCTGAGTCTTCTGGTCTTTGCCGGAGAAGCGGTGCGCGACGCTTTCGATCCACGCAAGACGTTCGGGTGATGGCATGACCGATCCGATGCTTTCCATCCGCAATCTCGATGTTTCCTTCCAGTTGGGGGAAAGGCGGATCGATGCCGTGCGGGACGTCAGCTTCGACATCGCACCGGGGGAAACGCTGGCACTGGTTGGGGAATCGGGGTCGGGCAAATCGGTAACCGCATTGTCGGTGTTGCGGCTGCTGCCCTACCCTTCAGCGTCCCATCCCAAGGGCCAGATTCTGTTCAAGGACACCGATCTGCTTACGGCGGGCGACAAGATGCTCCGCACCGTGCGTGGCAATGAGATTTCGATGATTTACCAGGAGCCGATGAGTTCGCTCAATCCGCTCCACACCATCGAGCGACAGGTCAGCGAAGTGCTGTCCGTGCATCAAGGGCTGGGTCGGAGCGCAGCACGCAAACGCGTGCTGGAACTCCTTGATGCTGTGGGCATTCCTGAGCCTCAAACGCGCCTCGCGTCTTTCCCGCATCAGCTATCGGGTGGCCAGCGCCAGAGAGTGATGATTGCCATGGCGCTGGCTTGCGAACCCGCCTTGCTTATTGCCGATGAACCGACAACCGCGCTCGATGTAACAGTGCAGGCACAAATTCTCGATCTGCTCAAATCGGTGCAACGGCGGATGGGCATGGCCATGCTGTTCATCACCCACGACCTCGGGATCGTGCGCCGGATGGCCGACAAGGTCTGCGTGATGCAAAATGGCGAAATCGTCGAGAGAGCCGATACCGAAACGCTGTTTGCCCAGCCCCAGCATGCCTATACCAAACACCTGCTTTCGTCCGAATTATCCGGCATGGAGCCAGGTGTCGCCATGATTGGCAAGCCGGTTATGGCAGTGAGTGACCTCAAGGTCTGGTTTCCCGTAAAGCGCGGGCTGTTCAAGCGGACCGTCGGCCATATCAAGGCCGTCGACGGGGTCGATCTGATCGTCAGGCGTGGCGAAACGCTTGGCGTGGTGGGAGAGTCCGGATCAGGAAAAACCACGCTGGGGCTCGCCATGCTCCGCCTGATTTCATCGGAGGGAAGGATCGTTTTCCTGGGCGACGACATCGCAGGAAAGAAGTCGCGTGCAATGCGGGACTATCGCGCCGATATGCAGGTGGTCTTTCAGGATCCCTACGGCTCGCTTTCGCCGCGCATGAGTGTTGGCGACATCATCGCCGAAGGCCTGGCCGTCCATTTCCCACACATCAAGGCGCGGGAGCGGGACGAGAAGGTCAAGGCTGTGCTGACCGAAGTCGGGCTGGAGCCGGAAATGCGGCATCGCTATCCGCACGAATTTTCCGGCGGGCAGCGCCAACGGGTCGCCATTGCCCGAGCGCTGATCCTCGAGCCCAAATTCATCGTATTGGACGAGCCGACATCGGCGCTCGACATGAGCGTTCAGGCGCAAATCGTCAAGCTCCTGCGCGACCTGCAGGCGCAGCATGGGCTGACCTATGTTTTTATTTCGCACAATCTGAAGGTTGTGCGGGCGATCGCCAACGCGATCATCGTGATGCAGGATGGAAAGATCGTGGAACGGGCTGAAACCGAGACATTGTTTGCCGCGCCCGAGCACCCCTACACGCGTACGCTGCTGGCGGCCGCACTCGATGTGGCCATCCAATGAAATATTATCGCGGCCGCCATCGCCGTGACGCATGAAACTTGCGCCGCGCATGGCCCGCTCCCGCAAAAGTGGTATCCACTTTTGGACAAAGCACACTAAGATCGACAGGAAACCACCTTCGCCTTGAGAGGGGATCAAAGCCATGAAGACCTTTGTTGTTGCCGCTGCGCTACTCGCCGTCTTGCCGCTTTCGACCACGGCATTTGCACAGGAGGAAGAGGGCTGGGTGCACGCCGTCGCTCTCGATGGCACACCCAAATACGAAGCCGGCTTCGAGATGTTCGACTACGTCAATCCCGATGCGCCCAAGGGCGGAACGGTCCGGCTTTCAGCCCTTGGCGGGTTCGATACCTTCAATCCAATTCTGTCGCAGGGGGAGGCGGCCACCGGACTGGGGCTCGTCTACGAGACACTCATGACGCCCAGTTCAGATGAGAGCTCGGTTTCCTACGGATTGCTGGCAGAAGCCTTGCGCTATCCTGAGGATTTTTCTTCCGTAACCTTTCGGCTCAATCCGCGCGCGCACTGGCAGGACGGCGAACCCGTCACGGCCGAAGATGTGCTCTGGAGCTTTGAGCAGGTGGTGGAGATTTCTCCCATCTATTCGGAATATTACGCCTCGGTCGACGATGCCGAGATCACCGGCGAAAGCGAGATCACGTTCTATTTCAGCGAGACTGGCAACCGCGAGTTGCCTTACATCATGGGGCAACTTCTGGTGCTGCCCAGGCATTGGTGGGAGGGGGAGAATGCGCAGGGCGAGCCCCGCGACATCGGCGCCTCAACTCTCGAATTGCCAATGGGATCTGGCTCCTATGCCCTCTCCAGCTTCGATGCCGGCAGGACGGTGACCTTCACGCGCGATCCCGACTATTGGGGCGCAGATGAACCGGTCAATGTGGGAATGTCCAATTTCGACGAGTACCGCATTGAATACTTCCGCGACACAACAGTCATGTTCGAAGCCTTCAAGGCCGATGAGTTCGACTGGTGGACCGAAAATATCGCGCGGCGCTGGGCCACGGGCTATGACTTCCCGGCCGTCAATGACGAGCGTGTCGTGCTCGAGACCTTCGAAAACGGATACAATGCCTCCGGCGTGATGTGGGGCTTCGTGCCCAATCAGCGCCGGGAGAAATTTCAGGACCCGCGGGTTCGTGAGGCGCTCAATTACGCTTTCGATTTCCAGGAATTGAACCGGACGCTGTTTTACGAGCAGTATCAGCGCATCGATTCCTATTTCTTCGGCACTGACCTCGCCGCACCTGACGGCCCGCCAGCAGGTCTCGAGCTTGAAATTCTCGAGGAGGTGCGGGACCTCATTCCAGCCTCGGTGTTCGATGCGCGCTTTACCAATCCCACAGGGGGCACCGAGCAAGCTCTTCGCGACAATTTGCAGGAAGCGCTGAGGCTGTTCAATGAGGCAGGATACACGCTCGATGGGACGCAGTTGGTCGATGCCAATGGCGAGCAGTTCAGCTTCGAAATTCTCTCTTACGACAACACCATCGAACCGGTGGCCTTGCACTGGGCCGAAAATCTAAACGCGATCGGCGCCAATGTGACCCTGCGGGTCGTCGATACGCCTCAATACACAAATCTCGTGCGCTCGTTCGATTATGACGTGATCTATACGCGCTGGGCGCAATCGCTCTCTCCCGGAAATGAGCAGCGCTATTTCTGGGGCTCTTCATCGGTCGATGAACTCGGTTCGCGCAACTATGCGGGCATCTCCGATCCGGGTGTCGACGCGCTGATCGACAGAATCGTTCTGGCGCCGGACCGCGAAACCCTGGTTGCAGCCACCCATGCCCTTGACCGGGTCTTGCTGGCGATGAACAACGTGGTGCCCAGCTATACGATCACCTATGCCCGCACGGCACGCTGGGATCGGTTCAGCCATCCCCAAACCCTGCCCGAATTCTCAATCGGTTTTCCCGATGTCTGGTGGTGGGATGAGGAAAAGGCGGCTGCGACCGGCGGCAATTCCCAATAATTGGAATGACCCGCGCCGCGCAGGTCATCAAACACAAGCTCTGGAAAGTCTGACCATGGCTCAGGACGTCATCGTCATCGGCGCCGGTATCGTCGGCGTATCGACCGCAATTCACCTGCTTCGGCGCGGTCGAAGCGTGTTGCTCATCGACAAGAGCGAGCCGGGCCGGGAAACCTCGTTCGGCAATGCCGGCATCATCCAGCGCGAGGGGGTTCGTCCTCACGCCTTCCCGCGCGATCTGGCAACATTGATGCAGGTGGGGCTGCACCTTTCGACCGCCGCACGCTACGATCCGTTTGCCCTGCCCCGCGTCACGCCTGCCCTTATGCGCTATTGGTGGAAATCGTCACCCGGTCACTACAGCCATGTGGTCAGGAGTTACGCACCTCTGATCGCCCGGTCGATCGAGGAACATTCCGACCTCATCACAGCCTCTGGCGCCGAGGACCTGGTCATCAGGAAGGGTTGGTATCTGGCGTTCAGGACCGACGAGAAACTCAAGGCCGAGGCGGCAAAGGCAAAAAAGGATCTCGAGCTCTATGGCATCAATCACAAGGTGGTCGATGGCACCGAAATGGCCCGGATAGAGCCTGACTTTACGGAGCGGCTTGCGGGGGCGATCCACTGGACCGATCCATGGACAATCCGCAATCCGGGCGCTCTGGTTGCCAAGTATTTCGAATTGTACAAATCGATGGGCGGCCAGTTTCTTGGCGGAGAGGCGTCGGGACTCGAACAGGACGGCAACAACTGGTCCGTTACGGTCGCAGATACCCGTCATAGCGCGCCCGAAGTCGTTGTCACACTTGGCCCCTGGGCGCCCGAAGTTCTCGAGCCGCTCGGGTATCGGCTGCCGCTGTTTGTCAAGCGCGGCTACCACATGCATTACGGCACCCAGGATGGTGCGATCCTGAACAACTGGCTTATCGATGCGGAAATCGGGTATTGCCTGGCGCCGATGGAAAAAGGGGTCCGTCTTACCACCGGGGCCGAGTTTGCGCTGCGCGATGCAGCGCCTACCCCCATCCAGCTTGGCCGCGCCGAAGCCAAGGCACGGGCACTTTTCCCGCTCGGTGAGCGGCTCGATCCGCAACCCTGGAAAGGGGCCCGCCCCTGCACCCCCGACATGATGCCGATCATCGGGCCAGCGCCAAAGCATCGTGGCCTGTGGGTGGGTATAGGCCACGCCCACCACGGCTTTACGCTGGGCCCGGCCACCGGGCACCTGCTGGCCCAAGCCATGACGGGGGAAAAACCGGCAATCGACATCACCCCTTTCGCAATGGATCGGTTTGCGGGAACGGTTCCGAGATAGGCTAGCTGGTCGCGCTCAGTTTTGGCTCAGTCTTCCTGGGAGTGAGCCGCGTGATCAACTCTAGCGCATCTCTTGCCGGGAGGGGCCTTGAGAACAGGAAGCCCTGAATCTCGTCACATCCGTGCGAGCGAACAGCATCGAGTTGGGCTTCGGTTTCGACGCCCTCGGCTGTCGTTGCCATGCCCAGACTGCGCCCCAAAGCGATAACGGCCTTGATGATCTCGAAGTTGGCGTCGGTGGATCCGACGTCTTCGATGAAAGAGCGGTCGATCTTGATCTTGTCGAATGGAAAGGCGCGCAGGTATGAAAGCGAGGAATAGCCAGTTCCGAAATCGTCCATTGAAATGCGGATACCCATGGCGCGCAGGGCGTGGAGGGTTTCCAGGGTCTGATCGGAATCGCTGAGCAGCACGGATTCCGTTATCTCAAGTTCGAGGCGGCTTGCAGGCAGGCCCGCTTCTTCCAGTGCGCGCTGCACGCATTCCAGCAGCCGATGGCTTTTGAATTGCACCGACGAAAGATTGACTGCGACACGGATATTGGCGGGCCAGGTGGCCGCTGTCAGGCATGCCTGCTTGAGCACCCATTCTCCCAATTGCACGATGAATCCGATCTCCTCGGCCACGGGGATGAATTCGACCGGCGAGATGAAGCCCATCTCCGAATGCTCCCAGCGCAACAGGGCTTCCATGCATGAAATCCGGTTGCTCTCCAAGTCCATGAGCGGCTGGAAAACCAGCCTGAATTCGTCGCGGGTCAGCCCCAGCTTCAGTCCGCTTTCGATGGCGCGACGATGTTGCATGGCCGCGTCCATGCCCTTTTCGAAAAAGCGATAGTTGCCTCGGCCATCGCTCTTGGCACGATACAGGGCGAGGTCGGCATTTTTCATCAGCGTCTCGCCATCCGCGCCATCGGTGGGTGCGACCGCAATGCCGATCGACGTGCCTATAATGACACGATGCCCCTCTATTTCCATGGGCTGGCCGATCGAAGCAATCAGGCGCTCGGCGAGAGCGGCGGCATCGTTTGGGCTCTTGAGCGGGCCGGCCAGCATGGAGAATTCATCGCCACCCAGCCGGGCCGCGCATTCATGTTCCCGCTTTGCGTGGTTGATCCGTATCGCGACTTCCTTGAGAACCGCATCGCCCACGCCGTGTCCGAGCGTATCGTTGATGATCTTGAAGTGGTCGAGGTCGAAGCACAGCACTGCCATGGTTTCACCGCGACGTATGCGGGATTCCGCCATAGCCATTTCTTCGGCAAACAGCGTGCGATTGGGCAGATCGGTCAAGGCATCGTGGCGGGCCAAGTGGTGAATGCGTGCCTCGGACCGCCGCTGCTCGGTGATGTCCTGATGGGTTTCGACCCAGCCACCATCTTCCATTGGCTGATGCACCAGCGAAATGATCTGGCCATTCTCGAACTCGCAAATATCCACGCTGCGCTTTCGATCAGTAATCGTTTGCACGCGACGCTGAAGAAAGGCCATGGGCCCATCCTTGGGACGCATGCCGTTCTCGAAGCGATAATCGAGAATGTCTGTCAGCAAGGTTCCGGGCTGTTGCAGGCCCTGGGGAAGATCATAAAGCATTGCGTAATTGGCGTTGCAGATAACCAGCTTGTGATCTGCATCGATCATGCACAGCCCGTGGGCCATATTGTCGACGGCGGTTTCGAAGCGAACCGCCTGTCGGGCCAGATCGGCTTCACGTTTGGAAAGTGCCGTCAGATGATCGTGCGCATCGGTGATGTCCTCGTGAGTGACCATCCAGCCCGTCCCATGCCGACCAGTATAGGTGGTGCGGATCGTACGATCACGAAGATGCTGCTCATATTGAATCGGTGTCTCGCGACGCTTTTGCCGTTCGAATCGGCCCAGCATCGCTTCGTGGAGCTCGTCGACGCTGTAGCCGAAATAATTTCCGGCATCGATTACTGCACGGCAGCAATCGCGGAGCGTCATGCCCGCTGCAAGCGCGTCGGGTGGCAGACCGAATGTCCAGGCGTAGCGGGAATTGAACAATTCGAGCGTCAGATTTTCGCTCCAGACGCACAACCCATAGGGCATGGACTCCAGAGCCGCATCCACCGCATGCGTATTGCTCATCCCCTTGCCATCCGGCATCCACTCGTCCCCCAAACCGTCCCCAAAACTGGTCGGGCATCATGGGGCGCACCCCTGAAACAAGAATGAATCCTGTTGGTGAATTTGCGGATTTCACACTGAACGCCGCCAGTCGGTTAATCGCCGGTTACGGAACCGAGTGGCGGGTTCCGCGTTTCATGCCTGCATTCAATGTCTTTCTTGCTTAAGCATTTTTTGGAGAATTTGATGAGCCGCAATACGCTTTATCTTCTGCTTGGCGCCCTGGTCGTTGTGGTTATCGGCCTTGCCATTTACGCCTACCAACAGGAATCCCAGCCTGACGGTGTTCAAATCGAACTCAACGACCAGGGCCTGTCCGTCGAGGGCAACTGACCCCAGTCGGTTCGGTTGGCATTTGGCATAATGGCGCTTTTCCCTGACCTTGTGTCCCGCTATTGAGTGCATAAAGATGCTCAATGGTGGGAGAGGCGGGCGAATGGGTTTTACGGCGCAGACAATTGAAGAGCTGAAGGCACGTGCGAAGCGACGCGTACCTCGGATGTTTTTCGACTATGCCGATTCCGGATCGTGGACCCAAAGCACCTACTTCGCCAACGAAGCAGACTTTTCCAAGATAATGTTTCGCCAGCGTGTTGCCGTCGACATGACCAATCGCTCGCTGGCCTCGACAATGATCGGGCAAGACGTCGCGATGCCTGTCGCCATAGCGCCCACCGGTTTTGGGGGTATGCAGCACCCCGACGGTGAAATTCTCGGCGCCAAAGTGGCGCGCGCTTTCGGCATACCGTTCACTTTATCAACGATGAGCATCTGCTCGATCGAGGACGTTGCAGAGGCTACCGATGGTGCCCCGTTCTGGTTCCAGCTCTATGTGATGCGCGACCGGCAATTCATGTATAATCTGATCGACAGAGCCAAAGCCGCCAATTGTTCGGCCCTGGTCCTGACGCTCGATCTGCAAATCCTGGGGCAACGGCACAAGGACGCGCGCAACGGACTTTCGGCCCCTCCCCGTGTGAATCTCAACACCATCTGGCAATTGGCCTCCCGGCCGCAATGGTGCCTGTCGATGCTCAGAACACGACGTCATACCTTCCGCAATATCGTGGGCCATGCCGATAATGTTGGCGACATTTCTTCTCTGGCTTCGTGGACGGCCGAGCAATTCGACCCCAAGCTCAATTGGTCCGATATCGAATGGATCAAGGAGCGCTGGGGCGGGAAGCTGATATTAAAGGGCATCATGGACGCCGAAGATGCGCGCATGGCGGCCGCTTCGGGCGCGGACGCGATCATCGTGTCCAATCATGGCGGACGACAACTGGACGGCGCACCATCGTCCATAGCGGCCCTGCCTGGCATCATTGAAGCCGTGGGAGACAAAATCGAAGTTCATATGGATGGTGGCATACGCTCGGGTCAGGACGTCATGCGAGCACTGTGCCTGGGCGCCAAGGGCGTCTATATTGGACGCCCCTGGCTCTATGGTCTTGGCGCCGGAGGCGAAGCGGGGGTCGAACAGGCGCTCGATATCATCCGCAGGGAACTCGACGTTACCATGGCGCTTTGCGGGGAGCGGGACATCCGCAATGTGGGCGAACACAATCTTATAAATCCGGGTGTCTTTTCATCATGATGCGCGCTTATCTTCCCGCCCTGCCCCCCCATATTATCGAGCGGGCCGTCAAAGCTGCATTTCTTGAAGATCTGGGAGAGGCGGGCGACATCACCTCCCAGGCAACGATCGGCCCGGACGCAAAGGCGGTCGCGACCATCAATGCGCGCGGTGTCGGCGTGATTTGCGGGCTCGAGTGCGCGATTGCCGCGTTTTCGCTGATCGGACCGGGCCTGGACACAACAAGATTTGTTGCCGATGGCTCCGTGGTCGCGGCGGGAGAGGCCATTCTTGAGGTGCGCGGCAATGCGCGCAATCTGCTGGCAGCCGAGCGCACCGCGCTCAATTTTCTGACCCATTTGAGTGGCATCGCAACTCTGACCCGAGACTTCGTGCTCGAGACCAAGGGCACCAACGCCCACATCTGCTGCACGCGAAAAACGACGCCGGGCCTACGAGCGCTGGAAAAATATGCCGTCCGCTGTGGCGGCGGCCACAATCATCGCTTCGGTCTGAACGATGCCATCCTCATCAAGGACAACCATATTGCCGTCGCTGGCGGCGTATCTGCGGCGATAGCGGCTGCTCGAGCCTTTGCTGGTCATCTTGTCGCGATTGAAGTCGAAGTCGATACGCTCGACCAGCTCCAGGATGCGCTGGACGCCGGTGTGGCCGCGATCCTTCTTGACAATATGGATCAAGACACACTGGCCCGGGCCGTTGCCATCACGGCAGGACGGTCCAAGCTGGAGGCTTCGGGCAATGTTACGCTTGAACGCGTTGCCGCCATCGCCCGGACCGGCGTCGACTACATCTCGACCAGCCGGATCACAAGTGCATCGGTCCCGCTGGACCTTGGGCTCGACATAAGCATCGATTAACGCCGTTTTCTCATTCGAGCGTAAGAACTTTCATCGTACACGAACTGATCGAGGTGCGGCTCTTCGTCGTATATCTTGGCAAGCGCGGCGGCTTAATATATAGCGCCATCATATTCTCGTTCGGCATATGATTGATAGAACATGAACGTTCGTACCCTATGCCTCTCCTTCCTCTATACTCAGGATGCGAGCGGCTATGAAATTCGCAAGCTTTGTACCGAAGGCGGCGGCGCTTATTTCGTCGAGGCCAGCTTCGGCTCGATCTATCCCGCGCTCGCCAAGCTCGAAGACGATGGGCTCGTAACCTCGCGGATAGAGCATCGGGATGGAAAGCCATCCAAAAAAATCTATTCCATTACCGAGGCCGGCCGGGCTGCATTCTGTGATGCGCTGCATGAACCTTTGGGAGACGATATCTTTCGCAGCCCTTTCCTGCTTTTTGCCCGTTTTGCGCACCTGCTTGATGCCGATCTGGTCAGATCACGTATCGAGGACAGGCTCGCCTATCTCGATTCCCAGATTGCCGAGCTCAAAGAGCTGCAACGGCAGGCCGACTCCTGTGACGACACGAGCCATGCCAACGACGCATGGGTGATCGGCCATGGCATAACCTGCCTTGAAGTTGCGCATCGGCATCTCCATACCCACATGAATGCCTTAATTGCCTCAGCGCGACCAAATCAAGCGCGCCTCGGGCAGCAAGCAGCAGAATAGAGGGCGCTGTTTAATGCAATTTCTTAAATCTTTCGGTTTGTCACTTTTCATTCTTGCCGGCGCCGCCATTTGGCTGGGCACCGGGTCGTTCGTGATGGGCGGACAGGGCCCTGGAAACGGCGAACGCTCGATTATCGGCTTGATTGAAGGCGATGATCATGGCCCAATTTCGACGGCGTTGGCTGAGGCCGGCGTGCTTCCCGAACATTCCGAGGAGGAAGTCGAAGAGGCCCGGATGACGGTTGCCGAGCGGGTGGCCGAGACGAACGGCGCTTCGGGTGCCTCGGTATCGGTTCGCACACAGACGTTCGAGCTCCAGCAAATGCCAATCGAAGTCACGCTGCGCGGCAGGACGACGGCAGCAGCCA